>NZ_JAAAXQ010000007.1 GCF_009916105.1 Streptomyces sp. GC420 | reverse complement strand
GTCCTCGTGGACGGCCAGCACGACGCGCCCGCTCGCACCTGCGCCCAGCTCCCTGGTGCCCGTGTATCCCGGTACCGACCATGCGTTCATTCGATCCCCCATGGCCAGCTCGGCGTCGTAGCGCCACTCCAGCGCCAGCAGCCTTGCCTCTTCGAGGCGTTGGAGGAGCGTGTCCATGCCGGGCACGGACGGTTCGGGCGCGCCGCGCCACAGCGCGAGCGCGGCGCCGGCCTCCACCGACGTGGTGGCCCAGTCACGGCCGGCGTGCGCGGCCCGGGCGGCGGCTATCCGGTTCTGGAAGACCTCGGTGTCGAGTTCGCCCTCGGCGACCCGCAGCAGATAGCCGGGCGCCACGGCGCGCAGCACGTCCTCGCCGGTCAGCGGGGTGAGTGCGCGGCGCAGCCGGGTGACGTGGTTGTGCAGGGAGGCGTGCGCGGACGCCGGCGGGTCGGCGCCCCACAGGGCGTCCTTGAGGGCGTCGACGGAGACGACGCGGTTGGCGCCGAGCAGCAACGCGGTGAGCAGGGCACGGGCCTTGGGGCCGCCGACGGGGTGCGCGGTGCCCTCGTCGTCGTACACGGTCAGCGGACCGAGCAGGCCGAACCGCATTCCCACGCCTCCCGACTGGACCGTTGGCCTCATGTTAGCGATCGGTTGGCGGGGGCTGTTTTGATCAGTGCATCGGAACCGGCCGTAACGGCGCGCGGAGTGCGAACCGCACACTCGGGGGAGTGACGCGGCTGCGGCCGGATCCGGACACATTGGGGTGGGGAGCCCCGGTCGCCCAGAGGTGAGCGACCGGGGTTCTTTGTCATGTCCGGTGAGAAGCCCGCCGACGAGACCAACGGGAACGCCGTCGAGCACTTGTTCTAATAGTGGCGTACGATGGCTGCATGTCCTTCCACCTCCAGGGCACGCTCTTCGGCGGGGCCGGGCCGATCGGTCTGGGCCCGCTGCGCGGGGTGCGACGCACGGACCTGGGGCAGGGCGCCTGGATCGACTTCCTCCCCGCGTGGCTCACCGGGGCCGACACACTGTTCGAACACCTCGCCGCCACCGTGCCCTGGCGTGCGGAACGCCGCCGGATGTACGAACGCGAGGTCGACGTCCCCAGGCTGCTCGCCCACTACGACGAGAACGCCCCGCTCCCCCACCCCGTCCTCACCGAGGCCAGGGACGCCCTCACCGAGCACTACCGCCCCGAGCTCGGCGAACCCTTCGCCACGGCGGGCCTGTGCTACTACCGCGACGGCCGGGACAGCGTCGCCTGGCACGGGGACCGAATCGGCCGCGGCCGTACCGAGAACACCATGGTCGCCATCCTCTCCGTCGGCGAAACCCGGGCCCTCCTCCTACGGCCCCGCCAGGGCCACGGCCCCACCGCCCGGCGCCTCCTCGGCCACGGCGACCTGATCGTCATGGGCGGCACCTGCCAGCGCACGTACGACCACGCGGTCCCCAAGACCAACCGCCCCGCGGGCCCGCGCATCAGCGTCCAGTTCCGGCCCCGCGGTGTGCGCTGACACCGGGTGCGGAAGGTTCCCTCTGCGGCCCCTGTCCGGCCGCGCCTCCGCCCCGGCCGCGGGTCGCCGGGTCACCGCTCCCCACACCGCATGCCTGCCGGGGGGCGGCGCCCAACGCGCGGACGAGTCGCGACGCGCCACGACCGGTGTCGTCGCCTTCGCCCGCACGCCCCCCTGGGCGCGGCCCCCGGCGTCCTGACCCGCAGCCTCCCCCGGCTACCGCTCCGGACGGCGCTCAGCCTCCCCCACCATTCTTGGAAGTCGCTGGGAAGTCCCTGGGACCGGACGGCCGGCACCGGCACCGGCACCCAGCGGCCGGCACCCCGCGCCGGGCCGGACGGCGCCGGGCCGGAATGCCACGACCACTGTGACGCCGGCGGCTACGGCCGCGGTTCCAGCTCGCGCAGCAGCCCCACCGCCCTGGTCAGCGTGTCCGACTCGGCCGTGAAGGGAAGCCGCAGATAGTGCGCAAGGGTCGTCCGGTCGGCCGCGAACACCGGCCCCGGCGACACCGCGAGCCCGCGCCGTGCCACTCTCGCGGCGAGTTCCGTGGCGGTCACGCCCCGGCCGAGGTGAATCCACAGCGTCAGCCCGCCGTCGGGCACGGTGAACGTCCACTCCGTCCCCGCGAGCAGCCGCACCAGGTGGTCGCGCTGCGCCCGCAGCCGGTCACGACGGTCCGCGATCACCGCGTCCAGGCCGTCCTCGAGCAGCTCGGCGGCGATCAACTGCTCCAGCGGCGCCGCCGACAGCTGCCCCTGCAGCGGGTTGCGCAGCAGCTCCCGTACCAGGCCGGCGCCCGCCCGGATCCAGCCCGTGCGCAGACCGCTCCACAGCACCTTGCTCATCGAACCGATCTGGACGACCCGGCTGCCGGAGAGGTGAGGCACCTCCTCGGGCGGGGTCCGCAGGTCGAGCGCGCGCATGGTCTCGTCGGCGACGACGGTCAGCCCGTGCCGCTCGGCGACGGCGGCGACCTCCGCCCTGGTCCCGCCGGGCATGAGCGCGCCGGTGGGATTGTGGAAGTCGGGTATCAGGTAGGCGAGCCGGGCGCCGCTCGCCCGTACGGTCCCGGCGAGCCGTTCGGTGTCCCAGCCGTCCCGGGACGTCACCGGGACCGTGACCATCCGGGCGCGGCGGCGCAGAACCGCGGGCGCACCGGGGTATGTCGGGCTCTCCACCAGGACCGGTCTCCCGCGGTCGGTGTGCAGCTGTTCCGCGAGCAGCGTGAGTGCCGCCTGCGCGCCGGAGGTGACGAGGATCTGCTCGGGCCGGGTCGCCAGGCCGGAGCGTGTGTAGCGCTCCGCGATCAGTTCACGCAGCCGCGGCAGGCCGGCCGTCGCCGTCCCCGAGTCGGCGAGCAGCGGCGCGCTGCGGCCGGTGGCCCGGCGCAGCGCCGCGAGGTAGGCGGCGTGGGGCGCCGCCGTGACCGCGAGAGTCAGGTCCAGGTCCGCGCCCCCGGCACCGCCCTGGTCCTGCGACCACGGCGCGAGGCGCTCGATGAGCCGCGGCGGCAGGCACACGGCGCTGCCACTGCCCTGCCGGGTGCGCAGCCAGCCCTCGTCCCGCAGCGCGGTCAGGGCCGCGACGACGGTGCCGCGGCTGACGCGCAGCTCGCGGGCGAGTTCGCGCTCCGAGGGGAGCCGGGTGCCGGCCGGGATGCGGCCGTCGGTCACCGCTTCCCGTACGGCCGCGGCGAAGGACCGCGCCAGCGGCCCGTCCTTGCGGCGCCACTCGCCGAGCCCCGCGGCGAAACCGCGAGCCCCCAGGGTTCCCTGCACCGGTTGCTGCATTGGTCCAGTTTCCCGCAATTGGACCAGGAACTTCCAGGGGGGCCTGCCTACGCTGCCGCTCATGCACGACACACTCGCCGACGATCTCTCCCGTCTCCCCGAACTGCTCCGGTCGGCCCAGGAGTTCGCCGCCCGCGAGCTGGAAGGCCTGGCCGACCGGCCGGTGGCACGGCTCGCGGGGCCGCCCGCGGCCAACCCCGTCCCGGTCACCGGCACCGGCGCCCGGGGCGCCCTGGCGCGCTTCGCCGAGCGCTGGGCGCCGGGCTTCTCGGCCTCCGCGGGCCCCCGTTACCTCGGCTTCGTCACCGGCGGCGCCACCCCCGCGGCGCTCATCGGGGACTGGCTGACCAGCACCTTCGACCAGAACGTCTCCGGCGGTGGCGACTCCTCGGCGACGGCGCTCGAGCGCGAGACCGTCCGGTGGCTGCGCGGACTCTTCGGACTGAGCGACGCCCACAGCGGCGCCTTCGTCACCGGCGCCACCGTCTCCAACACCGTCGGTCTCGCCGTCGCCCGCGAATGGCTCGGAGAGCGGCGGGGCGTGTCCGTGTCCCGGCAGGGGACCGCCGCCCTCGGCCCGGTGCGGGTGCTGTCCGGCAGCCCGCACTCCAGCATCCCCAAGGCGATGTCCGTGCTCGGCATCGGCCGGGACAGCCTGCGCACGGTTCCCGTCCTTCCCGGCGGGCGGGAGGCGGTCGACGTCGGGGCGCTCGCCGCCGCGCTCCACGAACTCGACGGCCGCCCGGCGATCGTCGTGGCCAACGCCGGGACCGTGAACACCGTCGACTTCGACGACCTGCGCGCCATCGCCGCGCTCAAGGAGCGGTACGGCTTCTGGCTGCACGTGGACGCGGCCTTCGGCGGCTTCGCCGCGCTCTCCCCCTCGTACGCGCACCTCACCGAGGGCCTTGACGCCGCCGACTCCGTCTGCGTCGACCTGCACAAGTGGCTCAACGTCCCCTACGACGCGGCCGTGCAGTTCACCCGGCGCCAGGACCTCCAGGTACGGGTGTTCCACAACTCCTCGCCGTACCTCGGCATGCCGACGGGCGACCCGGACTTCCTCCACCTCACCCCGGAGAACTCCCGCCGCCTGCGCGCGCTCGCCGCCTGGTTCTCCCTCACGGCGTACGGCGCGGACGGGCACCGCGAGATCGTCGAGCGCAACGCGGCTCTCGCCCGGCGCCTGGGCGAGCGGATCGAGGCCGCGCCCCACCTGCGGCTCCTGGCACCCGTCCGGCTCAACGTCGTCTGCTTCACGCTCGCCGGCAATCCGACGTGGGAACGCGTCCACGCGGCGGGCCGCGCCATCGCCGCCTCCGGCGAGGCGTTCGTGACTCCGACGTTCTTCGACGGCCGGCACGGGCTGCGCGCCGCCTTCAGCAACTGGCGCACCACCGAGGCGGACACGGACCGGGTGCTGGACGCAGTGGTCCGGTGCACCGAGGGATGACCCGGCCCGGGACGCGCCTTTCCGCGCCGGCGCCGACCGGACCGCCCGCCGGCCGCCCCGCGCCACCGGCCGCCGCCGCGCTCAGGCCTCGCGATCCCTCGTCAGCGCCCGGACCGTCGGCGTGCGGTAGAGGTCGCGCAGCGGCAGTGACGGCAGACCTCGGGCGCGCAGCGCCGCACTGATCCGGACCGCGAAGAGGGAGTTGCCGCCCAGCTCGAAGAAGTCGTCGTCCAGGCCCACGGGGGTGCCCAGCACTGTCGCCCAGATCTCCAGCAGGGCCTCGGCCAGGCCCGTGACCGCGCCCGCCCCGGTCGGCTCTCCGGCCTCCGCCCCGGCCGGCGCCGGAGCCGAGGAACGGGACGGGGACGGCAGGCGGGAGGCGTCGAGCTTGCCGTTCGTCGTCAGCGGGAGCGTGTCGAGGGCCGTGACCGTGGCGGGGACCATGTGTTCGGGCAGGATGCCCGCGGCTCGCTTGCGGATCGCCTGCGTGTCCGCGGCGGCCACGCCGTCGGCCGGCACGACGTAGGCGTCCAGCCTCGCGGCGGCGGGATCCTCGGGGTCGTCCCTGCGGACCACGACGGCGGCCGCCCGGACGTCCGGGTCCTCCAGGAGGACGGAACGGATCTCGTCGAGCTCGATGCGGAAGCCACGGATCTTGACCTGGCTGTCGATCCGGCCGAGATGTTCCAGCCTCCCGTCGGGCAGGAGCCTGCCCAGGTCGCCGCTGCGGTACATCCGCCGGACCGCGGGAGGAGGCGTTCCCCGGCCGGTGTGCGAGCCGGTGCCGGCGTACGGAGCCGTGAGCGGACCGGCGTCCGGTCCCGTGTACGGATCGGGCACGAACCGCTGCCCGGTGAGTTCCGGCCGGTTGAGGTAGCCGATGGCCACTCCCGCGCCGCCGACGCAGATCTCGCCGCTCACTCCCGGAGGCACCGGCCGGCCGCGCTCGTCGGTCACGTACAGGTGCCAGCCGGGCAGGGCCCGGCCCACGGAGCGCGATCCGGCCAGGGCCGGCCCGCGCGTCACGGTCTGGGCGGTGACGTGCACGGTCGTCTCGGTGATGCCGAACATGTTCACCATCCGGCACGCCCCTTCGGGATGGCGGTCGAACCAGGGCAGCAGCATCCTGCTGTCCAGCGGTTCACCGCCGAACACCACGAGGCGGACGGCGAGTCCGCCGTGGTCGACCCGGAGCAGCTGCGAGAAGGCGGAAGGGGTCTGGCTGAGCACCGTCACCCGTTCGGCGACGAGCAGGTCGCGGAACTCCTCGGGATCGCGCGAGACGAAGTAGGGCACGACCACGAGCCGGCCGCCCGTCAGCAGACAGCCCCAGATCTCCCACACCGAGAAGTCGAAGGCCCCGGAGTGGAACAGCGTCCACACGTCGCCGGTGCCGAGCCGGTACTCCTCGCGGGTCGCCTCGACGAGGGAGACGACGTTGCGGTGGGGTACGACCACGCCCTTGGGACGCCCGGTGGAGCCCGAGGTGTAGATGACGTACGCCGGGTCGTCCGGCGTCGTCGCCGGGGACGGCGGGGCGGCGGTGCCGGGTGCCCCTGAGCCCTCCCGGTCCTCCTCCGCCGACAGCTCGTCGGGGGTGAGCACGGCGGTGTCACCGCCGCGCGGGAACTCCGGCAGCCGGGTGACCACCACGCCCAGCCCGGCGTCCGCCGCCGTGTAGACGAGGCGGTCCACCGGATAGGCCGGGTCGGCCGGTACGTACGCCGCCCCCGCCTTGAGCACGCCGAGCATGGTGACGACCAGCTCCGCGGTCCGCTCCAGGCAGACGCCCACCCGGTCGCCGTCCCGGACGCCGTGGGCCCGCAGGCCGGCCGCGTACCGGGTGGACCGTTCGTCCAGCTCACGGTAGGTGAGCCGGATGCCGCCCTCGCACACGGCGACGGCGTCGGGTGTCGCCGCCGCCACCCGCCGGAACGCCTCGGGCAGCGTGACCCGCCCGGGCGCGGGGGCGGACCCTCCGGACGAGCGGGCGGGGGCGGACCGCCCGAGGCGCACGACCCTGTCCCGCTCCGCGGTGTCCAGCAGCTCCACGTCGGCGACCGGGCTCCGCGGCACGCGCTCCACCTGCCCGTACACATGGGCCAGGTGCCGGAGGAACTGTCGGGCGGCGTCCGGCGCGACATGGCTGTGCCGGTGACCGCACCACAGCCGCGAGCCGCCGTCCGGCAGCGGGCCGAGCGCGAAGGTCAGCGGGAAGCGGGGGGCGAGGAAGGGCAGGTACTCGTCGCCGAGCGGCCCGCCGCCGGGGTCCGTGTCCTCGATCAGCCCGGCCGTTACGGGACGGTCCGCCCCGGCCGGCGCGCCCTCGCACGCGGCGGTGAGGGCGCCGAGGGCGGCCGCCGGCTCCACCGCGATCTCCCGTGCTCCGGTGCGGTCGGTCGCGACGACCGCGCTACCCGTGGAGCCGTGGCCCTCGTAGCGGCTCAGGGTGAGGGCGAGCGCGGCCAGCAGGCGGGCCGGGCCCGCGCCGGGCGCCGCGGCGGCGCCGTCGGGCAGGTCGAGGTGGTGAGTGCCGTGCCGGAGCGAGCCGGGCTCGCCCCGGCCCCAGTCCGGGGCGGGGCCCTCGGCCGGGCGGCCGGCACGGCCCGGGGCGGGCTCGGGGCACGCGGAGGGGGCCCTGGTCCCGGTCAGTACGCCGATCAGGTGCGCCAGTCCGCGCCGGTCCAGCCGGTCCCGGTGCGCCACGGCCACCAGGTCCGCCTCACCGTCGGCGTACCGCAGCAGGACGCATCGCACGCCGACCGCCGGCCGGCGCAGTTCCGCCTCCCGGCGGCGGGCGGCGAGCGGCTCCGCAGCCCCGGCGGGTACGTCGTCCGTCCACAGCCGCCAGGGCCCGGCGGCGCTCAGGCGGGCGTCGAGCGTCCGCGCGGACACCGGCGGACCGGTGAGCCGGACGCGGACCGCATGGCACTCTGCACCCAGCACGGGTGTCCTCCCCTGTCTGTTCGGCCTTTCGCCCTGTTCGTTCTCATCGGGCCACCCGGCCTGTCGGGCCGTTCGAGTTGTTCGGCCTGTTCGGCCTGTTCGGCCTGTTCGGCCTGTTCGGCCTGCTCCGCCTGCTCGGCGGTCCTTCAGCGGGCCGTGAATCCGCCGTCGACGGTCAGCACCGCCCCGGTCACCTGCCGGGAGTCGTCCGAGACCAGGTAGACCACGGCGGAGGCGACGTCCTCGGGCTCGATCAGCGCGTTCATCGGCTGCGCCTCGACGAACGTCTGCTCGTGCTCGCTCACCGGAACGTCGAGCGCCCGTGCGATCTCGGCGAGCATCCGGCCCTCCGCCGTCGAGTCGTCGCGCACCGAGCCGGGGCAGACGGCGTTGACCCGGACCTTCGTGGGTGCGTAGTCGAGTGCAGCGGCCTTCGTCAGCCCCACCAGTCCGTGCTTGGCCGCCACGTACCCGGCGAAGTGCCGGTATCCGACCAGGCCCGCGGTGGAGGCGATGTTGACGATGCTGCCCGACCGGCGGGCGCTCATCGCCTTGCCGACCGTACGGATCACCCGCCAGGCGCCGGACAGGTCGACGTCGATCATCAGCGCCCACTCGTCCTCGCCGATCTCGTGCGCCGGTTTGCCCGAGGGCGCCGCGATGCCCGCGTTGTTGACGACGGCGTCGACCCGGCCGAACCGGTCCTCGGCCAGCGCGACCGCCGCCTCCACCGATCGCAGGTCCCGTACGTCGCACTCGGCCGTGAGCACCGCGACGCCCTCCGCGCGGCACAGCGCGGCGGTGTGCTCCAGCTGCCCGGCCGTACCCAGCGGGTACGGCACTCCGGGCAGGTCGCCACAGAGGTCGAGCAGCACCAGGTCGGCGCCCTCGGCCGCGCACGCCACGGCGGTGGCGCGGCCGAGACCGCGGGCCGCCCCGGTGACGAGGACGACCTTCTCCGTCAGGCGCACGGCTCGCACGCTCCTCGGCGGATCTCGCCGGAGACGACCTCCAGCAGCGCGGCGGGCGACTCTGTGAGGTACATGTGCCCGCCGGGCAGTTCGACCGGCCGGAAGTCCGCGCCGGCGACCTTGGACCAGGCGGCGGCCTCGTCCCGGCTCACCAGTTCGTCGTCGGCGCCGCGCAGCGAGGTGATGGGCGCGGGGAGCGGCGTGTCCGTGCCCGGCACGTAGTTCTCGTGCATCTCGACGTCGGCCCGCAGCGTCGGGAGGATCAGCTCACGCATCTCGGGGTCCTCGAGGGCCTCGTGCGTGTAGCCGGCGAACTCGTTGACACGGGCGAGGAATTCGTCGTCGGGCAGACCGGTGGCGCGCCGGGCCCGCTGCTCCGCGGGCTGCGGGGAGCCACTGACGAACAGCCGGACCAGTTCGATGCCCGGTGCGGCGGTCAGGCGGTGCGCCAGTTCGTAGGCGAGCACCGCGCCGAGGCTGTGCCCGAACAGCGCGACCCGGTGCGGCTCCCCCACGTCGCCTAGGGTGTCGCGGAGCTCGGCCAGCAGGCCGTCGGCGGCGGCGTGCGCGTCGGTGTACGGGTCCTCGTCGATGCGCCGTTCCCGGCCCGGGAGCTGCAGCGGAAGGATGGTCAGCCCGTCGCCGGCGAGCCGCTGCCACGGGCGGTAGAAGGAGGCTCCCGCACCGGCGAAGGGCAGGCAGACCAGGGTGGTGCCAGTGCTCATCTCAGTTCTCCGGTTCGTGGGCTGCCAGCCGGGCGTCGTAGCGCACCGGCAGTGACTTCAGGCCGCGGCTGGTGGAGTTGTCGAAGACCCACTCCAGCTGGTCGTGCGGGACCGTCAGGGCCAGACCGGGCAGCCTGCGCAGCAGGGTGGGGAAGGCAACCTGCCCCTCGACACGGGACAGCGGGGCGCCCACGCAGAAGTGCGCGCCCTGGCCGAAGGCCAGATGGCGGTTGGAACCACGGGTGATGTCCAGCCGGTCGGGGTCCTCGAACGCCTGTGGATCGCGGTTGGCGGAGTCCATCAGGATGTGGACGAAGCCCTCCTTGGGTATGGGGCAGCCGGCCAGCTCCATGTCCTGCGTGGCGACGCGCAGGGTGCCGCGGTAGACCGGCGGTTCGAAGCGAAGGAACTCCTCGACGGCCGACTCGGCCAGCTCGGGCCTGGCGCGGAGCAGTTCGAGCTGGTCGGGTTGGGCGAACAGGGCCTGCATCCCGTTGCCGATGAGGTTGGCGGTGGTCTTGTGACCGGCGATGATCAGCAGGACCAGGGTGGAGACGAGTTCGTCGTTGGTGAAGACGTCCTCCTCGTCGGCGGCCTTCAGCAGGATGCTGACCAGGTCGTCGCCGAGGCCGGAGCGGCGGCGTTCCTCCAGCAGGTCGACGAGGTAGCGCTCGACGCTGTCGCTCGCCCATTTCAGCTTCCGGTTCGACTCCTCGTCCGCGAACGGCGCGCCGCTGAGCCAGTGGCCCCAGGCGTGCAGGTCGGGGCGGTCCGCGATCGGGACACCGAGGAACTCGCAGATGACGCGCATCGGCAGGGAGAAGGCGAACTCCATCAGGTCGACCTCGCCCGACTCGGGGAAGGCGTCGATGAGTTCGTCAGTGATCTCCTGGATGCGCGGCCGCAGCAGCGCCATCCGGCGCGGTACGAAGGCCCGGCTGACCAGCCTGCGCAGCCGGGTGTGCTCCGGCGGGTCCGCGGTGATCATGTTGCGTATGAGGACCGGGCTGCTGTCCTTGAGGAGGTCCCGGAACCAGGCGGGCGCGTTGTCGACCTGCTTGGACAGGCGTGGATCGCTGAAGCTCTTGAGCGCGGTCTCGTAGTCGGCGACGACATAGGCGTCACCGCCCGGCGGGTAGTTGATGGCGTGGACCGGGCATCCGGACGCCCGCAGCTTCGCGTTCGCGGCGTGCGTGGCGCCTGCCTCGGGGGCGGTGAAGAACTCCGGCGGCAGCGGGCCGGCGCCGGTCGTGACGGGGGCCGCGTCCGATGTCTCTGCGGTCATCAGGTCTCCTTCTTCGGTCCGGCTTCGGTCCGGTCGGCTGCTTCGGCCGGCATCGTGGGTCCGGCCGGCATCGTGGGTCCGGCCGGCGTCTCAGGTACGGTCGGTGGCGGGGGCCGCCGTGGTGTCGGCGTACTCCTCCGGCGGTGCGAGCTTGCGGATGTGCGGGCTGAGGGTGGGCAGCGCGGCCAGGCCGGAGATGATCGCCATGGCCGTGAACACCCAGGTGGAGCCGGCCAGGTCGAAGATGGCGCCGACGCCGAACACACCGACGGGCGCGGCGACCATGGACATGAACATCACCGCTCCGAGCACCCGGCCCTGCACCCTGTCGGGGGCCATGGCGGCCAGGTAGGCGAGGAAGAGCGCGCTGGTGATCGGCCCGCGCAGGAACACGCAGGCGACGATGATGCCGAGCGGGATCAGGCCGGAGACGTTCGCCAGCAGGATCGCGGCGACCGGTCCGATCCAGGCGGCGGTCAGGAAGAGCACCGGCGGCCGCACCCATTTGATGACGGGGCCCGCCACCAGGGAGCCGACGAGTCCGCCGACGCCGGCGATCGACAGCAGCATGCCGGTGAAGGCCGGGGACGCACCGCGGCTCTCGGCGGTGGCGATGAGCGCGAGGAAGACCCCGGTGTGGGTGAACGCCATGTTCGAGCCCATGATCCAGACGATCAGGAGCCGGAGGACGGGTTGCCCGGCCAGGAACCGGAAGCCCTCTGCCGCGTTGCGCTTCTCCCCCGGCGCAGCGTTCTCCACCTTGAGCGGCTTGCGGATGAACAGCAGCAGCACCGTCGAGACGAGGAAGGCGAGGGCCGCGCTCAGGAACGGGAACGCGCGGGACACCGCGAACAGGGAACCCCCGGCGGGCGGGCCGCCCATGGTCGCCGCGAAGTACCTGACCTGGTTCTGTGCCGTGGCCTGGGTGAGCTGCGAGGGCGGCACCAGTTGCTTGATGACCGCGAGACCCGTCGGGTTCGAGATGCCCAGGCAGGCCGCCGATCCGATCGCGACGCCGAAGATGACGAACGGGCTGACGTTCTCGGTGAAGATGAGGAGCGCGAACAGCCCGAGCAGCACGACGCGCACCATGTTGCAGGTGATGAGCAGCATCCGGCGGTCGACCCGGTCGGCGAGCGTGCCGCCGGGGATCGACAGCAGGCTCGCCGTGATCAGTTGGGCCGATCCGACCGCGCCCGCGTAGAAGGCGGAACCGGAGGTGGCCAGGATCAGCAGCGGATAGGCGACCTCCGCGGTCTCCTTGGCGATCGCGGCGAACGCCTCGCTGGTCCACAGCGCCTGGAAATCGCGGTTGCGCAGCAGCGGTTTCTCCGCGGCGGGGGCCGTGCCGGGATCGCCGGCCGGATCCGCCGTCGTCGTCACCGGCCCGGTCCCCGGTGTGGCGTCCGTGCCCGGCGGCTTGTCGGCCATGTCGGCCATCGTCAGTCCTCTCCTCGCCCGGTCAGTGGACCGGGCCGCAGTACGTCCAGCAGCTTCGGTGCCAGGTCCTCCGCGTACGGGCGCGTGAGCATGGACCAGTGGTCGCCGCCCACCGGCTCCACCCGGATCCCGCCCGCGTAGAGGTTCGACAGCCGCTCGCGCAGCCGGTCCGCCTCCGCCCGCCCGCTCGACGCCTTGAACAGCACGGCGGGGCATGCGACGGGCCGCGGCCGGTAGCGCAGCAGCGCCGTCTGGCCCGCGATGAACTGCCGCCGCAGCGCGGGGCTCCGGCGGACCTGCCGGGCGAGCGGGCCGATCCCGAGCGCGGCCTCGGCCTGGGCGCGCAGACCGGCGCGCAGGAACTCCGGGGCGAAGGCCGTCGGCAGCCCCGCGGTGTCCGGGACGAAGCCGTCGAGGCATACGAGCAGGTCCACCCGCTTGCCGCGCCGGGTCAGCCGGCGCGCCGTCTCGTGCGCGACGACCGCGCCGAAGGACCAGCCGCCGATGGTGTACGGGCCCTCGGTCTGGACGCGGAGCAGGGCCTCCACATGCCCGGCCGCGAGCGCCTCGATCGTGCGCGGGCGGTCGTCCCCGGTGTCCTCCAGTCCGAGGACGGGCCGGTCTGCGGCGGGTCCCACCAGGCCGGCGAGTGTCCGGTAGGGCAGCGCGTGGCCGGTCGCGTCCGCGATCAGGAACAGCGGCCGTCCGGAGCCCTCCGCGCAGAGCGTGGCCACGCCCGGGACCGCGGACCCCGGAGCCCAGGCCCCTCGAAGCCCGGCTCCCGGAAGCGTGGCGGGAACGGCGCGGCCGGGTCCGTCCGCGCCGGACGGACCGGGCAGTTGCCGCTCGGCCGCCGCGACGAGCTCGCCGAACGTCGCCGCCCGGGAGAAGTCCGTGACGGACAGCGCGCATCCGGTGCGCTCCCTGATGCGGGCCGTCAGGCCGACCGCCATGAGCGAGTCTCCGCCGAGGGTGAAGAAGTCGTCGTCGTCCAGCGCCGCGGGAACGCCGAGGGTGCGGCACCACAGCTCCGCCAGCACGGACCGCGCCGCGCCCCGGACGGCGGGCGTTCGGCCCGCCGGTTCACCCTTCCCACCCGGTTCACCCGGTTCGCCCTTCCCACCCGGTTCACCCGGTTCGGCGCGCGACGCCGGCCGGGCCGGATGGGCCGGTGACAGCAGCCGCTCCCGCGCGGGGGCCGGGGCGGCTGCGGTGACCGGCTGCCCGGCGGCCGGGTCCTCTCCGAGGAATGGGTGGCCCGGCAGGGAGCAGCGCGACGGCCGCTCTCCCTCGGGCCCGTCCAGCACCCCGAGTACCTCGTGCAGCGGGCGGTCGGCTCCGTGCTCCCACAAGGTGGCCAGCGCCGTCAGCAGCCCCGCCTCCGGCGGGTCGCCGGGCCGGGAGGCCAGCGGGACCGCGGTGGCGTCGGCGTCCCAGCCAGGGCTGCGGCGCAGGCCGCCGAGCATGGAGCTGCCCGGGCCGAGTTCGACGTACGTCGTGCAGCCGGAGCCGAGCAGGGTGTTCATCGCCGCCGCGAGGAGGACCGGCCGGCGCAGCTGCGCCGCCCAGTAGTCGGGGCCGGCCACCTCCCGCGGATCGGCCCAGTCACCGGTGGTGTTCGAGACGAGTGGCTGCCGAGGCGGGCGGGTGGGCATCGACGTCATGGTCGCCCGCACCACCTCGGCGGCCCGTTCCATGGCCTTCGAGTGGAAGGCGCGCCGGGTGTGGATCAGGGTGGTTTCAAGGCCCTCGAGCGCATCGCCCGCGAGCAGGTCCGTCATGGCGGCCTCGGGGCCGGACAGCACGACCGAGCCGGGGCCGTCGACGGCCACGGTGACCTCGCACGCCGCGGGCAGCCGGGCGGCCACCTCGTCGGCGCGGGCGGCGACGCTCACCATCCGGCCGGGTGCGGTGTCCCACATCGCGCGGGCGCGGCGGCCCACCAGGTCCACGGCATCCGCCGGGTCCCACACCCCGGCGAGGGCGGCGGCCGCGTACTCGCCGACGCTGTTGCCGAGCATCGCGGCCGGCCGGATGTTCCAGGCCTCCAGCTGCCGCCCGAAGGCGTAGCCGAGGGCGAACAGGCCCAGTTGCTGGTGCACCGTGTCGGCGAACCAGTCCTCGGACTCCCCGGCGCCGCCGGGCGCGTCCTCGGAGACGGCGGGGGACAGGTCGACGGAGTGCGTGTCCCGGGCGGCCTTGCGCACCTCGTCGAACGCCGCCCGGAATCCGGGGAGCAGCCGGTACGCGGCCGCGCCCGCGCCGTGCCTGAGGGTGCCCTGGCCGGGGAAGAGGAAGGCGACCTTGCCGAGTTTCCGCGGCCGCGCGGGAGCCGGGGCGGCTACGCCGGTCCGCCGCGACACACCACGCAGCAGTCGCGCGGCCTGCGCCGGGTCCGATGCCACCACCGCGACGCGGTGCCGGTGCCGGCGCCGCTCCGCGAGCGTCCTCGCCACCCCGGCCAGGTCGAGCACCGGCTCGTCACCCACGACGGGCCCGCCGCCCGCCGCCGGCCCGAGCCCGCCCGCGACCGGTTCGACGGCCTCGGCGGTGTCGAACCGGTCCACTGCGGACTCACCCAACGCGACCGGGTCCGCGACCCGTTCACCGCCTGCGGCGGAATACCCGTCGTCGAGCGGACTGATCCGACCCACGGCAAAATCACGGCCCGGGCCCGACCCGGCCCCGTCCTGCGCCAGTTGGCGACCCACCGCTGGAACGCCGACCTCGCCCGGTGCGAGCCGGTCCGCGGCGGACTCACCCAACGCGGCCGGGCGATCCGCCGGTTCATTGCCGACGGCGGAATCCCCGGCGTCGAGGGGCATGATCCGCCCCGCTGCGGAGGAGCTGTCCGGGTCGGACTCCTCCCGGGCCTGCGCGAGTCGGCGATCCGCAGCGGAAGCGGGAAACGCTGCCGGTGCCTCGCCCGAGCCGAGCCGGTCCGCGGCCGACCCGAGCCGGTCCGCACCGGTCGTGGCCGGGTCGCTCGCCGTGGGCGGGGCGAGGCGGTCCGCGAGCGCGTCGGCGAGGTGCGCCAGCGCCTCCGGCGTGGCCGCCGACAGCGCGAGCGGCCTGGGACCGCCGCCCGCCCCGGTCCGTGGCGCGCGGCTCGGAGCACCCTGGAGCAGGACGTGCGCGTTGGTGCCGCCCACGCCGAAGGAGCTGACCGCAGCCAGCCGGGTGCCGCGGTCGGGCCAGGGCTCGTTGCGCCCGGCGATCCGGAAGGGCGTGCTCTCCAACTCGAGAAGCGGGTTGGGGCTGGTGAAGTGCGCGGTCGGCACAATCTGCCCGCGCTCCAGCATCAGCGCGGTCTTGATCAGGCCGGCGACTCCCGCCACCACACCGGTGTGCCCGATGTTGCCCTTGACCGCGCCGAGCCGGCACCAGCCCGTGGCGTCGGACGCGTCCCGGAAGACGTCGGTCAGTGCCTGCACCTCCACCGGGTCGCCGAGCCTGGTCGCCGTACCGTGTGCCTCGACGTGGTCGATGTCCGCCGGGTCGACGCCCGCGATGCGCTGTGCGGCGCGAATCACCTCGCTCTGCCCGCCGATGGACGGCGCGGTGTAAGCCATCTTGTCCGCGCCGTCGTTGTTGACCGCCGTGCCCGCGATCACGGCGGCGATCCGGTCGCCGTCACGCAGTGCGTCCGTGAGCCGTTTGAGCACCACCACGGCGACGCCCTCGCTGGGCACGGTGCCCGCCGCGTCCGCGTCGAAGGGCCGGCAGTACCCGTCGGGCGACAGGATGCCGCCCGGTTCGAAGAGGTAGCCCCATTCCCCGTCGGGCATCACGGTGACGCCGCCCGCCAGGGCGGCGTCGCACTCGCCGCCGGCCAGGGCGCGCGCGGCGAGGTGAACCGCGGTCAGAGAGGTGGAGCAGGCCGTCTGGACGGTGAGGGCGGGGCCGCGCAGGCCCAGCTTGTAGGCGACGCGGGTGGCGAGGAAGTCCTTCTCCCGCCCTATGTAGAGGGCGAGTTCACTCAGCGCGTCGCCCGCCCGGTGGCCGACCCGGTCGGCGCCCGCGTAGACGCCGACCCGGCCCCGGAACCGGGTCGGGTCGAGCGCCGCGTCGTCGACGGCCGTCGCGGCGCACTCGAGAAAGACGCGCTGCTGCGGGTCCATCGCCGCCGCCTCGGCCCGGCTGTACTTGAAGAACGCCCAGTCGAACCGGCGGGACCCGGTGATGGTTCCCATGGCCGGGACGAAGTTGTCCCGGCCCACGTAGTCCGGGTCGGCCCCGCGGGCCAGCAGCTCCTCCGGCGCCAGGCGGCTGACGCCGTCCGCGCCCGCCGTCAGCGCGGCCCAGTACTGGCGCACGTCGTCGGCGCCCGGCAGCCGGCAGGCCATGCCCACCACGGCCACGGCGTTCTCCGCGGGCATGGTCACACCCCTCCGGTCCGGGACGACGGGGTCTTCTCCGGGTCCAGCTCCACGTACAGATGGTCGAGGCCGACGTAACTGAGGTTGGGGCCCCACACGGCGGCGCCGGGTGCGAGCCGGGCGTCCGGGAAGCGCCGGGCGAACCGGCGCAGCAGTACGGCCGCCTCCAGGCGGGCGAGCGGCGCACCGATGCAGTAGTGCGGGCCGTGGCCGAAGACGAGGTGCTGCTCCGGCCGCCCGGCCGGTGCCCCGGCCGCCGCCGCGGCACCCTCACCGCCGGCCCCCGTCCCTGCCTGCGTGTCCGTTCCTGCCTGCGTCCCCGTCCCTGCCGCCGTTCCTGCTCCCGCCCCGGTCACCGGGCATCCCCCGGCGTCCGTCACGTCACCCGGCCGGTCCGCGTCGGCGAGCGGCCCTTCGCCGGTGAG
Source organism: Streptomyces sp. GC420 (assembly GCF_009916105.1). Classification (GTDB taxonomy): domain Bacteria; phylum Actinomycetota; class Actinomycetes; order Streptomycetales; family Streptomycetaceae; genus Streptomyces. The sequence continues at coordinate 36,366 of NZ_JAAAXQ010000007.1, read as the reverse complement.
GCTGACGAGCACGAGGTCGCCCTCCTTCAGACGCGCCCCGGCGACCTCCTGGTCGTACGCGACGACGCGTCCGAGGTTCCGCAGCGGCGGCCGCCGCACGAGCACGGTCTCCACCAGCGCCTCCACGGCGCCCGGGCGTTCCTCGCGTACCGCGTCCCAGACCGCCCGGTCGCCCAGCGCGGTGAGGACGGCCGACGCCAGCAGCGACGCCGTCGTCTCCAGACCGCCGAAGAGGTTCATCGCCCAGGTGGCGGTCGTGCGTGCCCGGTCCTGCGGCGTGTCGCGGGGGAAGGACGCGGCGGCGGTGGACCGGGACAGGGCGTCCGCCATCTCCGTCATGGCGCGGTGCGCCTCCCTGGCGTGGTCCTGCCGGTACATCGCGCCGATGAACAGGGACAGCGTCCGCGACCAGCGGTGCAGCACCGCAGGCGGCTCGTCGATGCCCACGACATGCGCCATGACCTTGCCGGAGATGCCGTCGGCGACCGCCGGTACGACGTCGTGGGGCCGGGCCGCGGCGAGGTCGTCGAGGCACTCGTCGACGATCTCCTCGATGCGCGGGGCGAGCGAGCGTATGTAGGAGGGGGACATCACCCGCTGCACGGGGCGGCGCAGTGCGGTGTGCTCGGCCGAGTCGGTCTGCACGAACCACAGCCGCAGGAAGTCGGTGAGTTCGCGGTACTCCTGGCGCGCCGCCTCCGACATGTACAGCTGGAAGGACCGCTCGAAGGTTCCGGAGGCGAAGCCGGGGTGGTTGAGGACCTGCCGGGCCAGCCGCGGATCCGCGACGACCCAGCACTCGAGTCCCTCGTCCCACTCCGGGGCCCGCACGCCGTCCGGGTCGGCCGGCGCGGGGGCAGCCGTCACGGAGGCGGGCGGCGGCGTGGGATTCACCGGCCCTCGGCCTTCGGGCCGCCGGCCTTCCGGCCCTCGGCCTTCGGATCGTCGGCATTCTGGCCCTCGGCCGCCTTCTCGACGAGTGCGCGCAGGCCGTCCGGGGTGGGGGCGACCAGGAAGTCCCGCAGCCGCACGCTCGCGCCCAGCTCCGCCTTGAGCTTGCGCATCAGCCGCACGGCGCCCAGGGAGTTGCCACCCACCATGAAGAAGTCGGTGTCGGCCACGACGCCGGTCACCGGCTCCTCGCTCTCGATGACCGAGGCGAACAGCCCGGCGATCCGCTCGGTCAGGCCGACCGCGTCCCGCCGCGCCTGCTCCCGCGGTGCCTCTGCGGTCCCCGCTCCCTCCGCGGCGGCGGCCGCCGCCCGGCCCGCCCGGGCCGCCGGCACGGCCCGCTCCACGAGAGCGCGCCGGTCCACCTTTCCGTTGGGCGTGACCGGCAGCCGGTCCACGACTGCCCACAGCGTGGGCACCATGTACGCGGGGAGCCGCTCCTGGAGCAGGGCTCGCAGGCCGACCGCGTCGATCCGGGCGCCGTCGGCCGGGACCACCGCGGCGACCAGCCGCTTCTCCGCGCTGTCGCCGTCCGTGACGTGTACGACGGCGTCCTGCACGTCCGGGTGGGCGGTCAGGGCGTCGCCGATGGCGCTGAGTTCGACCCGGTAGCCGCGCAGCTTGACCTGGTCGTCGGCCCGGCCGAGGAAGCGCAGCCGGCCGAGGCCGTCGACGCGTACGACGTCGCCCGTGCGGTAGAGGCGTTCGGGCACGTCGGGGGAGAACTCCCCGAAGGAGCGTGCCGTCTCGGCCTCGTCGCCGAAGTAGCCGTCGGCCAGCCCCGCGCCGCCGGCGTACAGCTCGCCGACCGCTCCCGGCGGCACCAGCCTGCGCCGTTCGTCGAGGACGTACACCCGGGTCCCGGGAACCGGGCGGCCGATGGGCAGCGGACCGTCGACGTCCTGGTGCCGCTCCACCGAGTGGGTGGTGGTGAAGGTGGTGTTCTCGGTCGGCCCGTAGCCGTTGGTGACGACCAGGCCGGGATGGCGGGCGAGCGCGCGGGCGACGTGCTCGTGCGGTACGACGTCGCCTCCCGTCAGCAGCTGCCGCACCCCGGCGAGCGAGTCGGGGGCGAACTCCTCGACCAGCCGGAACAGTCCCGCGGTGAGCCAGGCGACGGTGATCCCGCGCTCGCGCAGGAAAGCCCCGAGTTCGGTCGGCGAGGCGAGACCGGCCGGGTGCACCTCCAGGGTGGCCCCGGTCAGCAGGGCGCCCCAGAGTTCCAGCGTCGAGGCGTCGAAGGCCAGCGGCGACAGGCGCAGCATCCGCTCGCCGGGGCCGAGGCGCACGTAACCGGCCTCGTGGACCAGGCGGATCACGGCCCGGTGCGGTACCGAGACGCCCTTGGGCTCCCCCGTCGAACCGGAGGTGAAGGCCACGTACGCCTGCCGTGCGGGGTCCTCCGGCGCGTACTGCGCGCCGTCGCCCCGGCCGGCGGCGGTCCCGGCCGTCCAGGTCGGCTCCCAGGTGGCCACCGGTGTGACGCCCAGCCCGGCCAGGCGGGTGGCGGCCGCTCCTGCGACCGGGCCCGCCAGCGCGGCGGCCGGTTCGGCGCGGGCCACGATCTTCGCGAGGTGGCCGTCCGTCCCGCCGGGTTCCACGCCGACGTACGCGGCGCCCGCCCACTGCACACCGAGGACGGCGACCGCCTCGGCGACCGACCGGTCCACGCCGACGAGCACCCGGTCCCCCGGCCGGACCCCGGCCGCGCGCAGCAGGCGTGCCTGCTCGGAGGCCGCGTCCGCCAGCTGCGCGTAGGTGAGTTCCGAGGACTCGTCGCGTACGGCCACGACGTCGGGGGTGCGGGCGGCGGCGGCACGGAAGAGCGCATCGAGGGACGTGTCCGGGAAGTCCCTGCGGGTGGCGTTGATCTCGTCGAGGCGGGCGCGGCCCTCCGCCGAGATGCCGCGCACGTCCTCCAGCGGGACGCCCGGATCCGCGGCCAGCTGCTCGACGGCGGCGCGGAAGTCGGCGGCGAACGCCCGCGCCTCGCCCTCGGTCCAGACGCCGGTCGCGTACTCCAGGTGCCCTGCGAAGGAGGGCTCGGCGTGGCCGATGAGCATCGTGAGGTCGAACTGCGAGCCCCCGCCGTGTCCCTCCTCGACCCGCAGCCGCAGGGATCCCGCGCTCAGCGTGCGCGGCACCAGCTGGTCGTGCATGCCGAAACAGACCTGGACGAGCGGGTGGCAGCCGAGGCTGCGTTCGGTCCCGAGCCGGGACACCAGTTCCTCGAAGGGGAGATCGCCCGCGTCGATGCTCTGCCCGAGAGAGGCGTGCACGCGGCGCAGGTAGTCGGCGGCGCTCGCGTCGTCGTCCACGTCGATGCGTACCGGCACGAGGTTGCCCGACACGGCGATCAGGCGTTCCAGTTCGGAGGATCCCCGCCCGAGCAGCGGCACTCCGACGAGCAGCCTGCGGGCGCCGGTGCGCCGGCTCAGGGCCAGGCCGAACGCGCCGAGCAGGAAGGCGTAGGGGGTGACGCCGAGTTCACGGGCCCGCCCGGTCACCGCGGCGGTCGCCGCGGCGCCCAGGTCCAGCGGCGTACGGTCGCCCGCGGCGTCCTGGACGGCCGGGCGCTGCCGGTCTGCCGGCAGTTCGAGTACGGAGGGCACACCCTCGAGGTGCCTCTTCCAGAACTCGGCCTGGTCGTCCCACACGCCCGCGGTGCGCTGGGCCTCCTGGCGGCGGGACAGCGCCCGCACCGGCACGTCCGGGCCGAGGTCAGGCTCGGGTGTGCCTTCGGTGAGCGAGCCGTAGCGGGCGAAGACCTCGCGCAGCAGCAGCCCCACGGCCCAGCCGTCGAGCACCATGTGGTGGGCGGCCAGGACGACGGCCTCGCGGCCCTGCGGGTGCGAGAAGTGCAGGAAGCGGTAGGCGGGCACGGCCGGCAGGTCGAAGGGGACGCGTGCCCGGGCCGCGCCCTCGTGGCGCACGTACTCCTCGAAGTCGTCCGCGGGGCCGTCGTGGGTCACCGGCGTCAGTTCCGGAGCGTGCGCGGGCAGGACCTCGCGCACGACGTCGTCGTCCGTCTCGCGGAAGACGGTGCGCAGGCCCTCGTGGCGGGCGACCGTCTCGGCCAGCGCCTTGGCGAGGTTCTCCCGGTCGAGCCGGCCCTCCTCGACGAAGCAGGTGAAGACGAGGTTGTAGGGGGAGCCGCCCGCCACCCGCTCGATGAGCCACATCCCGCGCTGCGCCGGCGAGAGCGCGTTGTCGGCCGCCGCGCCGGCGGCCTCCCCGGCCGCGACGGCCGGGGCCGCCCCGGCACCGTCCGGGCGGGCACCGGCGAGCACATCGGCGAGGGGCCCGCCGCCCAGCAGCGACTTCACCGCGATGCGCAGGCCGAGCCGCTCCTGGAGGAGTGCGGCCAGCCGCATGGCGCGCAGCGAGTCGCCGCCGAGCGAGACGAAGCTCTCGGTGGCGAAACCCGCCCGGTCGGTCCCCGCGCCCAGGACGGACGCCGCCAGTTCCGCGGGGGTGGTCGGTGCCGGACCGCCGGGGGCCGCCGGTGCCGCTTCCCCGGTGATCGTCGGTGCCATGTTCTCGGGAGTCATCAGACGGCCTCTTCCGCCGGGCGCCGGTTGCGGGCCGCGTCCAGCGCGGCGGAGCCGGCCGGGGCCGGGCCGGGCTGCTCCGTGGCGGGGGCCGCGAGGAGCTCGGCCTGGCCGCTCACCGTGGCGGAGCGGAAGAGGTCGACGGTGCGCAGCGCCCGGCCGGAGGCCTGGCTCAGCTTCTCCACGAGCACCACGAGCAGCAGGGAGTCGCCCCCGGACTCGAAGAAGCTGACGTCGTCGTCGACCTCGTCGGTCTGGAGGACCTCGCACCAGATGGACCGCACGAGTTCCAGCCGCTCGGCGGGGTCGTCCAGGTTGATCGCGTCGACGGACTGTTCGAGCACGGGTTCCTCCGGGGAAGTGGCCAGGTCCGCGGCACAGCGCCGCAGATCCGTCAGGAAGGCGGAGACGGCGCGGTGATCTGTGACGTCCAGCGGGTGGTCCAGGGACAGCTCCAACCGCCGCCCTTCGGCGCTGTCGGCGACTCGGACGAACGCCGCGAGGTCGTACTTGATGTAGAGCGGGTCCAGAGGCAGCAGCCGGCCCGTGACACCGGGCGCGAGCCACGGGGTGTGCGGGGCGTCGTCCAGGTTGAGGAGTACGGGGGTCAGCGGCGGCCAGAGGGCGTTGCGGTCGGGGTTGAGCCGCGCCGCGATCGCGTCCAGCGGCGCGTCGCTGTCCATGAACGCCTCCATGCCTGCGATCCGCGCGTCCCGCAGCAGTTCGCGCCAGGTGGTGTCCTCGCCGAGGGAGACGCGCAGGACCACCGTGGTGACGAACATCCCGATGACGTCGCCCGCGTCGGGGTGTTCGCGTCCCGGCCAGGCGAAGGCGATGAGGAAGTCCCGCTGGTCACTGCCGCGAGCCAGGGCACCGGCCAGGAGGGCGATGCCCAGCATGAAGGTGGTGCAGCCCTCCTCGGCGGCCACGGCCAGTGCCTTGGCCGTCCGTTCCGCGTCGAGGTGGGTGGTGACGCCGGTCCCGAGATGCGACGGCTCGTCCTGGGCGCGCTCGAAGGGCAGCCGTACGTCGGTGGGGGCGCCGCGTAACCGCTCGACCACCTCTTCGACCTGTGCGGCCACCTCCTCCTCCGAGCGGGTGGCGACGACCGAGGCGGGATGCGGCGGATCACTCAGCTCCGGTTCGGTGCCGTCCAGTCCGGCCCGGTAGATGGTGAAGATCTCCTCCAGCAGCATCGTGCGCGACAGTCCGTCGACCACGATGTGGTGCGAGGTCAGGACCAGGAGCGTGCGTTCCTCGCCGGTCCGGATGATCTCGGCCCGGGCGGGTGCCTCGGTGGCCAGGTCGAACGGGGTGGCGCACAGTGCCCGCACGAGCCTGCCGGTCTCCTCCTCGCTCCAGCCCTCGGCCGCGGCGTCGAGGAATCCGGCGCGGGCCGGCTCCCCGTGGGTGCTGTACTCGACGCGCCGGCGCTTGATGTCGAGCCGGAACCTGGCCCGCAGCGAGGGATGCCTGCCGAGTGCCCGGGTGGTGGCGGCGACGAGCAGTGCGTGGTCCACCGGGCCGGCGAACTCGACCACGGTGGGAACCAGTTGAGTCGGTCTCAGCGACTCGTCGCGATCCAGCACCCAGAGACCTTGCTGCGTCCGGGTTGCCGGGTACCAGACAGGCGCTTCCAATGACGAATCGGACAGCAAGAGAGAATCCCCCGATAACTCACTTGAACGATCGAGCCAAAAGCAGCCGGAGAGCGCTGCGAATACTTCGCGCCACCACTAAAGGGAAACCAAAGCCGAGCTGAAGGCATTTACGGCCGGGGGTAGCGCCCCGCCGCCGAACGACTGGACGAGGCTAGGCCGTACCCATTCGGCATGTCAAGAGAGATCTTGAATAAGCAAAACCACAGATCGAAGCACCCAATTAACCGTTCCGGCCAGGTGGCTCAAATCCCACCCCGGCCGAAAATCAATGTCCGAATCCTTTCGAACCGCCGGCTCCAGGCAGGCTTAAAAAATGGTTGATTCCCGTTCCGACGACTGTCCTGTACGTTGTCCTGCGGCACCACCGCGACCGAATTCACGAGGGTTGGCTCCGCCACTCGGACGAAAGGACGACGGCCTTGACGGTGCACGACACCGCGATTCCCGGATGCCCCGTACACCCCGGCGCGACCGACCTCGTCGACCCCCTGCTCTACAGCACCGGGGACGCTCACACCGTGTGGGCCCGCATGCGGGAGATGGACACGCTGACCCGCCAGGAGGTCGACGCCGCACGCGGGTTCTGGAACATCGTCGGCTTCGACGACGCCGAGCGGGTCCTGCGTGACACCGAGACCTTCACCTCGGAGCGCGGCACCATGCTGGACCTGCTCGGCACGGACGACCCGGCGGGCGGCAAGCAACTCGCGGTCACCGACCCGCCCCGCCACACCGAGATGCAGACCCGGCTGAAGAAGGCGCTCGCGGTCAAGGCCGTGGAGCGGCAGAAGGACATGATCAGACGCCTGGTCCTGGACCTGATCACGCCGCTCGGCGACGGCGGCACCTTCGACTTCGCCACGGCCATGCTCGCGATGCCGATGTCCGTGACCGGCACCATGATGGGCCTGCCGCAGGCCGACTGGCCCTGGCTGAGCCGGCTCACCACGGTCTGCATCGCCGCGGACGACCCGGAGTACCAGGACCCGGGCGGAAAGGCCGCCACCCTGAAGCGGGCGCACCGCGAGCTGTTCGCCTACTTCCAGGACCTGATGCGCTTCCGCCGCGACAACCTCGGCGACGACCTGCTGAGCGTGCTGATCTCCACCCGTTTCGAGGGCCGCCACATGGACCCGGGCGAGATCGTGGCGAACTGCTACAGCCTGCTCCTCGGCGCCAATGTCACCACCCCGCACTCGCCCAACTACGTCATGGCCGAGTTCATCGACACCGGGGTGATCGAGGACTGGGCGGCCCACCCGGACGTCAACGTCACGGCCGTCGAGGAAGCCCTGCGCTGGGCCTCCCCGGTCAACCACTTCCTGCGCTACGCGACCCGCGACGTCGAGGTCCGCAACACCCGGATCTCCGCGGGCGACGCGGTGGTGGTCTGGCTCGGGTCCGCCAACCGGGACGAGGCCGTCTTCCCCGGCGCCGCCGGCTTCGACATCCGGCGCAAGCCCAACAAGCACGTGGCGTTCGGCATCGGCCCGCACTACTGCGTCGGTCACAGCGTCGCCCGGGTCACCCTGCGGATCCTCTTCGAGGAACTCCTCGCCCGCTTCGAGGACTTCCGTCCCGCGGGCAAACCCGAGCGGCTGGCCTCGAACTTCGTGTCCGGCTGGAAGCACGTCCCGGTCACCGCCCGGCCCCGCGCCGGCGCCGCCCGGCGACCGGAGTGACGGACCGATGCCCGTGACCCCACCGGACACCCCCTGGCTGCGCCGGTTCCACGCCGCGGAACCGGGCGCGCTGCGGCTCTTCTGCTTCCCGCACGCCGGTGGCAACGCCTCGTACTACCACCCGTTCTCCGCCCGGCTCGCGCCCCGGATCGAGATGCTGGCCGTCCAGTACCCGGGCCGGCAGGAGCGGTTCAACGAACCCTGCATCGAGAGCATGACCGAGCTCGCCGACGCCGCCACCGCGGAACTGGCCGGCTGGGCCCGGGAGCCGTTCGCCCTCTTCGGGCACAGCATGGGCGCGACCCTCGCCTTCGAGGTGGCCGCCAGGCTGCGCGCCGGCGGGGCCGAGGCCACCGCCCTGTTCGTCTCCGGGCGCCGCGCCCCGTCGATCCCCGCACCCGGGTCGGTGCACCTCGCGACCGACGAGAAGCTCGTCGCCGACATGAAACTGCTGGGCGGCACTGACGCGCGGATGCTGGACAACCCGGAACTGCTCGCCGCCATCCTGCCGGCGGTCCGCAGCGACTACGTCGCCACGGAGACCTACCGCTACGGGGGAGCCCCGCCCCTGGACTGCCCCGTCACCGCGTTCATCGGGGATGTCGACCCCCGCGTCGACGAGGCCCAGGCCAAGGCGTGGGCCCACCACACCACGGACCGCTTCCGGTTGCGGATCTTCGGCGGCGGTCACTTCTTTCTGGTCCCGCATCTCGACGCGATTGTGGAGGACATCACCGCCTCCCTCGCGGACGACCATGCGCTGCCCATCCGGACGTAATGATTCCGCATTTCCGCACGCGTGCATTCCGCGTCGTCATCACACTCTGAACAGGACTCACCCCATGAAATACCGCGTCATTGGCAGCGCCCCGGACACCCGCCGCGAGGTGAGTGTGCTGAGCCTCGGTTCGATGCTCTTCGGAACGGTGACCGACGAAGCGACGTCCTTCGCCATTCTCGACCGATTCGTCGAGGCCGGCGGCACCTTCATCGACACGTCCAACAACTACGCGTTCTGGGTCGACGGAACACAGGGCGGTGAGAGCGAGGAACTTCTCGGCCGCTGGATCCGCAGCCGCGGGATCGGTGACGAAATCACCATCGCCACCAAGCTCGGAGCCCGGCCGAACGCGCCCAGCACCGGATTCAGCCTCGACATCGAGGGCCTTTCGGCCAAGGTGATCCGCGAGTCCGCCGAGCGCAGCCGGGAGCGGCTCGGTGTCGAGCGGATCCACCTGCTCTACGCGCACGTCATGGACGAGAAGACCCCGCTGGAGGAGACCGTCGGGGCCTTCGGCGAGGTCGTCAGGGACGGCATCGCCGGGCTGCTCGGCGCGAGCAACCACTGGGCCTGGCGGGTGGAGCGCGCCCGGGCACTGGCCGCGGCGGCGGGCCTGCCCGGCTACGAGGTCCTCCAGCACCACCACACCTACCTGCGCCAGCGCACCGACATCCCGAGCCTGCGCTCCCCCGACGGCAATCAGGGCCTGGTCAGCGGCGACCTGCTCAGCTACGTGCGGGCCAACCCCTCGCTCACCCAGGTCGCCTACTCCCCGCTGCTGTCCGGCGCCTACGTGCGCGAGGACAAGCCGCTCGGTGCGGGCTTCGAGCACGCGGGCACGCCCGCCCGGCAGGCCGCCCTGCGCGAAGTGGCCGAGGAGACCGGCGCGACCGCCAACCAGGTCGTCCTGTCCTGGCTGATGGGCGGCGACATCCCCATCCTGCCCCTGGTCGGCGCCTCCTCGGTCGCCCAGCTCGACGAGAGCCTGGCGGCCGTGGACCTCGAACTGACCCCGGAACAGCGGACGAAGCTCGACTCCGTCAACTGAGCACCCCGGCCGTGCCCCCGCCCGGCGGCCGACCCCGGTCTTCCCGGGACCGGCCGCCGGCGCGTGTCGTCCCCGGCACCCGGTCCCTCGCGACGCCGGCGCACTGCGGCGCCCCGCCCCTCCGGTCGCACTGCGACCGCCCCCTCCGTACGGCAAGGAGTCGCCGCCCCCGCGGCCCGTACCGGAGGTCTCCCCGGGCAGCCCACGGAGCGCGGCCCGGCCGCTCGGCGTGGCCCGGCCCGCCACCGTCACCGCGGGTGCGCCCGGCAGCGACCCGGGCGGCAGCAGGCTCCCCGGTGAACTGCCCGCCCGCCACCGGGACCAGCGTGTCCGGCGTCGGTGAACTGCCCCTCGTGGCGGGATGGAGGGCCGGACCTCGCCGCACCGGAGGGCCGGGCACCGACCGGGTGGCCGTCCGGCCGCGCCGGGAGGCTCGCGCGGGCCGCGGCGTCTGTCCGTCCACATCGGTGGCGGTCCGGACCGCGGCCTGCCTCCGCCGGCGGCGGTGACGGACACGGCGGGTCGAAACAGCTGGGGCGGGTTTCGAAGTCCCGTCCGGCTGGGCAAGCCCCTCGCTGTCGAACTGCACCGGCGCACGTGAGTGCCGGGCCGGGGATCAGCTCCGGATCAGTTGGCGAACCATCCGCCGAAGGTGCCGTACGAGAGGTTGAGGGACCCTGCGGTGTAGCTCTTCGAGCCGGTGCCGGTGATACCGGACGAGGATCCCTTGAGCAGGTGGACCATGCCGAGCCTGGAGCCCACCCAGTCGTCGGTCTCCACCATCAGGTCGGCGCGTCCGTCGCGGGTGTAGTCGGCCATCCGCAGGTCGTTGCCGAAGTTGTCGTCGGTCTCGACACTTCCGGCGATGCCTGACTTGTTCTGGTCGTACGACTTGGCGCCGGTGCCGGACAGTCCTCCGGCGCGGCCGAGCAGGACGGTGACCGCGCCGCCGTCTCGCCGGTCCGCCAGGTCCTCTCCGGGTGCGCCGACGGCCAGGTCCGCGTAGCCGTCGCCGTTCACGTCGCCCGCGGCGAGGGAGTATCCGAAGAGGTCGTCGCTCTCGGACGACCCGGGCACGCCCGCCGTGGCCTGGCTGAACTTCACCGGACTGCGCGCGGTGTCCGGGCCGGTGGCGCCTCCGTACTGCACCACGACGTAGCCGCGGTTGAGATCCTTCTCCTCGGCGCTGCGGCCGACGGCCAGATCGCCGTGGCCGTCCTTGTCGAAGTCGCCGATGGCGACGCCGAGGGGGCTGCGGCCGAAGGCCTCCGTGGGGCTGGGGTCCGGGAGCCGCACAGAGGCGGCCCTGGTGGCGAAGTCGCTTCCGCCACGATGGAAGAAGGCCCGCAGGTCCATGTCATCGCCGTAGAGGTCGCTGCCGAGGATGTAGAGGTCGGTGGCGCCGTCGGCGGTGACCGGCCCGGCCACCAGCCTGTCGGTGAAGAGGTAGCCGTAGTTCCCGCCGAGCAACTGGGACCCGGCGCGTTGGCCGGCCCGGGTGAAGGGGCCTTCGAGCAGCACGACGCCGCCGGCCCGGCTGGAGCTGGTGGCCGCCAGGTCCTGGTCGCCGTCGCCGTCGAAGTCGCCCGCTTCGACGTCCTCGCCGAACCAGTCGCCCTGGCCCTCGTACTCGGAGGGGACGGGGGAGTTGAAGACGGTGCCGGAGCCGAGACCCGTGGCGCCGCCCCAGACGACGGTGAGCCCGCCGCGGTCTTCGATGTCGCCGACCTTCTCGCCCGGGGCCGAGACGATCAGGTCCGCGTACCCATCGCGGTCGAGGTCCGCGCTGGTGGCGGCCTGTCCGAAGAAGTCGCCCTCCTCTGCGCTTCCGGGGATGGCCGCCTGGCTCTGGTGGATCGTCTGCACGCGGGTCCCGGGGCCGCTCGACGTGCCGTAGACGACGTCGACCCGGTAGTCGGTCTTGTACCTCCCGCCGAGCAGGACGAGGTCGCGGTAGCCGTCGCCGTTGAAGTCGTCGGACAGCTTGGCCGGGGCCGCCACCGACGGCTGGGCGACCATGAGGGGGCCGACGACCGCCGCTGCGAGTACGGCCGCGACGGCGGCGGTGCGAGTGAGACGCAAGGGTGCTCCAGGAAAGTGATGGCGCGGCACGCGAAAGCTGAGTCGCGCGATATGACTCGCGCGTGCGTCCGATGGTTGTACGACTGCGGGATCGGCTGGTCGTCGCAACAGAACACCCCAGGCCGGTGACGTCCGACCTGGGGTTCCAGTGGAGCCGCCTTCGGGATTCGAACCCGAGACCTACGCATTACGAGGGCTTGTACAATCATGACGGGTGGGTTCTGGTGATGCTCGGCGGTCCAGTTTTGACTGGTCAGCGACGTTCGATCTGATGGTCGATCCAGCTCGTGACGGTCTGTGCTTCATCGTCCGCTCACGCATCGCTCACGCAGACCGTGCGCCCGGTCAGCCGACTTCACCATGCGGTCAGCGCCGCCCACAGCGGCCCACTTGGCAGTGATAATCCAGCGCCATCGTTTACGACCTCGCCAGCGGCCTGTGCAAGGACACTCTGGACCGACTCGTAGCGATGGGGCGCGACGACCAGACGAAGATTCACAGGCTGCAGTTCACCAGCACCCGCCCTCTCTGTCAGCCACCCACGACACAAGATCAATTTCAGACAGACCTCAGGAAACGGCTGGCCGGCGCTATGGCGAATCCGCCATAGTAGTGCGGTGACTGATGCACTTCCCGCCTCCGACGATTCGGATTCGCCCGCTGCTGTCCTGCGCCATGCCCGCGCTGCTGCAGGCTGGAGTCAGCTGAGACTGGCCGAGGAGTCAGGCGTTCCTCAGAGTTCGATCTGCAAGTACGAATGCGGTCAGCGGATACCTCGCTCTGACATATTGCTGCGGCTGCTGAAGGTAATGGAGGCGGGCCCCGCGGGCCCGACTGGTGATCCCGAGCAGCGCGCCGCAGACCTACGCGATCGGGTCTTCGCACATTTGAGGGAGCAGGGCTTCCATGTCAAGGACGGGGCGGTACTAGCCCCGGTACAGGAGGACAAGGATCATCTGCGGCGCTTGCATGCCGAAGCAGTCGCGACCAGCCGCGAGCGTGCGAGGAAGGCCCTGGTCGGTCAGGAGGACCGACTGGTGGCCCGACTCGCAGCCGGTCGGGCGATCGATCCGCGCCAAATCCGCCCGGCCCTGGTACATGTTGAGGACTATCGAAGCCAGGACAGCGCCATGTGGCGGTGGTGCGCACTGCATTGGTCGATCCCGGTCTCCAGCGGGTACGGACGTCGTTTGCGATTTCTTGTAGTAGACCAAGGGCACGGCGACCGGGTCATGGGCCTGATCGGTCTCGCGGATCCGGTCTTCGCTCTCAAACCCCGCGACACAGTGATCGGCTGGTCACAACAGCAGCGCCAAGAGCGGCTTGCGTGCGTGATGGACGCCTTCGTCTTGGGGGCAGTCCCCCCCTACAGCCAGTTGCTCGCGGGGAAGCTAGCGGCGCTACTGACGACCAGCACGGAGGTTCGAGATGCTTTCGCCCGTCGATACGGACACAAGACCACTTTGATCGCCGGACGCGACCCCCACGCTCAGCTGGCCCTGGTCACCACTGCATCCGCGCTAGGGCGCTCGTCGTTGTACAACCGGCTACGCACGCCTGACGGAGGGCTCGCATTCCGCCCTGTCGGCTACACCGCCGGCAGCGGTGACTTCCATTTCTCGGGTGCGATCTACGATGACCTGGCCGCGTTCGTAGCAGACAGCACTCCGGGCGGCAGCACGCACCGGCACGCCAACTGGGGCAGCACCACGTCGTTCCGCAACCGCCGCGAGGTCCTCAGCCGCGCCTTCCAGGGGCTCGGGCTTAACCCTAAGAAAATGCGCCTGCATGGGGTACGTCGGCAGATCTTCCTCGCCCCGCTCGCCTCGAACTTCGATCGCTGGCTGCGCCAGGAAGACTCGCACCTGGACTGGGCCACCCGCTCGACCGAAGAGTTGGGGCAGTGGTGGCGCGACCGGTGGGCGCTCGGCCGTGCGGCGTCTGCCACCGGGTGGCGTTCCTTCGACCCCTCCTCCTGGCGCCTGTACACCTGACACAGGGCACTTCTACGGAACCCGCGGCACCGATATGCCCGTGAACAGGTGTTGGTTGGCGGCCACGAAGTCCGCGACATCGGTGTGGACCTCTAGAAAGGTGGGCGCAGATGTGAACGACAGCGGGCTGACAGGGCCAGTCAGCATGAACGGGTACGACTTACGTGTCACTGCACGCGGGTCGGGAAACGACTTGTATAGCTCCAGCGCCGGTCCCCGCCCGACCTCATCGGTGAGCCGGTTCAGGTCGCTACCTGTGGTCAGCCCGTAGCCAAACGCCCTGATGCGCAGCTGGGTGTAGATACCCGAAGCCAAGGCGGAGACCTCTTGGGTGATGAACATCCAGCCCAACCCGTACTTGCGGGTAGTGCGCACGTACTCAGTGAGGCTGGCCGCGAGCAGACCAGTCTGCTCACCAGCGGGTCTGGAGGACGCGAAGCGGTGGGCCTCGTCGAACACCACGCAGCAGTTAATGGGGCGTCGGGTTGCGTGCCAACGATCCTCGGACATCCGGCGCAGGTGGCTCGCGGTGTCCTTGATGAGCCGCGCCTTGGTCTCCGGGTCGTCCAACCAGGTCAGCCCCGACTGCGCCGACAGATCGATGATCACGTAGGGGGCGGGCTGCCCGCCACCCTGCCCATCCAGGACATCGTGGATCAGACTCATGAGCTTGACCCGACGACGGCCCGTCAGGTTCTGGGGGGCGAACACGTTGTGGACCGGCCGGAAAATGCTCGCAAGCTGCTCGAATGCTCCTGAACTGCCCAGGATCCGTCCGATGGTGTCGATGACACGGTCGCGGGGGCCCTTCGAGTTGTAGATACGAGTGAGCGCGGCCTCGTCACCCATCAACGACGTCAGCAGCGCACGCAGCAAGTCATCGGGCTGCTGCTCGTCCCAGCCGGACGCGTCCTGCAGCAGCCGCACAAACTCCGCAACTGCCGCTTCACGGTTCTGGGTCGCCCGGATAGTGAGCTGATGGAAGAATCGTGCGCCGTCGAGGAGCTCAGTCAGGGTCGTGGCCCAGGCGGGCAGTCGCAGGTCCTCGGCGATGGACAACACCCTCACCTGTCGGCCCAGGCTCTGGGCCCATTCCTGCAGGTCGAAGGGAAAGCCGTTCTGGGAGGCGAACTGGCCCTGCGGGTCGAAGGCGAGGACACCGAGGGAGGAATGCCGCATCTGGGCAGCCAGCCAATAGACCGCCAGCGCGGTCTTCCCGGAGCCATTGCGGCCGAATACCCCGACGTGGAACGCACCATCAGTCTGATTGCCAGCGAAGTCGCGTACCCACAGTGGCAGTTGCACCCCGGTGCGGTAGACGTGGCCGAGGTAGACGACCTCCGACCGATGGCGGGCGACCAGGGCCCCGATGATGTCGTCGTCGACCCGGCGAACCGGGACGCCGGTGCTCGGGCTCATTCCCAGGGCTCCACTGGACTCCTGCGGCGGACTGGCGAACGGCGGCTCGGCAGTATCAGTCTCGTAGACGGCCTGCACGACGACCTTGGCGGTGCGCGTGTCACCGACGCCGGATAGGTGCGGCAGGCGGCCATGTAGCTTCACCACGCCGCGCATGTTGAGGTCTTCATGCCACCGGTTGCGGGTCTCGATATCCGCGACGGTTCCAAGGGCCAGCAGGAAGCGGCCGGCGTCGAGCTGATGGGTCAGGGTGACCAAGTCGCCCAGTAGCGTGGTGGCGGTGGCCTCCTCGACGATGTCGACGGTGACCTCGCTGGTCGTGCTCGGGGAGCCAACCGTGCCGACAACCAGGCCGGACGGGGTAACGACGGCCTGGCCTGTGGCGGGCGGCGGGATGCGGGGGCCGGGCGCGGACGTCACTTGCCCTCCGTTCGGTAGGAGTGGACGACGGACTGAGCCAGCTGCGGCGAGGTGCGCGCCAGCGACAGCTGAGCGGCGGTCTGCAGGGCCTTGATACCGAAACCGACAGACTTGGCCATCAGGTCGGCGAGGTACTGCGGGTAGGGCTCCACCACAAACGGTGTTGTCAGCTGGAACGCGATGCTGGCCAAGAGATCCTGCACCCGCCCCAGGTCACGGGTAAGACCAGGCTTGGCCTCGATCCGGTACGCGGCCGACGCGTCGGCGGGGCGAAAATACAGCACGTCAAGTCGACGGGACTTCAGCGGACGCAGCCCCTCCTCCAACTGGACCGCCAACCTGCGCTCGGCGACGGTGGCGTCGTCGTGAGCCCGGATGTGCAGCTGCCTCCACGGGTCGGCGGGAACCTGCAGCGGCGTGGTGTACTCGCCACCTTCCAGAATGAGCGACGCCAGATACTTGTCGTCGCAGGGCACGTGCTTTCCCACCTCCTTCTGCAGGACGTTGCACAGTTCTCGCGAAGAGTTGTACTTCGGCATCGCGACGATCTTGGAGTCGGTCGTGAACGATGCAAACGCGTCCGCCAGCGAGTGCTGGTCGGCGAGGTTGAGCACCCGGGAGCGCACCTCAGGGTTACTCGACACCAGTGCGGAGTTCAGCTGAATAACCGGGGTGAGGTGACTCCCGTCATAGATTCTCAGCTCGTGCGGCGTGTCAGCTATCACGTCGAGTTCTTGGATCACCATCCCGGCACGGGCTAAGCGCTCGTTGTGGGCCTCGTGCACCAGGACGTCCTGAGCGAAGGAATGCTGGTTGTCGTCCCACGCCCAGCTACGTCCTTGGGGTGGGAAGCCCTCGACGCCCACGGCAACTGACAACGCAATGTCCACCGCGACGGTCCGCTCGACAGCGAAGCCCCCGTCGACCGCAGCGACCGTCAGCGGCTGCCCGCCCGACCATCGCTCTATCAACCCGAGTGCGTGGGCCGCTTCCCGCAGCTCGTCGCGCATCTCGAGCGCAGGGCCGAGCAGATCCTCCACAGTGTGAGCCACGTCGGTCGCCGACGACAGCAGTTCCGCCAGTAGATCTTCCGGCAACCGCGCGTAGTCGTCCTCCGACGGCCCCCCAGCGGGCGTACTCATGGTCAAGATTCCTCTCTCGCCCTGCCGGCGCAAGCGGCTGCCGCGCCCCCCGTCCCCATCCGTGCGCCTACCTGGTCCTGCGGCTCAGCGCTGGCGTGGAGCCCCGCCTCCCCGCTCCTGCTTGCTCGGCCTGGGCTTCAGCATCGGCGCAGGGTGCAGCAATTCCTCGCGGCTGGGTAGCGTCCGTCGGTGACGCGCCCCGTGAGCGGGTGACCACACCCCCCGCGCCTGCAGTTGACCCGCTACGATGCCCGCGTCGATTCCGAGCTCGTCAGCCAGGTCCAGCGCTTCAGCTGTGGTGGAGACCGCCTCAAGCCGAGCCAGCCCCTGTTCACCGAACAGCGTGTCCAAAGCGAACTGCTGGGCCTCGCGTTCGTGGTCAATCCCCGCGTCCGCCCCAGAGGAGACCTGCGGCTGACCGTCCGTGCTGTCCCCGTCGTCATGCTCGATAAACAGCCCCTTCCGGCCATGCAGCAGGACATGCCCCAGCTCGTGGAACAGCGTCACCCACAGCACGTCCTCCGTCTTGCCGTGCAAACTCAGCTGGATCAGTGCGAACGGACCCAACCAGCGCGACGCACCATAGGCCCGCGCCCCGGGGACCTCAGGGACCACGACCACGATGACTCCCACCGCAGCCAGTTCGCGGCGGGCCACTGCTAGAGCCTCAGCTGGCGCCCGCCTGGTCAGCTTGACCAATTCCGGCAGCAACCTGCGCACCGCTGCGGAGCTGAAGGTCCCGGGCTGCTCGTCGCGGGCGGCGAGCTCTCCCATACGCAGCCACGCGGCCAGCGCCCCCGGCAGCGCCTCGTAGGCGTAGGACTGGCGGAACGCCGCGACAGGCTTACGCCACACCTCGCGCCACGCCGGGATCGTCGCAACACCAAAGAACTCCAGTAGCTGGCGCACCCGGCTGGCAGTGTCCGCCGGTTGCGCGGGGATCACCTCTTCGGCGGCGAGCGTGGCTACCGGCAGATCTGCCAGCCACTGCACCGCCTCAGGATCCTCGGCCTGGGCGCGCTCCTGTGCCAGACGCACCTGCTGAGTGCGATAGTCCGCCTCAAGCCGGTTCCACAACCGCGCAGGGACCCCCACCGCATACTCCAGACGCTGGGCAACCTCCCCACTCAGCGGCACCACGCCCTGCAAAACCTGGTTGATGTGCTTCGGTGTCAGTCCCGTTCGGGTGGCCAGTTCGGCCTGAGTCATCCCCATTTCCTCCAACCGCTCCCTCAGCGTTTCGCCCGGGGCAACGGCGTAGTCAGGTTCCAAAGCGGCCACGAAGCCGTGGCGGACAGCTCCACTGCTGCGCGTCATCGTCGACACCTCCTCATCTTTTCCAGTCGCTGCTAGTGGTAGTCGACCACGTCGTCGATCACCACGGCGCGGACCGACGTCCAGTCGATCGGCGGCTCGATCACCTCGTCATCATCGTCCAACGGGCGCATGACCAGCCGGTAGGGGCCGTCCAGACTCACCGCGATCACCCCCTTGAGGTCGCCGGTCAGCTCGTGCGGATGCCCACCGAAGTCACGCAAGTCAGCCAGCGTTTCAGCCACACGCAGGTGCTGCAGCCGCAACTGCAGCCGGCGAGCACGCGCGGCGCCATACCTCCGGACCATCGCCTTGTCCGAGGCGCAGGTGTCGCGCAGCCGCGCGTTGGCGTAGAGCACCCTCATAGCCATCAGAGTATGGCATTCTTTACCGGATAGGTAAAGCCAAGCTTCTCTCGGCATGAACATGCCTACTAATGACGCCACCTCAAGGACGTCGTCGAAGGCGGTTCTCTCATCATGGTTGCCGAAGGATTAAAGACCTTCGATCCCGGCAAGGACCCTAGCCAGGCAGGCACTCGCCCACTACGCACTGTGACTGCACAGGTTTGCTATGTGATGCTGGATGTGACCGTTCCGCTGGCTGAAGCTGTCCACCGCCCTTTTCGAGTGCCTGGAGATCTTCCACAACCACCAACTGCAGTTATTCCGCCCTGGAGATGCTCATCCCGTCGCGTACGAACTGCGCGCAGCACATGAAGCGTGAAGTCAGCTATCCCGACTCCACGCAACTTGGGCCAGGCCCTCGACTCTACGAAGCTCGGATCGGCCGCTCGGTGCGTCTTGCCTCACTTGCGATCCACTGCGATCGGGTCCGCTGCGGTTCCATCACTCGACCGCCGTGATGTGACCGTCCGCCTCCCTCAGCCTGCCTCGGCGGTGCAGCTCATCGATGTCGGAGTCCAGGAAGTTGCGGATGTCCCGGCCCATGCGACGCCAGCCGAAGAACTCGCCCGCGTGCCGGACCAGTTCGTCCCGCGACATGCCCGGGCATTCCGCGGCAAGTTCGTACAGCGCCAGCTGCCGCTCGGCCGGGGCGATGTGCGCGGCCTTGCGAGGGGTGTCGCCCTCTCCCGGAGCGCGAGCCTCCAAGTCCTCTCGGCCGGCCACGTCCAGGAACTGCCCGTCGACGGTGACCTTCCCCGAACGGACGAGACCGCGCACCACTTCCCGCACATTGTCGCGGATCCTGTTGCCCGCCCGGGCAACGCCCCACGCCTCCCTGGCGCGCTGTACCAAGAGCTCCTCGTGAATGGGTCCCTCGATCCCGATGATCCTGGTCAGGACGTTGCGCAGCGCGGGCCGGGCGTCCGGGGTGTGCAGTTCGTACGGTGAGGACACGGTCATCTCGCACGTCTCGTACATGGAGCTCCACGGCCGGTCGGGCTCGGTGTCGACAGGAACGCGCTCATGGTCCGGGGGCGCCAGTGTCGTAGGCGGCGCTCCGTCCCCCGGTCCCGGAGCACCAGGCCAGTCCGAAGCGCGAGAGAACGGAGCGGTCGGCCTCTTGCGTGAGGTCTCCTCCGCCTCATCCTCGGCGGCCACCGCCGGATCTACCGAGGTGGAGTCGGAGTCCGACATCGGTCCCCGCTCGACCGCCAGCTCGACCGCCTCACGCAATCTCAGCTCGGCGGCAGCCCGGCCGCGATACCAGTCGGTGCCCCAGATGCGGTGCAGCCGCCAGCCCAGCCCGGCCAGCACCTCCTCCCGCAGCCGGTCGCGATCCCGAGCCGTCCTTGACGAGTGGTACATCGCACCATCGCACTCGATACCGAGCGCGTAGGCACCGGGGAACTGCGGATGGCGCACGCCGATGTCGATACGGTATCCGGCGACGCCGACCTGCGGCTGCACGCGGTAGCCCCAGTCGCGTAGCACCTGCAGGACCGACTCCTCGAAAGGGCTGTCCGGTTCGGCATCAGCCTGTGTCACGTCCTGCGCGAGGACTGCCGGGCCGTTCTCGGCGTACTCCAGATACCGCTTCAGGTGCTGAACGCTCTCGTTGGCGCTGTCGGTCAGGCCGCTGCCCCGGAACGACGCGACGACCTCCATGCGGAAGCGCGCCCGGGTCACGGCGACGTTCAGGCGCCGCCAACCGCCACCCTTGTTGATGGGCCCGAAGTTTGTGCCGAATTTGCCGTGCTCGTCGGGGCCGTACCCGATCGACATGATCACGACGTCCCGCTCGTCGCCCTGGACGGACTCGAGGTTCTTGACGAAGAACCCGTTGAGCCGGTCCTCGGTGAAGCAGTGGTCCAGGTCGGGGCGGAGCAGCCGGGCCTGCTGGACAGCCTGGTCGATGGCCGCCGCCTGTGCCTGAGAGAGGGCGACGACGCCCAGAGTGCGGCCGGGGCGGGTGTCGAAGTGATGGATAACGCGCTGGGCGACGAACTCCGCCTCCACGCGGTTGTCGCGTCGGCCGCCGCGGTCGTACACGCCCTGTGCGTGGAAGAAGCCGACGCCGATGTCGTTGCCGTGGTCCAGCGCTCCTGGGAAGGTCACCATGGAGTTGCCGTAGAAGGACCTGTTACTGAACGTGATCAGGTTCTCGTGATGGCTGCGGTAGTGCCAGCGTAGGGACAGCTCGCGCAGGGCGCCCGCCTTGCATGCGTGCAGCAGCGACTCGAAGCTGTCCGGAACGTCCTCGTCGAACTGGTCGGAGTCGTCCTCGACGGCCGAGTCGAAGAAGGATGTGGGCGGCAGCTGCTTTTCGTCGCCGGCCACGATCAGAGAGTCTGCCCGGTATACGCAGTTGATCGCGTCGGCCGGGCGGACCTGTGATGCCTCGTCGAAGATCACTACGTCGAAGTGATAGTCCGCAGGCAGGAACTGGCTCACTGTCAGAGGGCTCATCATGAAGCACGGCTTGATCAGCCGGACGACTTCGCGGGTCCGGCTGAGCAGTTCCCGCACTGGCATGTGGCGTCGCTTCAGCTCCGCTTGCTTCTTGATCACCAAGGCCGCCCCGCCGCTGAATCGTCGCGGCCGGCGCTTGTTGCACGCTTCGATCACGGCGCCGCTCGCGGCAGCGACCAGTCGGCGGTCGGCCTCCCGGAAGTCGGCCACCCGGGCGTCCAGGTCTGCGGAGCGGGTGGTGATGAGACGGATGTCCGTGGCCAGGAGGTCGTCGGCCCAGCACTTCAGCACCGCATGCTCCACGACCGCAGGCAACTGTTCGGGCAGGACGCCTCGTTCGACGGCACGGGGGACGAGGTCATCGATACTGTGACGCGCCAGGACGTCCACTCCAGAGCGGTATGCCTGCCACTCCTCCGGGCCACGCGGGTCGGCCCGGAGTTCGTCTACGGCCTGCTGTGCCTGGTCGAAAGTACCGAACAGGGCGAAGGACAACTGAGCCTGGCGGGGCTCCTCGAAGAGATCGTGTAG
Source organism: Streptomyces sp. GC420 (assembly GCF_009916105.1). Lineage (GTDB taxonomy): Bacteria > Actinomycetota > Actinomycetes > Streptomycetales > Streptomycetaceae > Streptomyces. The sequence continues at coordinate 14,914 of NZ_JAAAXQ010000007.1, read as the reverse complement.
CGCGGTCGAGGACTCCGACCAGCGAGCGGCCCGGCGCGTCGCCGTGTCGCACCAGCCGGCCAGCGCGCCGCGAATGCCACGGGCCAGCAACCCCGGCAGCGGGTCGGGCTCGGTGCCGTCGGCCAGGCGGGCAGTGAGCAGGTCCCGATGAGCCGTCCCGCGGGTGAGCTCCGCGATGCGGTCTGCAGCAGCCAGCGCCGCGTCCATGGCGGGCAGTCCGCTTTCGTCTCGGGGGACGTAGCCGCCCAGTGCCTCCTTGTGGCGTGCCGCCAACCGAGCGAACTCAGCCGCAGTGTTCTGCCAGGCCAGGGCGTCGTTGAGGCGGTGGGGCAGTGTCTTGTCCCAGGCGCCATCGCGCGTGAGCGCGGCCACCGCCGCGCGATCCTCCCGATACTGGCCGGACAGACGCGCGAACACACCTCGATGCTGTCCAGTGAACCTCTCGACCAGGGCGGGCAACTCTTCAGCTTCCAGCACCTGCTCACCGAAGACGTCTCCGGCTGCAGCGCGGGCGGCTGCGCGGACTGCAAGCGCGTCCCGCAGCTCCTGAGCCGCCCGATGTGCCTCGCGCAGCCCTTCCTCGTCGAACCATCGCGCAGGCGGCCGTTTCGCCGCGGAGGCCAGATCGGCGAGTTCCAGTAGGCCGAACGCTTCCTGGGAGGTTTCGGGCTTGGGCAGTCCGAACAGCTCGGCCAGCTGGGCGAGGCTTCCGGAGAAGTCGTCCGACAGTCCGCCGCCGACCGTGCCAGCCGTGGCTGGGTCCCGGTCGGGCAGGCCCGCTTCCAGAGTCCGTACGGTCTGCCGTACGTCGTGCACAGTACGCGGTTCGGGAGTCGTGACCGCAAACGGGCGACGCTCGGCAGCCGCGCGCAGGTCCGCGAGGGCGTCGGTGGCCTCCGCGAGGACTGTGGTGGGGACGGAGGCCCCCTTCAGCTTCAGCCCGCGCCAGACGAACGCTTCACCCTCCGCTGCCGGGCGCCAGGCCCGGCTGACGGTGCCGGCCGCTTCCATGAGCGCCTGCATCTCCCCGGCGCCAAGCCGCCGGACCGTGGCGGTCCTCCTTGCGCCGAGGGTGAGCTGCGGGGTGTCGGCCTGCTCCAGGAGGACCAGGCTGCCCAGGACGTCGTGGAGGGTACGGCCGAGCGGTTCACGGGTCTGGTTCATGGCCGCCGCGTAGGCCGACAGTTCCTCGCGCAGCCGGCGCGCCCGGTCCAGTTCGTGCTCGGCCGCTCCGGTGATCCGCACCTCAGTGGTCAGCACCCGTTCGAGCTCCGTCGCCACAGCTTTCTTGCTGGTGTCGCCGCTGTGCAGGGCCATCACGAAGTCCCCGAGGCCGACGCCTCGCAGTCTGTTGCGGACCACGTCGAGCGCTGCGGCCTTCTCACTGACGAAGAGGACGGACCGGCCGGCGTGCATGAGTGCGGCGATCATGTTGGTGATCGTCTGACTCTTGCCCGTACCGGGCGGGCCGCTCATCACGAAGGAACGGCCGTCCAGCGCGGCCGCGATGCACTGCCGCTGTGAGGAATCCGCGTCCAGCGCGAGTGGGGTCCGCTCAGGCAGCTGGATCTCGTCGATACGGTCGAGCTCAGGCGGCTCGAAGCCGATCAGATCGTCGGGCAGCCCCGCGTCGGGTCCGAGGCCGACGGCTCGGACCAGCGGATGAGCGAGGATGCGCTCCTCGTTCTGCTGGAGGTCCTGGTACATGGCCTCCTTGTGCGAGGCGAAGAGGCCGAGCACCACGCGCTCGTCAACCGACCAGCCGTCCTGCGCACGCGCGACCTCCCGGGCGGCAGCGAGAACCGCGCTCGGATCGGCCACGTCGCAGTCGGCGACCGAGCTCCAGTCGACGCCGAGCCGTTCCAGCTTGACCGCGAGCGCGGGGTTGTGGATCCGGTCCTGGTCCTCCGCCAGGTGCAGACGCGTCTGCCGTCGCCCGTCTCGGCGAAGCTCCACAGGTACGAGCAGCAGCGGAGCGGAACTCGTCTCCTCGGCGCCCTCCTCCCGCCAGTCCAGCATGCCGACGCCTAGCCAGAGCACCCACAGGCCGTAGTCGTTGTACATCTGTCCCGACTTCTGGCGCAGTTGGTAGAGCGACGCGTCAAGACCAGCCTGGGTGTTCTTCTGAGTCACCAGGCCGGAGGCGCGATGGGAGTCGCCGACCGTGGAGGTGGAGTCGTACTCGTAGAACACGCCGCTGCCCCGAGCCAGCCCCTCTCCGTCCACGCCGTTGTCGACGGACTCGTCGCCCGTGACGGGAGTGAAGGACCAACCGCGACCGAGCCCGGCCAACACCGCAGAGGCGTCAGGGGCCGTGATCTCCAGGGTAGCGGTCCTCGTATGACGGAAGTTCAACAGACGGTTGCGCCCACCAAGGTCGAGCAGGGAACTGCGCCAGCTGTCCAGAACAGCTTTCAACCGGTCGAGGGCGGGGTCACTGCCGCCTGCAAAGCCACCGCTGCCACCACGCGCGGCTCCGGTCGTTCGCGAACTGGGCATAGAACGTACCTCCGGAACGGAAAACGCGCAGGAGGCATCGCACCTCGAAACCCCCCAAGTGCCTTAATTATTCAGTGCTGGCAGCCCGACACACCAGTCTCAGCACACGGCTGAGACTCACATCCACGGAGCATGCGCAGTTGGGCGCTAACCTTCGCTCGCCCCTACGCCCAGCGGTGAGACGCCATCACCAAGGCGCCGTGCCGGGCTGCATCGAGCAGCTGATCAACTGTCCCTCTGGTCACGGTCTCCGCGCTACGACGGAAGCACCCCCTGCACGAGTTCGTCGTCCGCAAGGAACGACACAGCAAGGGCATCACCTGGTAGCTCCACGAGGTGTGGGGGTAGCGCAAGGTCGTTGGCCAGATTCGGCTCTCGACAGCCCGCCCTCGCCTCCGTTGCGCGGTCTGCGAGGTTCACAGCACCCGGACAGGTCAACCTCGCGAGTACGGGCCTGCGCCTCGCCAAGCCTCAACCCAAGACGTGCGCCGACTGCGACCAGCCGGTTCACGAAGGTCAATGCTCCCTGAGTGCCGACGACACCATCGATAACAGCTCGACGCGCAAGCCAGGCAGTCCAGCTGTCGACACACCGAACGTACCCCGGCAGAGGGAGACCGATGGGCCGAGTCCAAACCAATCCTCAGAAAGGGAGAGGGTCAAGGACCGGCAGGTCGCCTTCTCGTTCACCAAGAACCTCCTGGCCAACGGCGACAGCGCCGACGGTTTCGCCGCACTCTTCCGGGCGTTCTACATGGCCTTAGACGAAAGGCAGATCAGCTATCTGCAGGGCACTCTCCAGTTGGTCATACAGGCCGATGAGGCCGAGCAGATCCGGCAGCGCCTGGAAGAACTCGGCATAAGCGGAACGTTCAAGGAGATCTGACGCGTTAGTCCGCATGCCGGTGACGGCATGCTTCGGTGTGCGGGCACGCCGGCCGACTACGAGCTGACATCACCTCGTCGGCCCTATCCGGCCAGGTCGGCGCGACGACAACGAATTCCCCAACCGGTGCCGGCGGTCCGTGGCCGGCCTCAATTCGGGCGCTGGGGGGCGGGTCTAGGCGCCGAGTAGATCTTCCCACGCTGCCGCGATGTGATCGGGAGCGAGATGATTGCTGCTGGAACGGCCGGCATGGCCCAGTGCGGTGCGGCGCGCGGGGTTGGTCAGCAGCTCGATCGCGGCGTCGGCGAAGGCGTTCTGGGTTTCCGGGCGGTTGATGTCGCCGTCGATGAGGATCCCTGTGTGGTTGTGGTGGACGCGTTCGGTGAGAGCGTCCATGGGGCTGGTGATGACAGGGGTGCCGGCGGCTGCGGATTCGGCAGCGGAGAGACAGAACATCTCGGGGAAGCGGCAGGGATACAGGGTGAGTGCGGCCTGTTGCTGGGTCTCGATGAGCTCGGCGCGTGGGCGGGCGCCGAGGAGGCGGACACCTTCGGGCAGGGGGCGACCGCCGAGGAGTTGGTGCCAGCGGTCGTCGGATTCGGCGTTGGTGAAGCCCCACAGCTGCCAGCCGCTGGTGACCCAGAGCTCGGCGTCGGGGACGGCGGCGCGGATCCGGGGCCAGAGAGCGAGGGCGGCGTCGAGGCCGCGGTTGGGCATGCTGGAGAAGAGGCAGATGGGGGCGCGGTCCGCGATGGGCTGGTTGTAGCGGCTGGTCTCGACGGGGAGCGGGATGAGGTGGACGGGAATGTCCACGGCGGCGATGTCGAGCCGCTGCCGCATGGCCTGAGAGGCGAGGACGACCCGGCCGCCGCGGTCGCGGAAGGTGTCGGCGAATGCGGCGGGGCCTCGGGTGCGGTCGTCGAGCATCCAGAACAGGTGGTGTCCGGCCTTGGAGCCGGCGGGCCAGAGGGCCTCGTCGAATCGGACGGCGACCGCGACGTCAGGGGCCGGTGCGGAGTCGAGTTCCCAGGCCATGCGCCAGGTCACGCCGTCGTATGTGCCGGGTCGGTAGCAGCAGTTGAAGACCTCGACGTGGTGGCCGCGGGCAGCAAGGGCTCGTGTGAGGAGGACCAGGGAGGCTTCGCAGCCGCCGAGGCCGGGGTTCTCGTAGTCGGCCGGGTAGAAGCTGGTGCGCTTGGGGTAGTGGAACTGCCATCGCATCGGGGCTCCCTGGATCCTCGGTGTGGGTGGTGTCAGTTGCGCCAGGTCTCCTCGCGGACCGCTGCCGGGTCGAGGCCCAGTCGGTAGGCGGCCTGGACGGCGGCGGCGGACTGGAGGAGTCCGTCGATGCCCCAGTCGAGCAGGGCCGGGGCCTTGTTGAGCGGGGCGATCAGCCGCCCGTACGTGCGGCCGGTGTCGGGGTCGGGCTCGCGTGGGAGGAAGTCCTTGATGCGGGCGGCCAGGCGGAGCTGCGCGTACGGTGGCAGGCCGTCCTCGGTGACTTCCTGGTAGCCGAGGTAGACCGGCTCACCGATGGTGATCTGGCTTTCCTCATGGCATTCGCGGGCGAGGACGGCCGGGGCGTCCTCGCCGTGTTCCGGTTTGCCGCCGGGCAGTCCGTACCGGCCCGCGTCCTCGCGTAGCAGCACGCGGCCGGTGTCGTCGAAGCAGAACCCGTACACCTGGCGAACGGGAATGCCGTCGGGAAGGGGCTCGGTGATCCAGCGGAAGGAGACCACTGCTTTCTCCTGGTGGTGGCTCGAATTGTCGGAAGGACTTGCCCGGGCACGGGGCGCGGGTGTGAAGTCCTGGGCATGCCTGTGGTGTTCTGCAAGCCCGATGCACTCTACGGACCGCACAGCACGGTCGACGGGCAGCGCGCTGCCGCTCTGCTGACGGCTCTGGCGGCTCGTTGCGCCGGTGACGGTCTGGAGGGCGTGGCGGAAGCCTGGCGCACGGGCGCGCAGAGGGCCGCCACCCAGATCGCTGAACGGGCAGGCACCGAACCGGCGTTCAGGGGGACATTGATCGCACCGGACGCTGCCGCAGTTCGGCTCCAGCAGGCGTCGCACGTGCTGGGGTCCGGACCGGTACCCACGCGGGATGTGCTGCGCGCGGCCGTGGAGGGACTGGGGTTCGAGCTGGAAGCCGAGCGGCGAGTGGTGCTCGGTGAGCGGGGCGTGGAAGCGGTGTACGCCGGCACGACCACCACGGTGGAGTTCGAGGATGTCCGTAAGGACCTCGTGGACTACCTCGCCGCGGATTCCGTGGAGGTGTGGCTGCTGTCCGACCGCCAGGAGGAGTGCGCCCTGCAGTGGTGGAAGACGTACGTCCGGCACATGCTGCTCGACCGGAGGCCCGGCGAGTACCTGCTGCGGAACCTGGTGCACGTGTGCGACGGGGCGGATGCGGACTATCTGCGGGGCAGGGTGCGCGGCTGAGGTCACCTGTCGGCTCCCCAGCAGGTCATGGCGTGCTGGGCAATGCGCTCGGCGAGCTCGGTGGGGTCCGCTGTGGTGCTGTCCAGACGGAGTATGCGCGGGACGTGGGTGGAGATGAGGCGGTCGAGGGTGTCGTGCCAGGCCGTGAAGGCGTCGGGCGAGGGGCCGAGGAACCGACGTTCTTCGACCTTGGTGGTGCGGCCCGTAGCGATATCGGCCCGGTGCCGGTTCAGGCGAGTGGCGAAGTCGGTGGCCAGCAGGGTGGCGCCGGCGTACCGAACGTGCATCGCGCGCGTGCGGCGGTAACCGTGGGCCATCCGCCGGTCGTTCTCGATCTCGGCGCGTGCCCAGGCCCGGAAGTGGGTGCTGACCTTGAGGGCCGGGAAAGGGCGGGGGCGATGGAGCAGGCCGTCGAGCACGGGTTCCGCCACGTAGAGACCCCGACGGAATACGTCGGTCGGGGTGCCTCTATGGACGGCGGTGGTGACGTTGGCGAGTCGGGCGTCGAGGCGGCCGAGGCGGCCTCCGAGGAGAGGTCCGATCACCATGCCCGCCTCCAGCCCTTCGACCCGCAGGCGCTGTTGGACCAGCGTGGCGATTGTCTTCTTACCGGAGCAGTCCAGCCCCTCCAGCGCGTACGGTCGCATCCAGGTCTCCCTTCAGATCCAGGGGGATGGTGGTGCCCTCGGTCACGGAAGCGCTGATCAGGGCTTCGGCTGCCGCGTGGGCGTTCGTGGAGCAGGCGGCCAGTTCGATCAGGTGGAGCGGGTAGCGGCCGACGTCGTCGTGGGGCAGGTCGGCGTAGTGCCAGGAGTCCTCGTCGTCCGGGCAACATGGGATGCGGGCCGTGTCCGGGGCAGAGAGCAGGGCGCTGAGTGTGCCGAATGCACCGTAGGTATTGCCGAAGTGACGCACTGGGGTGCCGGCCAGATGAAGGGACACCTCGGCGATGGCTGACAGGCGGGAGCTGGGGATCAGCCGACCGCTGCCGAGCAGGGTGATCAGTTCCCCCTCGGCGAGTGGGACAGGTCGGCCGGGGGCGCGCGTGTCTGTGGTTGTGGGCAGCGGCGACAGATCGAGGCTCCGGCTGGCTGCGTGCAGCCGGATGCGCAGGGGGACGCCCTGGGGGCTGGTGGTGACGGCGAGCAGGGGCCACATGGGTCTCCGCTCGCACTCGGCCCAGCGCGCGAGCGTGGGGAGCAGGCCGCCAGGGAGCCGAGTGAGCGCGTCGGCGATCGTGCGCCTGACGGGTGACCGGGTCAGGCTGGTGAGGGCGAGCCGGGGCAGAGAGGGGACGAGCTCGCGGTGGAGAGCGTCGGCGGTCTGCCACAGCGCCTCGCCGATGGTGAGACGGCCACCCGCGTCGGCGCACCGGTGGGCGAAGTCGTCACGCAGCCGTGCCAGGGCACCGCGTTCCCGCACGGTCGTATGGGGATGCCTTAGCGCCGCCTCGTAGATGCCGGTGATGTCGCTTACGGCGCCGGGGTCGGCGGCGGGAAGCCACCAAGGGGCGAACGTGCTGTTCCCGGGCAGTTCCATGACGTGGAGGCGGCCGTCGCGGATGCGTGGCAGGCGGATGGTGGTGCCGCCTCGGTGACGGGGGAACTCGTTCAGAATGCCGTCCGTGTGACCGAGCACAGCGAGGTGGCGGTGGTGGTGCACGGGCATACGGGCGGAGGGGTTGACCGTGGGGTGCCAGGCGTCGGTGAAGTCGAAGGACATCAGCAGATCGCCACCGGGGGCTTGGGCCCTTGCCAGGGCAGTGCGGCGTGCTCGTTCAGCCGGCGGGCGTAGCGGTCGAGGTTGGCGGCCAGCTCTGCGTCCCGCCGGGCGGCGCTGCCCGAGCGGGGTGGGTGCTCGCGGTGGAACACTCCGGTGGACAGGACCGGTACGACGTACGAGCCGCGGGCGATGGCTTTGGCGGCGAAGCAGACGTCCTCGGGGCCCCAGCCGGTGAAGTCGGGCGGGAAGCCGATGGACCGGGCGGTGTCGGCAGGCAGGGCCAGGTTGTTGCCCTTCACCATGAAAGGCAGGTCGATCGGCCCCAGCAGTCGGCCGTGACCGAAGTCCCGGAAGGCGTGCGTTTGCACCAGCGGGTGCACGGTGACGGGCTCGGTTACGGACACCAGGCCCAGCCGTCCGGGCGTGTAATGGGCGATGACACGGGAGTCCCGGCTGCCGTCCGGGGCCCGGTCGGGGACCGGCAGGTGCGTGGGGACGTGCTCGCGCAGCGAGACGGTGATCAGGTTGGAGGCGAGCAGGTGCCGGGCGATGTGCTCGGTCAGGTAGTCCGGCGCGAGGTGGGTGTCCGCGTCACAGAAGACGATCAGGCCGTAACGGCTGCAGGTCATGCCATGGTTGCGGGCGCCTCCGCAGTGGAGTTGGGTCTCGGAGCGGACCAGACGGATCTGCTGAGGCAGCTTCCGTGGAAGGCTCAGTGGCGGATCGCTGGCATCGTCGACGACGACCGCCTCCCAAGGAGTGCGAGGCGGAAGGAGGGACGCGGACTCGGCGAGCGCGTGCAGGACTCCCGGGAGTACGTCGTGCACTCCGCGGGCCGGGATCACCACGCTGACGCCTGCCTTCCAGGGCAGGGGCGCGGCATGGGAGCTGTCCATCGGGCCGAGGCCGACGGCGCGGGCCGCGAGATCGAGTGCCCAGTAGTCGTTGCTGCGGGCTGCCAGGGCCTCGCTCGTGCGGGCCCCCAGGGTGCCGACGGGCTTGACGTCCGGCCAGCCGAGCCATCCGGTCACCGTCCAGGCGTGCGGAACCTCGGCCTCGGCCAGTACAGCGAGGATGCGCCTCCTGCCCCGCTCCGCCAGGAGCAGCCGGACGGAGCTGCCGGCCGTCGGAGCCTCGGCGAGCATGCCGAGAACCTGCCGCCCAGGTACGTGGCGCCAGGTGTCACCGTGGCCGATCCAGCTCGGCCGCCCGGGCGAGGCGAGGCGCACCAGACCGGTGCGTAACGGGACCTCGACCAGAACTTCGAGGGGAACATGGCCGCAGCCGGCCCACAGCGCGGCCACCTCGCCGCGGTCGGCCACCAGGTGGAACGGGAACCTCTGGCACTCGGTCACGACGCGTGCTCCACGTCCGACGAGTCCACCGGCTCGGGCAGTCCCGGCAGGTCATGGCCCATGCGGTCCCGCTTGGTCCGCAGGTAGTCCAGGCTGTGGCGATTGGCCTCCACGAGCAGCGGCAGCCGTTCAGCCACGTCGACGCCGAGCGCGGTGAGGGCCTCGACCTTGTCCGGGTTGTTGGACAGCAGTCGCACCGATCGCACGCCGAGATCCGCCAGCATCTGGGCGGCGACCCGGTAGTCGCGGGCGTCCGCAGGCAGCCCCATGGAGGCGTTGGCGTCCACCGTGTCGAACCCGGCGTCCTGGAGCGCGTACGCACGCAGCTTCGCCAGCAGCCCGATGCCGCGGCCCTCGTGGCCGCGCAAGTAGAGGATCACGCCAGCGCCCTCGGCGGCCACCGCGGCCATGGCCGCGTCCAGCTGCGGCCCGCAGTCGCAGCGCAGCGAGCCCAGGGCTTCACCGGTCAGGCACTCCGAATGCACCCGCACCAGCACCCGCTGGGCATCCCGGACCCGCCCGAGGGTCAGTGCCAGCTGCTCCCCGCCCTGCAGCACATTGCGGTACCCCCAGGCGGTGAAGACTCCGTGGCCGGTCGGGATGCGCGCCTGGGCGGCACAGCCGAGGCCGGCAGCACCGTCCCCGGCAGGTGGCGGAACCTTGAGGTCCGAACGCGCGGTCGGCTCCTGCTCGCGTCGGGCTTGTTCGCGTACGGCCATCAGGATCAGCCCCATGGTGTTCTGGCCGCGGCCCGCGCACACGCCCCAGAACTCGTCTCCCCAGTCGTTGCCTTCGACCAGTTCGGCAGAGCCGGTGGCGAGAAGCTTGCCGCGCAGGGCGGGATCCTGGAACTTCTGCTCGACAAGGGAACGCATCACGACCACCTTGGCCTCCTCCCAGTCCCCGCGGTCGGCGTAATGGCGGCCCAAGCGCTTGGCCTCGTCGGGGTCCGGCTCCCCGGCGATGCGCGCCCGGGCGGCCCCGTCGAAGGTCTTGGCGGCCTGGTAGGCGTGCTCGACGGTGGGATACGGCAGTCCGTCGAGCTGGACCGTCGCGGCCGAGTAGTTCGACAGGAACTCCCAGGGCCCGGAGAACCGGTCGATGACGCGAGGCGGCGTGGGCCTCCGTCGTGCCGCAGTCATGGCTTCTTCGGTGCCGGACATGGCACCCTCCTCGGGACTGTGCTCAGTCGTGGCCATTGGTGGTCCTTCCTCAGTGCCTCTCGGCATCAGGGCTGGTGTGGGAGCCGTCGGCTACCGGTACGGTGATCAGCGCCCAGGTGCTCTTCGTGCCGTCCGCCTGTGACATCCAGCCCCAGTCGTCAGCCAGCGAGTCGACCAGGCCAAGGCCGCGTCCGGACTCGGCCATATCGGCCGGTTCGTGCCGCAGAACAGGGGCGTCGGCCGAACCGTCCTGAACCTCGATCAGAAGAAGCCCTTCGTCCCGGGTGGCCGTGAAGCCGATACCGGCGTGCGGCGCGTGCTGAACGGCGTTGGTGACAAGCTCGCTGACCAGCAACAGCGCGTTGTCGACGACGTCAGTGAGACCCCATTCCACGAGGGTCTTCTCCATCTCCTGCCGCACTCGCCGCAGCTCCTGGGGCTCGGGGGACACCGCTATGGCCAGTCGGGCTATGGGAGTGAGGCTCGGGCGACTGCGGGGACTGGGAGTCGTGGTCGGCATTCCGGCCTCCTCCGCCCGCCTGCCACATGCCTGGGCATCGGTGCACGGGCGTGGTGCGACGACCGGCAGAACGGACGACGGCAGTGACGGGTACGTCCTTGGCCCGCGGCCCCTTGGGGTGCCGGCTCTCAGGATCAGGCTCATGGTCACCTGCCCTTCTGCTCGGTCGGTGGGTGTCATGGCCGCACGCTGATGCATGGGTGAGTCCACCTCACCGGCAATGACGGGCCGTCGGAAGGGAATACCGTGGTCAGCAACGTTCGCAGGGTGGTCAGAATGGTCAGCTTCCGGTGAATCCCCGTACCCAGCTGTGGGGTTCATGCCAGGCTGGGTATCCGGACGAAAGCGAGGAAGACGAACGGGGCTGCGCTATGGGCGAGATGCCATTGCTCGGCGAGTACCTGAGCCGACTGGACTGGTCACCGGAGCGTCTGGCCCGTGAGATCAACCGAGTGTGCGGGCCTGGCACCATCAGCGCCAAGGCCCCCTACGGCTGGTTACGCGGCTCCTGCCCTCGTGGCCGGCTGCCGCAGGTGGTCGCGACCATCCTCACCCGACGTCTCAACGAGCCGATCACGGCGGAGGAGCTGTGGCCGAAGAAGTTCTCCTCTCGCACCGTGATCCTCGCCGCCGACGACGGGCTGGACCTTCCCTGGACTCAGGAAGGGACTCTCCGTTCCGCCGCCATGCTCATCCCGCCGACGGAGTCACGCTCTCAGCCCGTGACGCTGCTGGGACTCAACGGTTCGGACTTGATCCGACCGGCCATCGACTGGCTCACGGCACTTGATGTGCCGACGGCAGGGAGCATGCGCGGGGCGCAACTCAATCCGGATGCGGTGAGAGTCCTCGCCGAGCGGGTCGGACAGCTGCGACGGCTGGACGACACGCAGGGCGGTCCGTTGGTGCTGGAGTGGGTAGTCCAGGACTTGCGGTGGGCCGCGAACCTGGTGCGCAGCGCCTCCTACGACGCCTCCACGGGGACCCTCCTGTTCCGGGCGCTCGCCGAGCTGGCTCAACTGGCCGGCTGGGTGGCGTGCGACTTGGGCCATGAAGCTCTCGGCCAGCGCTACTTCCTGGTGGGGCTCCGGGCCTCGCACGCCGCGGGCGACCGGCAACTCGGCGCGAACATCGTCTCGTGCCTCAGCTACCAGGCGTCCTGGAGCGGAAACCGGGAGGACGCCCTACGACTGATCAAACTGGCCCGCAAGGGCGCCGGGCACCCGCCGTCCGCTTCCGTACGGGCACTGCTTGCCACCCGGCAGGCCAGGGCGCACGCCCAGCTCGGACAACACGACCAATGTGAACAGGTGCTCGACGAAGCGGCCGGCCTGGGCGAGGCGATCACTACCGACAGCGAGCCTCCATGGGCCTACTGGGTGACCCCCGCCGTGCTCGCGGCCGACGCGGGACGCGCCTGGCTGGAACTGGGGCAGGCCGAGCGAGCAGAGGAGGACCTGCTCCGAGGGCTGCGGCTGTTCGGCGCCGCGCAGCCGCGCAATCGTCTGCTACACAACACCTCGCTGGCCGAGGCCCGGCTCGCGCGACGCGACGTCGACGGCGCCGCCGAAGCCACGCACGACGCCCTGGACCTGACGGCGTCCTTCGGCTCCGCCCGCGCCCGGAGCCGCCTCAGGGACCTGCGGGCGAAGTTCACACCCATCGCCGCGGCTGCGGCCCGAGAGATCTGCGACAGAATCGAAACGGTCCTGTCCGCCTGATACCTCCGCACCAAGCCCGTACCAAGGAGCGCTCATGCACGTCCGCGAACAGGTCCCCCTCGCCTCCCTGACGACCCTCGGCATCGGCGGACCTGCCGCGGTACTTCTCGAACTGACCGACCCGGCCGATCTGCCTGAGATCGCCGCCTTCGCTGCAGCGCATGGCACCCACCCCCTGGTCCTGGGCGGCGGCAGCAATGTCCTGGCCGCCGACAGCGGCTGTTCCGCCCCGGTCATCAAAATGGCCACCGAGGGAATCCGGTTCCAGCCGGATCCCGACAACGGCACCGTGCTCATGACCGTGGATGCCGGCCACTCCCTCCAAGACCTGGTGGACACTGCCATCGCCGAAGGACTCACCGGCATGGAGACCCTGACCGGCATCCCCGGCACGGTGGGCGCCACACCGGTGCAGAACGTCGGCGCCTACGGCCAGGAAGTCGCCGACACCCTAGTCTCCGTCGACGCATGGGACTGGGAGCAGGGCAGGGCGGTCTCACTGAGCGCCGAGCAGTGCCGTCTCGGACACCGGACGAGCATCTTCAAGCACTCCCACCGCTGGCTGCTGCTGCGAGTGGTCTTCCGAATGCGTCCCTCCACCCTGAGCACACCGATCACCTACCGCCAAGTCGCCGACGCCCTCGACGTCCCGCTGGGGACGCGTGTCCCACTCGCCGAGGCAGCGGCTGGAGTCCTCGCCGTCCGCCAGGGCAAGGGCATGGTGCTCATGCCGGGCGACCTCGACAACCGCAACGCCGGCAGCGTCTTCCTCAGCCCGGTCATCACCCCGCGGGCTGCCAAGCGGCTGCGAGCGCAGGATGCGCCCGTGCATGACTTCTCCGACGGCTCCACCCGGGTCAGTGCCAGCTGGCTGATCAAGGAAACCGGGTTCGCTCTCGGACAGTGGCTCGCCGAGGGCGTACGGCTGTCCACCAAGCAGTACACGCTGGTTGCGGATCAGGGAGCGACAGCCGCCGCTTTCGCGGCAGCGGCCGAAGCCGTCATGGACGCCGTCTACAAGACCACCAGCGTCCGGCTCACCCCGGAGCCGGACCTGTTCGGCGACGAACCCACGTACCGCCGTCTGACCGAACAGGGCCTGCCTCGGCTGCTGGAGCCGTCAGCGAACGCCCCACACGGGTGAACCGGCCCGCTACCGTGTCGCGCGTGACCACCACCGAAGCTTCCGAGCCCATCGCCCAGCCCCGAGTCGCAGCCGGAGCGCTCTTCTTCGACGAGGCCGGAGGAGTGCTGCTGGCCAAGCCGACCTACAAGCCGGGCTGGGAGATCCCCGGTGGCTACCTCCACCCCGGCGAAACCCCGCATGAGGGCACGGCCCGCGAGGTGAAGGAAGAGCTCGGCATCAGCCCTCCCATCGGCAGCCTCCTCGTCGCCGACTGGGCGCCACACCCCGCGGAGGGCGACAAGCTCCTCTTCATTTTCGACGGAGGCCAACTGCCCGAGGCCATCCGTGAACAGATCACCGTAGATGGAAGAGAGATCAGCGAGTACGCCTTCCATCACCCCGATGAGATCGACGCACTCCTCATCCCACGGCTCGCCCGCAGGGTGCATGCCGCACTCGACGCGAGAGCGGCCGGGCGCACCGCGTATCTCGAACACGGCCAACGCTTGGCCTAGCAGAGCCTCAAACCGGTGGGCCGTGGTGGCGGTGGCGTCGTCCTCCCCGCGGCCGTGGCGGCGCAAGTCCATGCGTGACCGCCGGAGAAAGTCTGCGTGCCGGTCTCGGAGGTGTGGCGGGGCCGGTCTCCTTACAGCCGTGGACGGTTGATCGGATTCGCGGTTGCCGGGGTCGCGGCGGGCTGTGTCGTGTGCGCCGCCCCGAGGCCAGTCCCATGTGCCCGTGTGGTGGTGTGTCGCCGGGCGGCTTCGGCGCGTGGGTTGGGTGCGGGGTTGCGGCTGGTGTGCTGGATGCGGGTGATCAGGACGCGGGCGGGTTGGCGGGCTGTGGTGAGTTCGCGCCTGGCGGCGGCTTCCTTGAGGAGCTGGTGGGGTGTGTGGCCGCCGGCTTCGGCGTCGGCGAGGACGGTGGCGAGAGCCGGCCAGGCGGGGTCGGTGAGGATGCGGTCGGCGTGGTCGGGGATGGCGGCGCGGACGTCGTGGGCGAGGGTGCGGCGGGCCTGGTCGTTCGGCTGACGGGCGGCGAGGTGGTCGAGGACGGGGGCGAGGGCTCGGTCGGCGGCGGCCTGGAGATGGTGGAGGGTCTGGCGGGCGGCTTCGGTCTGGTGGGCGTGGTTCTTCGCGTCGTGCCAGCGGGCGGCGACGATCGTGGCCCAGACGAGGGCGGTGAGCAGGGTGGCCAGCACGCTGCCGTCGGGGCCGGTGGCGGTGTGGGCGATGTCGCGGACCGCTTTGCGCAGGGTATGGGCGGCCTGGTTCTCGGCGCGGATCTGGGAGCGCTGAGCGCGGGCGAACGCCTTTGAGGCCGCTCGTAGTTCGCTCTGGAGGTGGGCGGGGGCTTTCTGGGCGGTGGCTTCGATGAGTTCGCCGAGCGCGGTGATGTGGGCCTGGGCGTGGGTGTCGTCGGCCATGCCGGTGTGGAGGGTGTCGAGGGCGTCGGTGGCCTGGTGCCAGGGGGTGGTGGGG
>NZ_JAAAXQ010000079.1 GCF_009916105.1 Streptomyces sp. GC420 | reverse complement strand
TCCTGCTCCGTCAGCCTCCGGACCCTGACCGGTGGTGCCATCCCGCCTCCCCTACTGGTTGGAAGCGACATCGCTTCCAACCAGCACAACGAGCAACCCGGTGAACCTATGCGGTCACAGCACTAGCCGCAGCAGCCGCCCCCACAGCACCCGCCTCCGCCGGCTCCGGCCGAAGGGGCCGGGGCGGACGCCGACTTGAGACCGAGGCCTCCTACGGCGACGGTCGACAGCAGCTTGACGGTGTCCTCGTGCCCGTCCGGGCAGACGGCCGGGGCGGAGGACTCCGCCATCGGGCGGTTCAGCTCGAAGGTCGTGCCGCACGGGCGGCAGCGGTACTCGTAACGGGGCATGGCCCCAGGTTAACGGTCCGTCGCTCCGGTTGTGAGCGTCAGTGCGCGGCGCCGCCGCGTTCCTCGCGGATCTGGGCCACCACCCGGGCGACAGAGGTCCGTACCGCCTCTGTCTCGGTCAGGAAGTGCCAGTAGTCCGGATGCCGGCCCTGCAGGCCCTCCACGGCCCGGTCGAGGCGGGCCACCGAGTCGTCCAGGGGGCGCGCGTGCCGGGGATCGGGAGTGGAACGGCCCGTCATCGCCAGCCGCTGCGCGTCCCGGATCGCGAACCGCGTACGGTCGATCTCCGCCCGAGGATTCCCGGCCACCTCGTTGAGCCGGCGCAACCGGTCCCCGGCCGCCGACACCGACTCGTCGCTGCTGTTCAGCAGCGCCCGCACAGTGGCGAGCAGCGCCGTCGCGTCCGCCCAGCGCTGCTCGTCCCGCGCCTTCGCCGCCTCCCGCATCCGCTCCTCGGCCTGCGCGACCGTCTCGGCGGCCCGCTCCGGCACATGCTGCAGATCCTGCCAGCAGGCGGCGGTGAAACGCCGCCGCAGCTCGCTGAGGACCGGCTCGACCTGCTCGGATCTCGTCGTGAGCGCCTGCGCCCGCGTACGCAGCGAGACCAGCCGCCGATCGAGCTCCGCGGCCCGCTCCGGAAGCCGCTCGGCCTCCATCCGCACCGTTTCGGCGTCCCGCAGCACACGGTCGGCGCGCTGCAGGGTGTCCTGCACACCATGCGTGCCCGCGCCCTGGTTGAGTTTGGTCAGCTCCGGCCCGAGCGCCGCCAGCCGCGCCGCCAGGTCGTCCGCCTTCAGACCCGCGGCCCGCACCCCGTCCAGGGCGGTCGTCGCGCCCCTGAGCGCCTGCCGCGCCCGCTCCACGGCGGGCGCGAGCCGCGCCAGTTGCGTCTCCGCCTTGTCCAGGAGCGGCCCGAGCCCCTCGGCGAAACGGTCCAGCTCGCCCTTGACCTTCTCCAGGTCACGTCTGGCCCGCTCCAGCTCGCCGCGGGCCGTGGAGGCCACCGACGCCTCCAGGTCGTCGCGGTCCAGGTCGTGGGCGTCGACGGCGTTGATGTAGGCGTGGCTGACCTCGTCGATGCGCCGCCCCAGGGCGGCGAAGCCGTCGACGGCCCGCCGTGCGCCGGGCGAGCTGTCGACGGCCGTGATCGTCTCGATGGAGATCCGCAGATCGCGCTGCGCGCTGTCCAACTCGTAGAAGGCGGCGGCCGCGGCGTCCTTGGCCGCCTGCGCCTCCGCCCTCTGCGTCTCGCTCCGCCCCCCACCGAACCAGCGACGCGTACCGCCTCCGCTCCCCGCGAAGGCACCGAGGAGCAGTGGAACGAGCAGAGGCAGCAGCACCCCCGGAGGGACGGCCTTCGGCCGGCGCGCCGGACCCACCGCCGACCTGTACGGCTCGGAAGGTGTCGCCGTCACATCCCTCTCCCGTGCTGAGTCCCGCCCTGGCACCGCTTTGTCTCATTGTCCCACCAGGTAAGGACGAACACACGGGCTGTTCAGTTCGCGCTTCGGACGGTGACTTCCCCGTTGTCGCTGTGTGCTTCGACCACGTGACCGCTCGTGTCGCTCCGCGGCACCGACACGTCGGCATCGCCGTTGTCACTGCCTGCGCTCACCCGGTAGGTCGCGCGCGGCAGTTCGATCCGCACCTCCCCGTTGTCGCTCCCGGCCTCCACCCGGTCCGGCACCTCTGTGAAGGCGAGCCGCACCGCTCCGTTCTCCGAGTCCGCCCGTACCTGTGCCGAGCCGATGGCCTCGGCGACGACCTCCCCGTTGTCGCTCTTCAGCTCCAGCGCGCCGGACGAGTCCCGCACGACGACCTTGCCGTTGTCCGAGCGCAGCTTCAGCGAGGTGCCGAATCCGGACGCCGTCACCTTCCCGTTGTCGTTCTCGACGACGACGGCCACCCCGCGCGGCACCTTCACCGCGTGCTTCGCCGCACAGTCGTTGATCAGCGCGTCGCACTCCGTCCGGAAGGTCAGCGTGCTGCCCTTCATCCCCCACGTCACCTTCGGACTCTCCCCGAGGGCGGTCCAGCCCGTGAACCACCGCGTCACCTCGACGTCCTCCACGTCGGCCGGTGCAAGTTCGATCTCCGACCCGTCCGCCTCGATGGTCAGAATCCGCCCGCCGAACGAGAACGCCTTCCGCTCCGGAGTGTCGTCCTCCTCCGCCGCGTTCGAGCTCCCGCATCCCGCGACGAGGAGCGCGGTCACGAGCCCTCCGCCCACGGCCGCGAACGTGCGCCTCACCCTCATACCGACACCCACAGTGACCCCCGGTCCGCCCGATTTCCGTCCTGCCCTCGACCGTAAGGACCCCTCCCTGTCCGCAACGATCCGGCAGCCCACCCACTCCGGGGTGGGGCCGGCCCCCCCCTGCGCCCGGGGAACGGGTTTGCGCCGGGGGCGGCAGGTCGATGTAACCTGTCCCTTCATCCACGGGTGCGTAGCTCAGGGGTAGAGCGCTGCTCTTACAAAGCAGATGTCGGCGGTTCGAAACCGTCCGCGCCCACTCGTCTCGCAGTACGACGAAGGCCCAGGTCAACCGGGGATTTCCCGGAGCCCTGGGCCTTGTCCGTTCCCCCGCCGTCACGAGGCGGAAGGGGCGGCGTGCCACTCACGTGCCAGATGAGCCGTCCGGATCTTGGATCCTGCGGATCTGGCGGTCGACGTGATCGGCGATCTCGTGGTCACGGTCGTCGATGATGCCGTGGTCGCGGGCGGCGCGGACGTCGTGGACGGCCCCGGGCAGGGCCGGTGAGCCCACAGCAGTCGACCGAAGGGGTCCGCGACGACCTGCACATTCATCCCGTGTTTCTTGTGTTTGCCGGAGGAGAAGGACCGGTCCGCGGCAATGCGGTCGATCGGCAGCAGCGTCCCGTCCAGGAGGACGAACGCTTTCGTCGACGCGGTGCGGACGGCGTCGGCAAGGGTCGGAGCGCGGGCGGCCAGGAGGTCGACGGCCTCGGTGACATAGCGGTAGGCAGTCGTGGTGCCGACGCCGAATCCGGCCGCGAGCTGGGCATAGGTGTGTCCCACCCGCGGATGGGCGAGTGTGAGCAGGGCTCGACGGCCGGCGCTCAGGCGCCGCCAGCGGGAGCCGATCGCACGGCGGTGCCGCCGCAGTTGCTGGGCGAGGAAGCGAAGGGCAGAGCTGGACACTTCGACGCCCGGCGGGTAAACAAGCAGGTGAAGCCTCTGGTAGAGACGGTTCTCTTGGTCGAAAACCCATCTACCAGGGGCTTCACCACGTTGTCAGCCCAACTGCCGCACTGCCACAGGAGGTTGGAGAGGGCTCATTGAGACTCCACCGACCTCACAGAGCCACACAACGGCTCGCTTCTACTGTAGAGCTGCTTAGTTGATCTTCTCGGGCAATCCGCCCAGATGCGAGTGTCCGCCAGCCGGGTGACTCTGGTGGAAGTGTCCGTCCCCAGAGACCAGGGAGACCCACGATGATCCAGAAGTTGCACGAGAAAGGCCTGCGCAGCGAACACGCATACACCGCGGCCTTCCTGTCCATCGGCCTCTCCATCGCCGCCTGGGCTACATCACTCAAAGCAGAACCAGGAGTCGGACTCGATCGCGCCGACCGGTGGGGCATCTTTGTCGGCGAATGGGCCCCCACATTCTTCGGCCTCGGGCTGGCGCTCTCCCACTACGAGCAGCAGGACGGCACCCTTACCGCCAACGTGCACGACCTTCACGACCTTCCTCGGGAAAGAGAACGACAGGCCATGTAGCACGACCGTCCGTCCCGGTATGTCATGCATGACGGGTACATTGACTCGGCAGTCGGGGCGGCCAGCGCGTGTGGCGGATCGAGAGGTCAGCCACGGACAATCGGGGCGGGTGAAGGTGTGGGTAGCCTTGGGCTCGCCCAGCGCCCCGAACGGCTGATGAACAGCGCGGACCGTTCTGCGATGGGTTCCAGGCTCACAAAGCAGATATAGGCGGTTCGAAACCGTCCGCGCCCACCAGCGAGGAGGCCCCCAGCCGATCAGGGCTGGGGGCCTCCTCCAAGGTCACTGCCGCACAGCGCCAGACCCGAGATGCTCCAGGTACCAGTCGTACGTCTGGGCGATCCCTTCCCGTAGACCGATACGAGGCGTCCATCCGAGCGCTGTGAGGCGAGAGACGTCGAGCAGTTTGCGCGGCGTGCCGTCCGGCTGACTGGGGTCCCATTCGATGCTCCCCCGATACCCGACGGTCTCCGCAACCAGCTCCGCCAGTTCCCGGACAGTCACGTCCGTGCCGGTGCCGACATTCACCGGATCGCCCGCGTCGTAGTACTCCAGCAGGTGCAGACACGCCCGGGCCAGGTCATCCACGTGCAGGAACTCCCGGCGAGGTGTTCCGCTGCCCCAGTTCAGCACTCTTGAGATCCCCGCCTCCTTCGCCTCGTGGAACCGGCGGACGAGAGAGGGCAGAACATGGGAGTGCTCGGGATGGAAGTTGTCCCAGGGCCCGTACAGATTGGTCGGCATGGCTGAGATCCACGGCAGGCCGTGCTGTCGGCGTACGGCCTGCACCTGCAGAATTCCTGCGATCTTGGCGATGGCATACGTGTTGTTGGTCGGCTCCAGGGGCCCCGTCAGCAGAGCCTCCTCCCGGATGGGCTGCTCGGCGAACTTGGGGTAGATGCAGCTCGATCCCAGAAACAACAGCCGCTCCACGCGCTGTTCCAAGGCCGCGTCCAGCACATTGACCTGGATACGCAGATTGTCGGAGAGGAACTCGGTCGGCCGGGTGGCATTCGCCCTGATCCCCCCGACCCGTGCCGCGGCCAGCACCACCACATCCGGCCGTACATCGGCGAACCAGTCACGAACGGCCCCGCGCTCCCGCAGGTCCAACTCCGCCGACGTGGGTCCCACCACATTGGTGAAACCCTTCCGCCTCAACTCCCTACCCACCGCTGCCCCGACGAGCCCTCGACTCCCGGCCACGAACACACGCGCCGACAGGTCGAGAGCATGGCGTGGCGACGCGGTGGGTGGTGCAACGACGCGACCAGCTTCCATATGAGTAGCCATGACTATTCCTTCTTTCCCTTGCTGTCGTCGTTTTGACGGCGTTGACCACAGCTGTTGTGACCTGATCGGGCGAGATGCTCGGTAAATGATGGTGTGCGTGGTGCCGTAGGACTACGAGTGATGGCCGCTGCCCGTGAGTCGAACGCTGGTGGCTCGACATCCACGCCGACACAGCACAATGAGGCCCGGACGAGGACATTGTCCGTATTCTGGCGGGGTGTCAAATCTTCTTTGCTTCAGGGCCGGATGGTGTCAGTCGAGTCAGTGGAGGAAGCGGGCGCTCGAGATCCATATCCGTCTGCGCCTCCGAACGGAACGGGGCTCCATGCCCGCGATGACCGGGCAGCCTCTTGCCGTAGAGCACCGTGAGCCAAGTTCTGACTCAAGCCAATTGGGTACTGCCTGTCTCCGGGCAACAAGATGGCGCCCCTCCGGCGGGACCGGCGAGGGACTAGCATGCTGAAGACATGGATTGCTGATCCGGCGAAGGCCGGGTCTCTGGCCCACTCGGCCCGTGCCAAGCGCTGGACTGAACTGCTGCGCAATTTCCCAGATCTGGCAGAGATGCGCGTCCTCGATCTCGGTGGCACGCCAAGATCCTGGCGCCTTTCTCCTGTCAGACCGGTGCAGGTGGTCACCGTCAACCTCGATCCCGACACTGTCCATGACGAGGAACCTGGAATCACCCCCGTCCTGGTAGACGCATGCAGGTTGCCAGAAGAACTACGCCGCGAGAAGTTCGATCTAGTGTACTCAAATTCTCTTATGGAACATGTGGGGGGACACTATCGACGCCAAGAGTTCGCCGAGACGGTGCACGCACAAGGGGACCATCACTGGGTGCAGACTCCGTACCGCTACTTTCCGGTCGAGCCCCATTGGCTATTTCCTGGGCTTCAGTGGCTCCCGTTCCGGGTCCGGGTCGCCATCTCTCAGCGTTGGCCCCACGGACATGTGCCATGCGGAGATCGCACTCAAGCGACGCGCGACGTGCAGGAAGTGGAGCTTCTGACGGCAACCGAGATGCACTCCTACTTCCCGAACTCTGAAATCTGGTTCGAACGTATCGCCGGAATCCCCAAATCGCTCGTCGCCAGGAAGTAGGGCCTACGGAGTCCATTAGAACTTCCTGGCGAGCAGTGCATCTGCATCGAGTCACCAGAGGCGTCGACCACTAATGCTCAGAGCCAATTTTCCCGACAAGTAAGCGAAGGAATGTAAATGACGGTCAAGACAGCGCTCATCACCGGCATTACCGGCCAGGATGGCTCCTACCTTGCGGAACTGCTGTTGCGGAACGGGTACGTAGTCCACGGGATCGTCCGCCGTGCCTCGACCTTCAACACGCATCGCATCGACCATCTCTACCGGGATCCACATGAACCCGACACTCGACTCTTCCTGCATTACGGCGACCTGACCGACGGGACGCGGATCTCGGCACTGCTCGAGAAGGTTCAGCCGGACGAGGTCTACCACTTGGCCGGCCAGTCACACGTTCGAGTGTCGTTCGACGAACCGGAGTTCACCGGAGATGCCACCGGGTTGGGAACCACACGACTGCTGGAGGCCATCAGGACGACTGGGCTGCCA
Organism: Streptomyces sp. GC420; assembly: GCF_009916105.1. GTDB lineage: Bacteria > Actinomycetota > Actinomycetes > Streptomycetales > Streptomycetaceae > Streptomyces. The sequence continues at coordinate 18,114 of NZ_JAAAXQ010000079.1, read as the reverse complement.
TGCCGTTTCTACCAGGCGTCCAGCTCCGAGATGTTCGGCGCCGCCCCACCTCCGCAGCACGAAGAAACCCGGTTTCACCCTCGCTCGCCCTACGGGGTCGCCAAGGTGTACGCGTACTGGATGACGCGCAACTACCGCGAGGCGTACGGGATGTATGCCGTCAACGGCATCCTGTTCAACCACGAGTCACCTCGCCGTGGTCCGACGTTTGTCACCCGAAAAGTGGCCACAGCGGCAGCCCGCATCACGGCGGGGTTGCAGGACGTGGTGTATTTGGGCAACCTCGACGCCCGCAGGGACTGGGGATATGCGGCTGAGTACGTCGAGGCGATGTGGCGGATGCTCCAGCAGGACGACCCCGACGACTACGTGATCGCGACCGGTGTCAGTTACAGCGTCCGCGAGTTCGTGGAGCAATGCTTTGCCCACGCCGGCCTCGACTGGCGTGACCACGTACGCTTCGACGAACGCTACCTGCGTCCGACCGAAGTGGACAACCTGGTCGGAGATGCCTCCAAAGCTGAACGGATCCTGGGGTGGCGGCCCACGGTAACCGCACCTCAACTTGCCGGAATCATGGTCGACGCCGAGATGGCTGCTCTGCGGGGGCCAGCTGTTCCCACCGAAGAGATGACCAAGTTCTCCCCGTCCGTATTGGTCGCCCAGTGACCAGGCAACCCCAAGAAAGGTAAAGACTTTCCGATTCTATTCACTCGCATAAATCCCATATTTCCCTGGACGGGGTTTTGCGGAAAAACTCAACCCCGTCCAGAAAAATATCGGCAATCGTCAGTATGGCCCCATGGACGGCATCCGCCGCACCGCGTGGAAGCGTTTCACATGATAGCGGTACGGCGGTCTTCGATCCTTCCAGGGGCACTTTTCCAGCGCCTGCACCTCTCTCGTGAGAGCAGTAACAGACCCATCACTCTCTGAAGCAGACCAAATCGCACTGGTACATTTGTCCGGACTGTGTGTCGGTGAATCCCGGCAGGATGTACATGGGAACGAACCCTTGGCCTGCAAGCCAGGAAAACGCCTCCTGGTAGAGCATTCCACCCTCGTAGAGTGGGACGAAGGACAGTTCGATCTGTACTCCGACGCACTGTGAGAGGCGCCGACCAGCGCCAACGAGAACATTCTTCTCGCTCCCCTGAACATCGATCTTCAGGAGAACCCGGTCGTGCTGGCCGACAAACTCCGGCCACAATGCCTCAAGGGTTCGCTGGGGGACCGTGTCGATCCGGACATAGCGTGAGTCTGGTACCGCGTTGGAATGGCGAGGCAGCATTGCCAGGACGGAACTGCTTGCGGCCCCATTGCCGGCAACATGAATGTCCACCGACTCTTCGCTGCTTCCAATTACCCAGGGTCTGACGGTCCATAGTGGATCACCGGCTGCTTTCACTGCCAGTCGTTCGAACGGTTCTCGCACAGGCTCGAACGACAGGATGCGACCGCGGTAACCGCTCCTGCGCAACGTCGTCGCGTAGCCGCCATCGTTCGCACCCACGTCGAGGACGAGGTCTACACGATGTCGATTGACCAGTTGGTTGGCCTGGTACTCGGGCCGACCCTGCGGGTATCGGAGGGCCTCCACACCGCAGCGGCGAGCCAAGCGCCTGAGTCTATGAAGAATGGTCACAACCACATTGTTGTGACTTGCTTCGACGACATTCGAAAGACACGCCCATTGCGGGCCACCGGGTTGACGATCAACGCGCCCGGGCGCTCAGAAGTGCGACAAGCCGCCCGTGTCGATGAATACGAATACAGAAGGGCGTGAGACTTGCCGAAGAAGATACAGCGTGTCGAATCGCAGAGGAGCGCGATTCCAACGAGCATGCAGTCATGTGTCATTCTAGGAAGTTCCGCCGACGTCGTCGGGAAGGGTGCTGGCCATGCCAATGCCAGCTCACGCCGCGCGAGAGACAGCACTGAGCCTCAGACGAGTATCAAGTGATCCTCCGGCGTACACGGTCAGACCTGTTCGGGGTGAATGAGGGAGTTCCTTATCAGTGCCGTGCCTCAGCTCCTGGAGACTGAACGCAGGAGCGATGTTCAACTCGTGCGTCTTGCGTCGGCGTCATTGCTGGCCCGGGTGCTGACCCTTCCTCTCACCGGAGGCGCCAACCTTCTATCGGCTCGGATCGTCGTCGGTGATGTCGGCGTCAAAGGCTATGCCCTGTTCGCACTGGTCGTCACGCTTCCGCAGTTGCTACCTGTGGGAGACATGGGCCTGGGGGCTGCGGTCATCGACGCGTGCTCCCGCAGGAAGACCGCGGGGATCGACCACGTTCGACGGACGGTGATGACCAGTGCGCGATACCTGTGGTTCCTTGGCCTGGGAATCGCCGTACTGAGCGTCACCTTTGGGCTGTTGGAGATCTGGCCGGAGCTGCTGGCGACACGCGATGCTTCCGGTGCCAGTGTTGCAGCCTCCTGCGCATTCGCAATCTTCGGACTGGGTCTTCCGTTCGGGCTTGGCAACCGGATACTGACGGCACTGAATCTGAATCACATTGCCCTGCTGTTGCAGGCAGCCGCGAGTATGACATCGCTGGCGGTGATCGCCCTGGCCACCCAGAGCCAAGCATCTCTGACGGTGTACTGCGCTGCGGGATTCGCCGGCACGGCACTGGCGGGTATTGTCGCACTCGTCGTTGCGGGCCGCCTCCTGCGGCTTCCTGTCCTGCGCGACGTCCTGCTCGGGGTATGGACAGGGCACGCAACCACAAACGTCTGGCAGTTCGCAGGCCCAATGACACTGGTGGTGCTGGCGTCATCCGTTACTTACGGAAAAGACCGTCTCGTCCTGAGCCATGTCGCAGAACCTGGCGACCTGGCGGCCTATTCGGCCGGCGCCCAGATCTTCGGGCCTCTGTTCGGAGTGGTCAGCGTGATGGGCGTGACACTTTGGGGTGAATTCGCCCGCCGTCGAGACTCGGCCGCCGCGACAACAGTCCGAAGCCTGGCGCGGATTACGGCCTTCTTCGCCATCGCGGGGCTCCTCATGGGTGTTGGGCTGGTGACCGTCGGGCCGCCACTGGCGACTTGGCTCGTGCACGACCAAGTGGTGGTAGGCCCCGGCCTCATGGCGGCATTCTCCGCACTGCTGCTCGCTCATGCGTGCAACTATCCAACGGCCATGCTGCTTACAGATCCCCACGGGCTGCGCGCACAGGCAATCTGCTGCTGCTCGGCTGCGGTCGTGAGCGTGGTCTTGTCGTTTGTCATCAGTGAACACCTGGGAGCGGCCGGCCCGGTGATCGGTTCGCTCGTCGCACTTGTGTCATGCATCTACATTCCGTGTTTGTGGATCGCCTTACATCGTCAGGGAGATGGAAGGCGATGAATCTCATGTGCTGGACAATTGACCGAGCGCTGTGTGGATTCCATCGGAGAGGAACACATGGTTGAAGTAGTCACGATTCCCGCAAGGTCGGACAAATGTCACCCGACCTCAAGTCGTACGCCTGGTTGCGGAGCGAGAAGGTGCTTCAACTCTGTTTCTCTCCCGATGACTGTTCTCGCCGTGACCTTGGTATCGCTGCACCTGCCCGTTTTGGGGACGCAGCAGCTGCCCGTATCCGGGGCGGCGTTGATGCTGCTCCTAATGGGACCCCATCTCGTACGGTGGGTGAGATTTCATCGCGAGAATCGAATTCTCGCCGTCCTGCTTTTCCTCTGGTTCGTCTCTCAAGCCGTCGCAAATCTGTGGGCAGAAATTCCGGTCGCACGTGCGGTGTGGAATGCCCTGGGTTTTCCCGCACTGACTGCCGCAGGTGCGTTTGTGCTGTCGCGCCTGTGCCACGGTTCGGCCATGAGAGTTGCTGTCATCGTTGTGGCCACATCTATCAGCTACTGCGTATTCCTGGTCGTTTCTCCATCCGCACTCTTCCGTGAGAATCCATGGAAGTACGGTCTAGGAATTCCGGTCACGATCATCATCGCAGTGGCAGTCGGATGGCTGCGGCACAGAGGAAGCCCGCGGTTGGCGATGATGCTGCTGATCTCGTTGGTTGCCGTCCATGTGGCGTTCAGCTTCCGAAGCCTTGCGATGGTTTGCCTCGTGGGGATCGGGCTGATGCTTGTGCGGCGATCGCATCATAGGGTCACTCCTTTGCGTGCAGTATCCATGGGTATCGCCGCACTGCTCGCAGTGTGGACCGTCTCAGCCGCCATCACCAATGTAGTGTCTCGCGGATGGCTCGGTCAGGAACAGTACGAGAAACAGATGTATCAGTCCCAGGTGGAGGGCGGTTATCTGGTTGCTGGTCGCCCGGAACTCGTTGTGTCCGCGAAAGTCATCAGTGGTCAGCCCATCGTCGGCCGAGGGGCGAACGCAGGTCTTTCTTTCGAAGAGCGTCAAGATGTGGTCTCAGAGCTTGACAAACGGGGAGTCAATATCTCCCTCGGCCAGCAACGCAGGATCTTCGGCGGACAACTGAACCTGCACTCGATTGCCCTCGGTTCGTGGGTCCGTGGAGGCATTATGGCATTTACGCCCTGGGTCTTTGTTCTTGTGATGCTGTACAAGAGAGTGATGAGGGAGTGGGGAGCAGCTGAAGCAATCCTGTATCCAGTGACGCTGATCGTAACCATTCTCGCCACCTGGGACTTTTTGTTCTCTCCATGGGCTCCAGGGTATGAGATCATCCTGGGAGTCACTTGGAGTTTAGCCCTTGGTCCTTTGAATGCAGGCAAGCGGGGAGAGGGTTGAAATGCGTCCGAAAGTCGCATGGTACACACAGTGGGTCCTGTCGCCGTCAGAGACATTTGTGGCACGCCAGTTGACGGCAATGAGGGAAGTGGACAATGTTCTGTTCGGTATCGACGCCATTCCGGGTATCGAGGTGCCGGGGGAGAAGTTCGTCTTGGACAAGGACTGCAGATTCGGTGGGGCGGAGGCGCTTTTCTGGAAAAGTGCCAGATGGTCTCCTCGTTTGTCATCTGCCATGCGAGCATTTAATCCAGACCTTGTGATCGCCCACCACCTGCAACACGCTTGGCGTATTTCCCGGCTGACCGAGAGTAATGGGTTCCCGCTGGCCGTCATGTGCCATGGATCTGACTTGCTCGAAATGCGAGGGCCGCAGCGGTCGAAGTCGAGGGCCATGCGGCAGTTGACCGACAACTGGGCGCGATTCGTCGAGACCGTTCGGCTGTTCCTTCCGGTGTCGCAGTTCTTGAGCAGACACCTGGCAGAAGCAGGAGCGCCACCCTCCCGGATCGCTGTCCATCACCTGGGAGTGCCCATTCCCGATGCCTCCGGTCTCGGGAGCGCCGCAGATTGTTCGGGGATTCTCTTCGTCGGACGATTGGTAGAGAACAAGGGATGTGCCTTGCTCTTGCGGGCGGCAGGAGAGATTGCCCGCCAGCACCCAGTCACGGTCACGGTGGTGGGGGACGGGCCGGAGCGAGGAGCGCTGCTGCGCCAGGCCGCGGGGCTGCCGGCAGGTGCCGACGTGAGGCTTCTCGGCAGTCAGTCGTACGAGGCCGTCAGCCGCCTCATGCGAAAACACCGTGTGGTCTGCATCCCGAGCGTGGATGTGGCGTCGGGGCCCTCTGAAGGTCTCGGCCTGGTCGCCTGCGAAGCTGCGGCGCACGGCAGGCCGGTGGTCGTTTTCGAGACAGGCGGTCTGCCGGAGACCGTGGTTCGTCACCGGACGGGCCTGGTGGTACCTCAAGGCGATGTGTCAGCTCTCGCTCGTGCGATTTCGTCACTGCTTGCAGACGACGGGAAGGCGGCGGCGATGGGGGATGCAGCACGGCTCCATGCCCTGGAAAATTTCGATGCGGTGAAACAGGGGATTCGTCTTCACGAACTTCTGGCTGATCGTGGTCTGCTGTCATTCCCAGAATGTGAGGCCAAGGTATGAAAAGAAGTCATCCACGGGTGAAGTTGGTGGTTCCGACCACAGGCCAGCGCATCAACTACCTTCGAGTGTGCCTGGAATCCATCATGACCCAGCCTCAGGCAATCGATGTAGTGATCGTCGGTCCGGCAGCGGCGACTGCGCCATTGGCGGAAATTGCCAGCGAGTACGGGTGCCGTTTTATTCCGGAAAGGACTTCCGGGCTGAGTAACGCGATCAATCAGGGATGGGAAGAATCTGTCGCTGATTACCTTGGTTGGCTGGGTGATGACGATGTGCTCGCCGACGGCGCTATTTCGGCCGCGATTGAGGAGTTGGAGGGGAACTCGGATGCGGCCATGGTGTACGGCAGAGTGAAAGTAATCGACTCGGAGGGTAACCATATCTATACAATGCGCCCAGGAAAAGCTGCGTCCCGGGTCCTGAAGTATGGCGTGAATCTAGTATGGCAGCCAGGTTCCCTCTATCGGGAACGGGCCGTCAGAAGAGCAGGGCTACTGGATCCTTCCCTTCGATATGTGATGGACTTTGACCTGCATCTCCGGTTGAGTCAGCATGGCACCCTCAGTTACGTGCCTCGGATTCTCGCATCCTATCGATATCACCCTACTTCGCTGACAGCGACGAATGCGGATCCGCACGGCGAACGACTCACCGTGATGCGGCGTTACCTGAGCAGGCGCGCCCAAATGCTGGAAGGTTGCTGGTGGCCGGTAGCAAAGTGCGTCGGCCGTGTATGGGGGTCTCTTCAGATTCTGTCGAGCCCGCGGCCGTGACATGTCAATGGGTCGATTGGTCTCCCGTGCGCCGTGCGTGTTCATAGATGAAGAAGTCCGCAAAGGACGTGGCGACCTGTGCATTCTCCGTGTATGGGTAGCGGTTGCGGGTCTTCTTCCGTAGGCGCCAGTGCGGGAAGCGTCTGGCCACGTCATGAGTCACAGGGCGGTGGCGGACGTGGGGTGCGCTGTGGCCTGTGGGTGCGTTCAGTTCGGAGTCGTCGCTCGTGTACAGTGCGACAAATCTTGTTGACGCCGCGAAGAGGTGCGAAAGATGGAGTTCGTAGATCTCATCCTCGATCAAATGGTAAATGACGTCGAGGGATAGAGTCAGGTCGGCGCGGATGAATTCGGCGGAATCGAAGAAGTGTCTCGGCTCGTAGAGGAGGAAGCTCTTGGTTCTATCGTCGGAGAATCTGGCGTGAGCAAGATCGAGTCCGGTGGGGGAAACGTCGAGCCCAAGATAGCGCGGGTATTCGGCCAGTTCTAGCTGACGACCGTCGCCGCAGCCGAATTCGATTACGGATGTCACGTCGTTTTCGGCGATGAAACTGTTCAATACCTCTGCCTTGAACCTGGCGAGAGCATCCTGTGATCCTGCGCCTGAGTCACCCCCGGACGAGTAGCGGTGTTCCCAGTAATTCAACGATCCCGGGAAGAGATTTCGTCTAGCTGCTCGGACGCTTGAGGTGATGGTGGGTCCGAGGAGCGGTGTGTTTCGAATCTTGTTGCGCATTGTCGTACCGATGATCATAATTCTCCTGCCTGTTCTCTGCTTTGAGGAACGGTGGTTCGGGCGTCGCCGAGTCTACCCTCTTCCCCTCTTCTTCTGCCTTTCGCTGAGCATTGCGAGTAGCCCCTCGGAGAACCGTGCGGCCATCGCATCGATCGTGTAGACGTCGGCGTCTTTCTGGCATGAGATATGAAGAGACCGCAGTCGGCTCTCGTCAGCCAGTAGGGCATGCGCTGTCGCCGCATATGCTGCTGGGTCGTCGGGTGTGATGATGGCGTTGCGTCCATTCTCAAGGTATTCGAACTCCGGCGCGTGCCATGGCCAGGCCGTCGTGACGATGGGCGTCCGCAGTGCGAAGGAGTCCACCGCGCACAGGCCCACCCGGCCTGGCATCAGCATGATGTCCGACACTGCCCCGAGCAGAGCCATGTTCCTTCCGGTTGTGTGCCCCAAGGCCACCACAGGACTGGCTGTCGAGGAGGCCGCGGCGTCCACCAGCGGTCTATGCGCACCCGTTCCGGCTACGAGCAGTCGGAACCCCGGCAGCGCGTCGGCCATCCGCTGAGCCGTTTCCAGGAGAAGGGGGATTCGCTTCGGGGTGTCCAAGCCGCCCACGAACAGGGCCGTTCGTCCGTGCTGCAGGTGGTGTCGGGTGCGCAGCGCTGCCGCTTCGCTGAATTCCTTGGTACCGGGCTTGCTTGCCAGCTCACGGATGTGTGCGAGCGGCTCAGCGTCAATGCAGTTCCGTACAACGGTAATGTGCTGTCGCGGGTACCCGCGTGAGGCTAAATAGTCGGCTCCGCCCTGTGTGTATGCGAAGAACCAGGAGGCGCGCCGGGTGAGCGTGTTCTTGGCTGCCGTCTCTGGGCGACGCACAGGTTTGGTGTAGGTCCGACCGTGGCCCCACAGCGCAATAAGGGGAGTGGTGGAGCCCGACACACCCGCCAGTTGCCGGCGGAGGAACAGTGGATACATCTCCATGTTCCGTAAGGCCTGTTCCAATACCACGACATCGGCAGAGACCAACCGGCGAAGTACCTGATGCCAGACTAGAGATCTGCCCCCGGGAACGGCGAGCCGGCGGACTGGCACTTTGATCGCACCCTGGCAACGAGAGGCGTCCTGTCTTGCCACGTGGCTGGGTGGCGGAGGGCCGTGCAAGATTTCCAAGGTGCATCCAGCTGCCCGGAGACGGCTACTGAGCCGGTCGAAGAAACCTGTCCGATATCCGGGAATGTATGGCTGTACGATCACGATCCGCGGAGGGCGGCCGCGACTCACCATCTTGGCTCCATCTCGGGCACCCGCGGGCCGCCACCACTCGGAACCTCCCGGACAGCGGCATGGTGCGCAAGAGCGTCGGAGTACACGTTTGCGATGCGATTCACCCAGATTCGCTCCGTGTAATGACGCAGGAACACGCTCCGACAGTGAGGGCGCAGAGAGTGGAAGTGATCCGCAGCACGGCTCAGCGCCGCGTCCAGCGGCTCGTGCCAGCCCACAACCATTCCTGTCCCTTGCTCCCGTACGGAGTCGGCGACGGCTGAACCAGGGAAGGCCAGAACGGGAAGTCCGGCTGCGAGAGCCTCGGGGTAGATCAGGGGGGCGCCCTCCGGACAGCGGCTGGGGAAGACAAGGCCCCGCCACGAGGGCAGTCGTTCCCGGAGTTCGGAGTATTGGACGGCCCCGAGAAAGCGAACCGCCCTCGGTGCTGCCCGGCGGCAGTCCTCGAGCAACGGTCCGTCGCCCACGACATCCAGTCGCTCACTGGCCGGCCACCGGACCAGCAACTCCATCAGACCCTTCTCCGGGGTCAGGCGGCCGGCGAAGACCCAGGGCGCATCGACCCGGTCATGGCGTCGCCCTGAGCCAACGCCTTTGGGGGAAGCGGCGTCACTGGTGAAGTTCGGAACGAGAACGAGACGTCCAGGCTCGATCCCTGCTCGGACATACGTCTGGCGGCTGGCTTCTGACAACACCACGATGCGGTCCGCGCGCCGCAGCAGTGGGTTGGCGGGGGCACCGTGACGTCCGGCCCAGGCGAGTGGCGCTGTGGCCGTACGCGACTGCCGGTAACAACCGTTGCGGAGTCCGGCCCAACGGTCACCGTCGGGGCACAGCGTGCAGGTAGCCCCCTTCCGGTACAGCGTGGCAGCGGCACAGAGCGGCCGGTAGTTGTGAACCGTGGCGATGATGGGGCCGTCCCAGTTGCTCAGCCACGCACTTCCGAAGTTGGGGAAAAGGTTGTGCACATGCACGACGTCTGGGCGCAGTCTCCGAAGGTCGGCCTCGGGGGAGTGGCCTCGTCCGGAGCCGACGGTGACAGCGGCGCGTAGCGGGTAGAGCGGGGAACGGCTGAGCCTGTCCGTGTGCGCGGCCACGAGGTGGGGCTTGAGTCCGGCGCGGTCGAGAGCTGCCATCTGGTCGGCCACGGCCTGGTTCTCGCCGCTGGGGGTCGCGGAACTGTAGAAGCTGTGCACTATGGCGATCCGCAGGTCGCGGACACGCGAGGAATCGCCCTGCTGCGGCGCGCTGGAGGTCATCGGTCCCGAGTCATGGTGTAGTTGCGCATCGCGGCACAGCGGCCCGCGTAGCCCGCGGCTTCCAGTCGACGGAGCCGTCGTTGCTGTGCCGAGGTGCCCTGGTTTCCTCTGGCCCACTGGGGCACATCCATCTTGAGTAGGTCGACCTGGATCCACGCCGGCACCTTCATCAAGGCGGAGCGGCGGAAATCGGTCGTGCGGTAGGACTGCTGCCCGTTGTTGGTCTGGGCGGATTGGCGGTGTGTTCCACTTCCTCATTCTGAGCTGCGCAAAATCACCTGCTGTGGTGGCAACTTTGTCGGACGAAGGGGGGTGACACGGCTGTAACTCAGACGCCTGCCGCTGTTTCGTCACCGACGCTTCGTCGCGACCAGATTGAACGTTGTCGGCGGGAAGAATCGCTCTCCAACAGCCTGAAGCAGCCCGGACTGCGTCGACCAGTAGCGCTGTACCTCCACGTCTTCGAAGGTCGTTGCGAGTACCTCCCGCAGCGCCTCCTCGTCGACGCCGTCGCGGACGACGTGATACTCGACCATGTCTGCCTCGTTGGAGTCGTCGTAGACGCCGCGCAGTCGGCGCATGCGGGTGGCGAGGCCCCGGCTGAGTTGGCCCTGGCCGAGCCGCCAAGCGAAGTACGCGTTGCGATCCAGACCGATGGACACCCGGGTCCTGCGCGGGTACCACAGGGGATCCTGTGCGCTGAGGAACGCACCGCCAGGAACGATCTGGTCGACGAGCCGTTTCACGGTGCCCAGATAGTCCGGGATGTGGTGCAGGACGGAAATGCAGACGACCGCGTCGACCGGACCTGCTTGGTATGCGGCGGTGCCGTCCTTGTCGTGAATGACGGTGACGTTCGTGTTGCGATCGAAGCGGCTGCGGAGGAAAAGGACGCTCGGCATACTCATCTCTGTCACCGTGACCTGCGCGCCTGCCGCCACGAGGTGGTCAGTGAAGGTGCCGTGCCCCGCGCCCAGTTCAAGTACTCGGCACTGGCCGTTCCGGTCGATGACTTGCTGAACGAGCCCGTGAAGGCCGGTGATCAGCCGGTCACGAATCGTATGGTGGCGAATGTGTGGCGAACCCTTGGCGTAGTCGTGCCCGACTCCATGCTCACGTTCCTGTAGCTCTCTCATCGAGGGCCTTGCTGGAGTGATCGTCATGGTCGTACCTTAGGAAACATGCCGGGAATTTCCGGGCGCTGATTGACGCGTCGACCTGAATTCAGGCCATCGGGTGCCGGCTTCGCTCAGAGATGTTCACGCGTGCGAGATGAGTCGCCTGCCGTATCACCCCGCTCACAAAGCGGGCGTTCCCGAAGAGGTACCGCCGCCAGAGGCGGCGTGGCTCGCTGCCGAGACGAAAAAACCATTCGAGGCCGTGGCGCTGCATCCAGGGCGGTGCCTGTCGCTTGGTGCCGGCGATGAAGTCGAAGGCGGCGCCCACCGCGACGGATACGACAGGCAGGGTGGCGCACAGATCAGCGGCCCAGTAGTCCTGCTTGGGGGTGCCGAGTCCGACCCAGACAATGTCGGCGTCGACCGAGCGGATCTCCTCTTGTTGATTCCGCACTTCCTGCTCGGTCAGGGATCGGAAGGGCGGGGAGGACGCGCCGACGACCAGTGCTTCAGGGAAGAGCCGTCGCAGCTCGCGATGCAGCCTGCCGAGCACCTGTGGTGTGGAGCCGAGGAGGTAGTGGCGCAGATCCGTGTTCTGGGTCAGAGAGAACACGTCCAGGAGGAGGCCCGGGCCGTAGACGCGGGTGGCGGGCAGGGGCGTGCCGCGGTTGAGAAGCTGGTTGGCCCAGACGACCGGCTGCCCGTCCGGAAGGTTGAGAGGGGCCGAGCCCAGGATGTCGTGCAGCTCGGGTACGCGGTCGGCGAGCGCCAGCGTGTAGGCGTTGCACAAGTGCACGTCACCGCGGGGTACCGGTTCGGTAGCGGGGCGTTCCGCGTGGCGTGTCTCGCGGAGTTGCTGGGCAAGGTGCGTGACGTGACGCGCTGCGCTCTGGGGTGTGTGGGCGGTGATGGGTACGCCCATGCACCGGACGACCGGGTTGGCTTGGGCGGTTGCGGCCCGTTCCATGCTCGCCGGGGACGTCATGAGCCGGCGTCGGGGTTCAACGAGGAGTTGCCGGAGCGGTTCCTGAGCGCGGTGAACTCGTCGGAGCTCAAACGGCGACGGAAGTCGGTGATGGTGTCGCACAGGCCGCGCTCCACCGGAGTCGTGGGCTCCCAGTCCAGAAGCTGACGGGCCACAGTGATGTCCGGGCGCCGCCTCTCCGGGTCGTCCTGAGGACGTGGGACCAGCGCGATGTCGGAAGTGGAGTCGGTGAGTTTGGCGATCCACTGGGCCAGTTCCAGCATGGAGACCTCGTGCGGATTGCCCAGGTTGACTGGACCACCGTGGTCGCTGGCGAGCATGCGCAGCAGTCCGTCGACCAGGTCGTCGACGTAGCACAGGGACCGGGTCTGGTTGCCGTCGCCGGTGACGGTGATGGGCTCGCCGCGCAGCGCCTGGCAAATGAACGTGGGAATGGCCCGCCCGTCGTTCGCGCGCATCCGGGGACCGAAGGTGTTGAAGATGCGCACGATCTTGGCATCCACACCGCGGTTCCTGCGGTAGGCCATGGTCAGCGCCTCGCCGAAGCGCTTCGCCTCGTCGTACACCGACCGAGGGCCCACAGGATTGACATGACCCCAGTAGCTCTCCGGCTGAGGATGAACCAGCGGGTCACCGTACGACTCGGAGGTGGAGGTCAGCAGAAAACGGGCACCCTTCGCGGCCGCGAGATCCAGGGCGTGCCAGGTACCGGCCGACCCCACACGAAGTGTCTCCAGCGGCAGTTTCAAGTAGTCCACGGGCGAGGCGGGCGATGCCAGGTGCAGCACGGCGTCCACCGGCCCTGGCACGTCCAGGCCCTGGGTGACGTCTCGGCGGTGCAGGTGGAAGTGCCGGTCACTCTTCAGGTGCTCGATGTTGTCGGCGCTGGATGTCGAGAAGTTGTCCACGCAGACCACGTCGTGGTCTGCGCGAAGCAGCCGCTCGCACAGGTGAGAACCGATGAAACCGGCCCCGCCCGTCACTACCGCACGCATGCAGGTCCTCTCGGCTGACCCACCCAGGCTGGGCGGGGGTAAGTTGCAGTGTTTTTGCCGAAACTCACGTCGATGTCGTGTTTCTATCTAATCGTTAAGTTGTGAGTCGATTAAGGCATAAGGTGGGTGAGCGGGGCACGTTTCACCCGTTCTGTCGTAGAAGAGGTATGGAATGCCAGCATCCGCTGTAGAGACGGCTGACCATCGGCCGACCCGGCGGTCGCAAGCGGGAGGACGAGCGGTCAAACGGGCCATCGACCTGGTGGGAGCCGCTGTCCTGCTCCTGCTGTTGGCGCCCGTGCTGCTTGTGGCCGCCATTGCCGTGAAGGCCGACACCCCCGGCCCATTGCTCTTCCGCCAGCGCCGGACGGGCTGGCGGGGTGAGGAGTTCCACGTCCTGAAGCTGCGGACGATGCGGGTCGGATCCGAGGGCCTGCGGACGGCAATGGCCGCCCGCAACGAGGCGGACGGACACTTGTTCAAGATCAGGGAGGACCCCCGCGTAACCGCGGCCGGGCGTTGGCTGCGCCGCTTCTCCCTGGACGAGCTGCCGCAACTGGTCAATGTCCTGAAAGGGCAGATGTCCCTCGTCGGTCCCCGGCCGCTTCCGGTCGAGGACTCGGCGTTCGGCGGGGAGGCGTGCCGTCGCCTGCTCGTCCGGCCGGGTCTCACCGGACTGTGGCAGGTGAGCGGGCGCTCCGACCTCGGCTGGGAAGACGCCCTGCAGCTGGACCTGGAGTACGTCGACACCTGGTCGGTCAGGCTTGACCTGAAGATCCTCGTCCGGACCCTGCCCGCCGTTCTGCGCGGTGACGGCGCCTACTGAGCGTCCCGGACCCTGAGCGCTGTTCCCTGACGAAGAGTGAGGCCGGAGACACCGGTGCCATCGAATTGCGTAGGGTGTGGTCGTCGCCGACGGCGTCCGGTCCGGCTGCCGTCGTTCAATGCGTACGCTCGGCTTGCTTGCCATCATCCGCGTGAAGGCGATATTTGGCGCCGTGTGGTGATCGGCACTCCGAGGCAAACAGGACTAACCTGCTCGGCGTGTTGAATGCGAAGAGGCTCGTCAAATCGATCATCACGCCCGTCAACCGCGTGGTCGCACATACGCGCTTTGTGAATACTGTGCATTCGGCGGCGTCGTCGGAACTTCTGAAGATCGAGGTGGGCAGCCATGCGACCCGGCGTCAGGGCTGGATCTGCACCGACGTCAGTTGGCGTGCTCGTCACTATCTCGATGCCACCAAGAGGTGGCCGGTCCGGAGCGCTTCAGTGAGTCACGTTTTCGCGGACAATATGATCGAGCACATTCGGATGGATTCGAATCGGCGCATGTTTCGCGAAGCGCATCGCGTACTCGTTCCCGGGGGGAGGGTCCGCCTGGCAACCCCGGATGTCGAACACATCGCTCGAATCTACCTGGAGCGCGGCGAGAATGCGCGGCAAGAAATGGAAAGGTGTCGCACCAAGGGCTACGAAATCCATCACCCAGTTGACCTGCTGCGCACCACTTTCCAGGACTGTGGACATCACGCTGGATTTCTGTGGGATTTCGAGGCGCTCAGGGTCGAACTGGAATCCGCAGGATTCTGCGACGTTCGTCGCTGCGCGCCAGGCCAGAGTGACGACCCCGTGTTGAAAGATCTCGAGACGCGTTCCGAATGGGCATTGATTGTAGAAGCGGAGGCGACTGGTAGGCGCTGACGGAGGAGTCATTTTCGGCTCTGAGATGGGCGGTGTCGAGGACGACGCGGGTGGCGTCGATGAGGCCGGCTCCGTCGAGTTGGTGCAGCACAGCTTCGTTCGGGCGACCCGAGGTACCGGCGCGGCACCAGATGAGGAACCGGCGGTGAGCGGTCGACTTGGATATGCCGAAGCACGGTGGGAGTTGGCGCCAGGCGCGACCGCTGACCAGGACGTGGATGATGGCTGCGAACAGCGTCTCATCGGGCGTGTCCTGCGTTCCGCCGCCCTGTGGCCGCACCAACGCCGACGAACGACTGCGGTCCCGCGACCGAACGACCGACCGGGACAGAGGGCGGAGCCGGGGTGCGCAGGTAGTCGAGTCCGGTAAGGACGCAAGGGGGTCGCGCCGCCACTACTGATACTCCACCAACCCGCCGCAGGTCGTCATCGACGCCGACACCCGTCTGATCGTCGTGATCGGCAGACGGCTACCCGGTAACCGCAACGACTGCAAGGCATGGGAGCCGGCCCGAGCCAAGGAAGCCGTCGGCCGGACCACAGTCATCGCCGACGGCGGCTAAACCGGGGCGGGATCATCCCTTACCCGCCCTTCGCACCGTGGAGCCGGGAGCGGGTCCGGGCGGTTCATCCTCGGCTGCGATGTCACGCGGCGGCGGCGCCGCCCGGCCCGCCAGGAGACCGTCCAGGTCCCGTGCTCCTTCGCGCGACACCACCCGCACCGGGCCGCGCACGACGTCCGCCGGGCGGCGGCCGGCGGGACCGCGGCGCAGGCTGCTGCGCCAGCGGCTGATCGTCTTCGTCGTGGTGACCCTGCTCGTCGCCCTGGGGATCGCACTGGTGCAGGGCTGCCAGGGACAGGCCCGCAGCATGGGCGTACCGGAGAGGTCCACGTACGCGTCCGGGCCACCGGACGCCGCACACCGGACGGCCGGAACGCCCGGCCCCGGCGGCACGCCCGGGCCGGCCCGGTCTGCCGGGCCCGGTGCTCAGAGCGTGGCGGAGGAACCGCCTCCGCTCGCCACGGCGTAGAAGGCCACCGCGGCCGCCGCACCGACGTTCAGCGAGTCGACCCCGTGCGCCATCGGGATGCGCACCCATTCGTCCGCCGCGACCAGCGCCTGCCGGGAAAGCCCGTCCCCCTCGGCGCCGAGCATCAGGGCGACCCGGTCGAGCCGGTGCGGGGCGGCCTCGTCGATCGGCGCGGCCTTCTCGTCCGGTGTGAGGGCGAGCAGCTTGAAGCCCGCCTCCCTGACCGTCTCCAGGCTCTTGGGCCACGCTTCGAGCCGTGCGTAGGGTACGGCGAAGACGGCGCCCATGGAGACCTTCACCGAACGCCGGTAGAGCGGGTCGGCGCAGTCCGGCGAGAGCAGTACGGCGTCCATCCCGAGGGCCGCCGCGGAACGGAAGATCGCACCGATGTTGGTGTGGTCGTTGACGGACTCCATGACGACCACCCTGCGGGCGGTGCGCAGCAGTTCGTCGGCGGTGGGGAGGGGCTTGCGCTGCATGGAGGCGAGAGCGCCGCGGTGCACGTGATAACCCGTCACCTGTTCGGCCAGCTCCGGGGCCACCGCGTACACCGGCGCCGGGACCTCGTCGATGACGTCCCGCATGACATCGACCCACTTGGAGGAGAGCAGCATGGACCGCATCTCGTACCCGGCATGTCTGGCCCGGCGGATGACCTTCTCTCCCTCCGCGATGAACAGGCCCTCGGCGGGCTCGCGTCTGCGGCGCAGCTCCACGTCGGTCAGGCCCGTGTAGTCACGGAGTCTCGGGTCTTCGGGGTCCTCGACGGTGATGAGATCGGCCACAGGGTGATACTGCCTTCTCCCGGGTGCGGTGCCAACGGCACGGAGCAAGAACTGTTACCGGCGGTTACTCAAGGCGGATCGGTGGGGTGTCCGCTCCGCTTGTTCGCGGGTTCCGCCTTGTGCGGGGGTTGTGAACAGGTGGCGATGGACTGAGTTTGAGCGTGTTCTGGCGCGTATGGGTGACTCTGGGGGTACTGGCGGGCTCCCACTCAGTCTTTAGGAACGGTTCCGGTCCCACCCACGTTGACGACCTCGCCGATCACGATCACGGCCGGAGGCTTGACCCCCTCGGCGGCGATCGTTTCCGCGACGGTGGCGAGGGTCGCGTCCACCCGCCGCTGAGAGGCCGTCGTCCCCTCCTGGACGGCCGCCACCGGAGTCCCCGGGTCACGGCCGCCCGCGATCAGCGTCTCGGCGATCTTCCCGATCTTGTCGACCGCCATGAGGAGCACGAGGGTGCCGCGCAGCCTTGCGAGTGCCGCCCAGTCCACCAGCGAGCGCTCGTCGTCGGGCGCGACATGGCCGCTGACGACGGTGAACTCGTGCGCCACACCGCGATGGGTGACGGGGATGCCTGCGGCACCGGGCACGCTGATCGAGCTGGAGATGCCCGGGACGACCGTGCAGGGGATGCCGGCCTCGGCGAGCGCCTCGGCCTCCTCCATGCCGCGCCCGAAGACGAAGGGGTCGCCGCCCTTGAGGCGCACGACCGCCTTGCCCGCCTTGGCGTGCTCGATCAGGGCGTTGTTGATGGCCTCCTGGGCCATGAAACGGCCGTACGGGATCTTCGCCGCGTCGATCACCTCGACGTGCGGGGGAAGTTCGTCGAGGAGGTCCCGCGGGCCGAGGCGGTCCGCGATCACCACGTCCGCCTCCGCGAGCAGCCGCCGGCCGCGGACCGTGATCAGGTCCGGGTCGCCGGGTCCGCCGCCGACGAGGGCGACGCCGGGGGTCCTGGTGCGGTGGTGCGGGGCGGCGAGGGTGCCGTCGCGGAGTCCCTCGACGATCGCGTCGCGGACGGCTGCGGAGCGGCGCGGGTCCCGGCCGGTGAGCACGGCGACCGTGAGGCCCTCGCTCCGGCCCGTCGCCGGGGTCCAGGCGGTGGCCGCCTCGGCGTCGTCGCTGCGGACGCACCAGATGCGGTGGCGTTCCGCCTCTGCGGAGGCGGCCCGGTTCGCCTCGGTGTCGCTGGTCGCGATCAGCGCGTACCAGGCCTCCGCGAGGTCTCCCTCGGTGTAGGGGCGGCGCACCCAGCGGATTTCGCCGGCTTCGGCCATGGCCTCGACGGAGGGGGTCGCGGAGGGCGAGAGCAGCACGATGTCCGCCCCGGCCGCTATGAGGGCGGGGAGTCGGCGCTGGGCGACCTGGCCGCCGCCGAGTACGACGACACGTCGGCCGGCGAGTCGCAGGCCCACGGGGTAGGCGGCGGCGGTGGGCGGCGTCGGCTGTGGCGTCGGCGACTCGGTCATGGCGGTGCGGGTCTCCTCGGGCGGGCGGCTGCGGCCGAGGAACTGCGCAAGCTCGTCGACGCGGTCTCCGGGAAGGTCACCTCGCTGCCGGGGCC
>NZ_JAAAXQ010000798.1 GCF_009916105.1 Streptomyces sp. GC420 | reverse complement strand
ACAGGGTTTCTAGTTGGGGGTGGGTTTGGTTGAGCGTGTGGGGGTGATCCCGTTCTGGTGTTGCGTATTCGCGGTTCGGTGTGTACTGTAGTTATCACGAGGTCGGGGGAACGAAGAACCGGCCGAGAAACCACCTACTGACCCTGTTGGAGGGGATCTTCATGTCCGGTACCCAGACGTTCACCACCCCGGCCGGTAACACCTACTCGTACGCGGTCGAGACGGGCGAGAACGGCGAGGCGGTCTACGACCTGTCCCGCGTCCTCCAGGACGGGGTGTTCCCGATCGGCACGGTCGTGGTCCACCCGAACTGGGAGCTGTTCCCGAAGGTCGCGGGTCTGCTGAACGTCCAGTTCGGCAAGGGCAGCGCGACCGACCGCCACGAGCGGACCGACGCCCCGAAGCTGGGCGACATGGACCTGCCGTACGTGGTCGGCAGCCACCTGGTCAACCCGGCCGACCTGACCGCCGAGACGGACAACGGGGCCGCGCCGCTGCTGAAGTTCCGCAAGCGGATGCAGGGTGCGGCCTTCGAGACCAACTCCCCGGCCGAGAACGCGAGCCAGGACACCTTCGAGAAGGTCCGCGACCTCGTCACCGGCCTGGTCACCACCTACCAGGCCGACAAGGCCACCCCCAAGCGCGAGGCCACGTACACCACGTTCCTCAACACCCAGCGCGCCGAGGCCGTCCAGACCGAGATCAACAAGCTCGACGGCAAGGCACAGGCACTCGCCTTCATCCGCGCCGAGCTGGTCGAGAAGCTCAACAGCTACAAGACCGCCTAAACCACCGACCAGGGCAGAGCGGCCCCACACCCCACCAGGGGCCGCCCGCGCCCACCACCGGCC
>NZ_JAAAXQ010000797.1 GCF_009916105.1 Streptomyces sp. GC420 | reverse complement strand
GGACTCGCTGCTGGGGGCGCCGCTCTCGGGGGCGGCGGAGGACTGCGACTCCTCGGGGGAGGCGGACTCCTCCTTCTTCTCCTCTTCTTCCTTGCTCTTCTTGTCCTCCCCGGACTCCCCCGAGGCACTGGGCGAGGCCGAGCGGGTCGGCCCGGGGCCTGCGGCAGGGACGGTGCTGTCCGCGCTGGGGCTCGCGCTGCCGCCGGGCTCCTCGGAGGACTCCTTGTCGGGTACGGAGGAGGAGGCGGGCACCTCCCAGGGGACGCCCCACGGTCCTTCCGCGGCCAGCTCGGCGAGGCCGAGGGAACCCGCGGCCAGCACCAGGCCGCCGCCGAGCAGCAGTGTCCTGCTGTGCCTGCGCCGGTGGGACTTGCGCGAGCGCCCCGCGGAGACGGCCTCCTCCGCCGCGACGGCCTTCGCCGGGCGGCCGCGGTGGGAACGCCCCTTGGCCGCACGCCGGGCGGCGGCCCGGCCCCCGGCCGGTGCCGTCCCTGGTTCGGGGGTGGCCTCGGTCCCGGTCGCGGAGGTGTCCGGGTCGGTGTCCGGCGCACGGTGCCGGAGCTCCTCGACGGGGGTCCCGCACCCCGGGCAGCTGAGTGCTCCGTTGAGGTGCCGGCAGCACGGCGAGCAGTAGTCCATGGTCGTCGCAGACTAAGCGCGCGGGGGCGCCGGGCGAACACGAGTTTGTGAGAATCCAGTGTGGATAGGGGCCCTGACGCCGACCGTCCACTGGCCGTATCACCCGGGTTGTGTTCCTAAGCCCGCTTGCGTCCACCATTCGGACAGCGACCGCGGCCCGCTGCCGGCCCGCCGTCGGCGGGGCTGCCCTCCGAGGTCCGCCCCGCCCCGAAG
>NZ_JAAAXQ010000796.1 GCF_009916105.1 Streptomyces sp. GC420 | reverse complement strand
GCCCCATACCCCCCGCGATGCCCACGGCACCCGTACCCCCCACGGCCACGATGTCCGCGGCCGTACGGCTGCGGGGCGCCACCAAGTCCTTCGGCGCCGCGCTGGTGCTCGACCGGATCGATCTCGACGTGCGGCCCGGTGAGTTCGTCTGTCTGCTCGGGGCCTCGGGCTGCGGCAAGTCGACGCTGCTGAACCTGGTGGCGGGACTCGAAGCACCGACCGCCGGCACGGTGTCGGTGAGGGCTCCGCGCCCGGCCTTCATGTTCCAGGATCATGCTCTGTTCCCCTGGCTGACGGCGGGCGGGAACGTCGAACTGGCCCTGGAGCTGGCCGGGTTGCCCAAGGCCCGGCGGCGCCCGGAGGCGGAGCGGCTGCTGGAGGTGGTGCGGCTCGGCGGCGCGTACGGCAAGCGGGTGCACGAGCTGTCCGGTGGCATGCGGCAGCGCGTGGCGCTGGCCCGTGCCCTCGCCCAGGGCAGCGAAGTACTGCTGATGGACGAGCCGTTCGCCGCGCTCGACGCCATCACACGGGACCTTCTGCACGAGGTGCTTGCCGACATCTGGGAGCGGCGCGGGCCGGCCGTCCTGTTCGTCACCCACAACGTGCGCGAGGCGGTCCGGCTCGGGCAGCGGGTCCTGCTGCTGTCCTCCCGGCCCGGGCGGATCGCCCGCGAGTGGCGGGTGGATCTGCCCCGTCCCCGGCGGACCGGGGACCCGGAGGCCGCGGAGCTCGCCGGGGACATCACCGGACATCTGCGTGAGGAGATACGCCGTCATGCCCGCCACTGATGTGAGGGCCGGGAACGGCACCGCGCGCGAGCCGGACGGTGTGGACGGGACGGACCGGGAGGGCGAGGTG
>NZ_JAAAXQ010000795.1 GCF_009916105.1 Streptomyces sp. GC420 | reverse complement strand
GACCGGGCCGTGTACGGCTTCGACCGGGTCGAGGCGGCCGGGACCATGGAGGAGAAGGCCGCCCACTACCTGGACATCATGCGCGAACTCCAGCCGCGGGGGCCCTACCATCTGCTGGGCTGGTCCTTCGGCGGCTGTCTGGCGTACGAGGTGGCCTGCCGGCTCCACGCGGCGGGCGACTCCGTGGGATACCTCGGACTCATCGACACCATCCTTCCGGCCGCACTGCCGGGCCTGGAGTCGCGGGACCTCCTGCTCGAACGCTTCGGCCGTTTCGCCGAGTACATCGAGAAGACGTACGGACACCGTCTGGAGCTGCCCTACGAGGAACTGGCGGCCACGCCCGACGAGCAGCAGATCGAGGTCGTCATGCGTCTGGTGGCCCGGGCGGGCCTCGACATGAGCCCCGGGGTGATGGAACACCAGCGGACCTCGTACATCGACGCGCGTGTGGGGGAGCGGTACGAACCCAGGCGCTACCCCGGGCGGGTGGTGCTTTACCGCGCGCAGGAGTCGCACCGGCTCACCACGGCACTCGACCCGCGCTATCTGCGGGCGGAGGCAGACCTGGGCTGGGCGCCCCTGTGCGGCTCGCTCGAGATCGTGCCCGTGCGGGGCGACCACCTGTCCCTGATCGACCCGCCCCACGTGGAGACCATCGCCGGGCACCTCGCCGCGGCCCTCGCGGGCGGCGACGACGACTCCGGCGGCTGACTGCCCGTCACCAGACTGACCACCCGTCACCATCGGGCCGCCCCATCAGGACACGACCACGATCGCCGACCGCCGGCCGGCAACCCACCGATGGGCCCGGCCGCCGCCGGGCCCCCACCGCACGGAGCAGCCGAATACCCATGTCCCC
>NZ_JAAAXQ010000794.1 GCF_009916105.1 Streptomyces sp. GC420 | reverse complement strand
GGTCCATCTGGACCGGCCGCCCCCGGTGATCGGCTCGGACGGCTCAGACGAACTTGGCCTTGCCCGGCCCCTCCTCGACGAAGCTGCGCATGCCGCGCTCCCGGTCCTCCGTGGCGAAGAGCCCCGCGAACCAGTTCCGTTCGATCGCGAGACCGGTCTCCAGGTCGGTCTCCAGCCCCGCGTCGACGGACTCCTTCGCCGCGCGCAGCGCGATCGCGGGCCCCTGGGCGAGCTTCGCGGCCCAGGCGTGCGCCTGCTCGTACACCTCGGCGGCGGGCACGACGCGGTCCACCAGACCGAGCGTCAGCGCCTCGTCGGCCTTCACCATCCGGCCGGTGAAAATGAGGTCCTTGGCCCGCGAGGGACCGATCAGCCGGGACAGCCGCTGGGTGCCGCCCGCCCCGGGGATCACGCCCAGCAGGATCTCCGGCTGGCCGAGCTTGGCGTTGTCCGCCGCGATGCGGTAGTCCGCGCAGAGCGCCAGTTCGCAACCGCCGCCCAGGGCGTATCCGGTGACGGCGGCGACCACCGGCTTGGGGATCCGGGCCACGGCGGTGAAGGAGTCCTGCAGCGCACGGGACCGTACGACCATCGCCGCGTGGTCCATGGCCTGCATCTCCTTGATGTCCGCTCCCGCGGCGAACACCTTCTCCCCGCCGTAGAGGATGACGGCCCGTACGTCCTCGCGGCGGGCGGCCTCCTCGGCGAGCTCACGCAGCCGGTCCTGGGTGGCGATGTCCAGTGCGTTCATCGGCGGGCGGTCCAGGCGGATGGTGCCGACGCCCTCGGCGACTTCGAGATTCACGGTCATACGAGGAGGTTAGCCGCCGTTAACGGGGCGGGCCCGGTGTGAATCATCACAC
>NZ_JAAAXQ010000793.1 GCF_009916105.1 Streptomyces sp. GC420 | reverse complement strand
CTAGGGTCCGTCTTCAAAAGATCGTTCGATGGTGGATCATGTTTCCGTGATCCGTCGTCATGAACTGACCGATGCTGAGTGGGAGTTGCTGGCTCCGCTGATACCGAGTGCCAGTAGAGGCCGTCCTCGGGCGGAGGACCGCCGGGTGATCAACGGGATGGTCTACAAGATTCGGACCGGGGTTTCCTGGCGGGACCTGCCGGAACGTTACGGCCCGTGGAAGACGGTCTACACCCGCTTCCGTCGCTATGCCATCGACGGTGTGTTCGCCCGGGCTCTACAGCAGATCCAGGCTCGGGCCGATGCCGCCGGTGACATCGACTGGCTGGTCCAGATCGACTCCACCATCGTCCGCGCCCATCAGCACGCAGCCGCCACCGGCCGAAAAGGGGGAAGTATCGGACGGACGAACCGGACGATCACGCCCTCGGTCGATCCCGAGGAGGCCTGACCACCAAAATCCACCTCGCCTGCGACGGCCGCGGCCGGCCCCTGGCCGTATTGCTGACCCCGGGACAACGCCACGACGGCGTTTGCGCAAGGCCTCTGCTCGAACGCATCCGAGTACCCCGCACCGGCTTGGGCCGGCCCCGCTGCCGACCTGACCACGTGATAGCCGACAAGGCCTACAGCTCACGCGGATTCCGCACCTACCTGCGGCGACGCGGCATCGGGCACACGATCCCGGAGAAGAACGACCAGAAGCAGCACCGCTTCAACCGAGGTCGGCGAGGCGGCCGCCCCACGGGCTTCGACCGCGAGACCTACCGCCGCCGCAACACCGTCGAACGCTGCTTCAACCAACTCAAAGGCTTCCGCGGCATCGCCACCCGCTACGAGAAGACCGCCACCTCCTACGAAGCAGCGGTCACACTCG
>NZ_JAAAXQ010000792.1 GCF_009916105.1 Streptomyces sp. GC420 | reverse complement strand
GCAGGGGGGTCTCGCGCAGGCGGAAGGCGAGGATCCCTGCCGGACGGGCACGGAAACGGTCCGGGAGGCCCGCGGTGAGCAACTCGGTGACCAGGCGTGGTTCGACGCCTGCCGCGAGCCACTGGGCGACGGCCGGTGCGAGGCGGGCGGCCTCCCGCGCGGAGAGGACCAGACGCGGATCGACCCGGCGCAGGGCGGCGAGCACGGCGACGGCCCGCGGATCGGCGTCGGTGAGCGGGCTCGGAGTTTCCGCCTCCGCCTCCGCGTCGGCCTGCGCGGGCGCGTGCACGGTTTCCAGCACTGCCGTGACTGAGGGTGTCGCCTTCGCGGCGGCGGCCTGCTCGTGGGGTCGGCGCGGCTTCGGAGGCTCGGAGGGCCCGTCCGGCTCCGGATCGGGGTCCGGTTCCGGGTCCGGTTCCGGGTCCCCGCCGGGCACGGCGTGGAAGTACGTCCGGGTGCGGATCTGCCCGGTGGACAGTCGCTCGCGGCGGCGCTCCAGGTAACCGGCCGCTTCGAGCTCCCTCAGCGCCCGCGAGATCAGGATCTCGCCCTCGGTGAAGTGCTCGCACAGCGCGGCGATGCTCACGGGGGAGCCGTCGGGCAGGGAGAGGATGTACGCCGCGACGCCGACGGTGACCGCGCTGCCGTGCCGCTGGGCGAGGGCGTTGGAGATCACGGTGAAGTCGGCCGTGAGGCGGGTGCGTACGTGGATCACGCCGGAGGTCGGAGCTCCGGCCTTGGCGCGCAGGCGCGCGTTAGACTTCGGGTCAGCCATCGGGAAGGGTTGCTGCTTCCTGATCGGTCAGGCCCTCGTTCGGGATTGCCGTCCCGGCCGGGGGCCGTATCTGTTTGCGGTTGTCGCGGCGAACGTAACCGCCCGTGACCCGCCCCTGCAAGC
>NZ_JAAAXQ010000791.1 GCF_009916105.1 Streptomyces sp. GC420 | reverse complement strand
GGGCGGGGCGCTGCGGCCACGCCTGGGGCGCGCTCACGGTGCCTTCGCCGGGGCCGGTCCGGCGCCGGGTACGGCTCCGCTCTCGGTGCCCGGCCTGGGTCCGGTGCCGATCTGGAGCAGGGCCGGCTCCCGGGGACCCGCGGACTCCAGTTCCACCGCGGTCACTTCGGGGGCGAAGCAGGACAGGGCGTCCTCCGCGGCCTGCCGGACGGCGGCGGCCGTGCTGGGGCAGCCGCAGCCCGTGCCGTCGGCGGAGCGCAGCCGCAGGGTCCCGGTGGCCTCGTCGAATCCGGTCGTCTCCAGGGAGTGGTGGCGAAGGGTGTCCAGAGCGCGCCGGATCCTGGTGAGGGTGTCCTCCGGGTGCAGGTCGTGCAGGACGAGCAGGCTGGAGACGAGTTCGTCGTCGAGCAGTGCGGCCAGCGGGCCGTCCGCGCGATCCCCGGTGGCGGGCGCTTCGAGCAGGTCGACGATCCGGGCCAGTCCGGCGCCGTAGAAGTCCATCAGCAGCCGCACCAGTTCCTCGGACGCCGCGCGGACCGCCCGGTCGCCGGAGGCGCCGAGGCGGTCGAGCACCTCCTCGACACGACGCCCGGTCTCCTCCGCGCTCAACGGCCGCTCCGCGCTCGCCGGGCCGGCCGGCGCCTCGGCCGGCCGGGCGGCGGTGTCGACTGCCGCGCTCATCCGGACAGACCGCTCAGGCCGGTGGGCACGTGCATCTCCCGTACGGTCCTGCCGTCGCCCACGTACATGTGGACGCCGCACGGCAGGCAGGGGTCGAAGCTGCGGACGGCCCGCATGATGTCGATGCCCTTGAAGTTCTCCGGGGGGTTCTCCTCGAAGATCGGTGTGTTCTGCACGGCGTCCTCGTACGGGCCGGGTGTTCCGTAGGTGTCGCGCAC
>NZ_JAAAXQ010000790.1 GCF_009916105.1 Streptomyces sp. GC420 | reverse complement strand
CGACCCCTCCGTGTTCGGCCAGCCGGTCGTCTTCACCGCGACCATCGCACCCGCGCCCCCCGGAGCCGGGACCCCCACCGGCACCGTCACCTTCACCATCGACGGAGACGTCGTACCCGTCCTCCTCGACGAGAACGGCACCGCCACCCTCACCCGGGCCGTCCTGCCAGCCGGCACCTACTCGGTCACCGCCGACTACGGCGGCGACACCAACTTCACCGCCTCCACCGGCACCGACACCCACACCGTCAACCAAGCGACAACCACCACCACCGTCACCAGCAGCCCCGACCCCACTCCGTACGGAGAGCCGGTCCTGTTCACCGCGGTGGTGGCTCCGGTCGCCCCGGGCGCCAGCACCCCGACCGGAACCGTCACCTTCGCCATCAGCGGCGGCCCCACTCTGGTCGCATCCGTGGACGCCTCGGGTACGGCTTCCGTCAGCACCAGCGCTCTGCCGGCGGGTGATTACTCGGTCACGGCCACCTACAGCGGAGACGCGAACTTCACCGCCTCCACCGGCACCGACACCCACACCGTCACCAGGGCGGCCACCCAGACCGTCCTGACCTCGAACCCCGACCCCTCCGTATACGGCCAGGAGGTCCTGTTCACCGCCGTCGTCACACCGATCTCCCTCGGCGTCGGCACCCCGACCGGCACGGTCACCTTCACCGACAGCAGTGGCGCCACCATCACCGTCCCACTCGACGCCAACGGCGTCGCCACCGTCCCCAACAGCGCCCTGACCGCCGGAAGCTACAGCGGAACCGCCATCTACAACGGCGACGCCAACTTCGCCCCCTCCGAAGGCAGCGACACCCACATCGTCGAACCGGCCGCCACCACCACAACGATCTCCTCGCCCCCCGACCCCTCCGTCTTCTGTCTCTTATACACA
>NZ_JAAAXQ010000078.1 GCF_009916105.1 Streptomyces sp. GC420 | reverse complement strand
GGCCGGGCGGACGCCGGGGACGCGGGGGCGGGGGCTCCGGCTGCGGGTCCGCCCCGTACCGCCGCGCGGGCCGCCGCCACGGCGTCACCGGGCGGCACGGCCGGCATCGGCGCATGGGCCTCGGGCCCCGGGGCGTACCCCATTGCGGGTGCCCCGGCGGGCGCGGCCTGGAAGGCACCGGCGCCGCCCCGCTCCAGCCGGTCGAGGCGCGCCTCCACCGAACGTTCGTCGCCGTACGCCGCGGGCAGCAGCACACGCGCGCAGATCAGTTCCAGCTGGAGGCGCGGGGAGGTGGCCCCGCGCATCTCCGTCAGCCCCGTGTTGACCAGGTCGGCCGCCCGGCTCAGCTCGGCGGCCCCGAAGACGGAGGCCTGCGCCTGCATGCGCTCCACCACGTCCGCCGGGGCGTCGATCAGCCCCTTCTCCGCCGCGTCCGGCACGGCGGCGAGGATCACCAGGTCACGCAGCCGCTCCAGCAGGTCGGCGACGAAACGGCGCGGGTCGTTGCCGCCCTCGATGACCCGGTCGACGACCTCGAAGGCCGCGGCGCCGTCGCCCGCCGCGAAGGCGTCCACCACGGAGTCCAGCAGGGAGGCGTCCGTGTAGCCGAGCAGCGCGGTCGCCATGGCGTAGGTCACGCCCTCGTCGCCCGCGCCCGCCAGCAGCTGGTCCATGACCGACATCGAGTCACGCACCGAGCCGGCGCCGGCCCTGACCACGAGCGGCAGCACGCCGTCCTCGACGGGGATCCCCTCGCTGCCGCACACCTCGGCGAGATAGTCCCGCAGGGTGCCGGGCGGGACAAGGCGGAACGGGTAGTGGTGGGTCCTGGAGCGGATGGTCCCGATGACCTTCTCGGGCTCCGTCGTCGCGAAGATGAACTTGAGGTGCTCCGGCGGCTCCTCGACCACCTTCAGCAGGGCGTTGAAGCCCGCCGAGGTGACCATGTGCGCCTCGTCGATGATGTAGATCTTGTACCGGCTGCCCGCCGGCCCGAAGAATGCCTTCTCCCGCAGGTCACGGGCGTCGTCCACGCCACCGTGCGAGGCCGCGTCGATCTCGATCACATCGATCGAGCCCGGGCCGTTGCGCGCAAGGTCCCGGCACGACTGGCACTCGCCGCAGGGCGTCGGCGTCGGGCCCTTCTCGCAGTTCAGGCATCGCGCCAGAATCCGCGCGCTGGTCGTCTTGCCGCATCCACGCGGACCGCTGAACAGGTACGCGTGATTGACCCGGTTGTTGCGCAGGGCCTGCTGGAGGGGTGCAGTGACATGCTCCTGCCCGATGACCTCGGCGAACGACTCGGGGCGGTAGCGGCGGTACAGCGCAAGGGACGACACGCTTACGACGATATCGGGCTCCTGTGACAACCCGGCCCGTCCCGAGACCCCTGGTCCCCGCCGCACGCTCGGCCGCGAGGACGCGGCCCGCGTCTCCGGACTCCCCCGGCCCCCGAGCCCGTGGCCGACGCCGGCAAACGCAAGCGCCCCCCACGCACCCGCCAGAGCCAACCTACCCTTGCTGCCTTCCGGCCCTGGGGGAGTTCAGTCAGATAGCGCCACGTGAGGGGCTCCGCACAGGGTACCCGATTCACGGCCCGGGAACGAGTTCGCGACCACGGCTCCCCGTCATGTAATGTTCCTGGCGGAGGATTCGCCTAGAGGCCTAGGGCGCACGCTTGGAAAGCGTGTTGGGGGCAACCCCTCACGAGTTCGAATCTCGTATCCTCCGCAGCCGCCTGAACGGGCGAAACGAAGAGCCGAGTCACGACCGTGACTCGGCTCTTCGGTGTGGACCGGTTGCATTTTTGGTTGCGATTACAGCCGACATTCAGAACATCTCGGCGAACAGTCAGGCGCACGCCTCCCGCATCCCACGCCACGTGGCCGGTACCGGCCACGTGGCGGAGCCCTACGGAATCTGGCGGTAGACGTCGCGACGGTTACCGCCAGTGGGCGTTGTGCCCTGAGGGTTTGATGTCGAACCCAGTCGCGCCCCCGTCCATCGTCTTCTGGAGTCCGGCGAGGCGGTTGCAGGATGCGCAGAGAGTTCGCCACCGCGATCCGTGAGGCCGAAATCCTCGGCGTACTCGCTCGCGGTGCCCTGTCCGCCTTGGGCATCCATCTGCGGACCGGCGACATGGAGGGGCTGGGCATCGAGTGCCGACGGCTGCTGCCCTCAGCCACCGCGACGGCCCGGATCGGCGCCGACGTCACCGGCACACCGTCCGCGCGGCTGGCCGCACTCCTGGACGCCCTCGCCGACCGGGAGACCAGCGGCACGGCGTCCGTGTGCGGTTCAACGCCAGCAGCGTCCGCCGGGCTCTGGACGCCGGCCATACTCCTGCCGACATCACCGCCGACCCGGCCGCTGTCGCCGCAGGGCCCCTGCCACAGCCGCTGTCGTACCTGATCACTGACACCGCACGCGGCCACGGGCGCGTGCGCATCGCCCCCGCCGCCTGCGTCCTCCACGGCGACGAGCCCGCGCTCCTGGCTGAACTCGCCGCCCACCGCAAGCTCGCCAAGCTTGGGCCACGGCAGCCGGCGCCGACCGTGCCGGTCAGCCGCAGCCCACCCAACACGACTGTCGCCGCACTCCGGGCCGAGGGATACGCCCCCGTCGCCGAGACTGCCGAAGGCACGGTACGGATCGAGAAGACCCGGCCTCAGCGGGCCGCCGCTCCTGTGCCGGCTCCGCGCCGCACCGGCGCCCGAGGCAGCGGCCGGATCGCTGCCACGGGCGTGGCGAAGGCGGCCGCCGCAGTCGACCCGAACATCTTGGCGGCCCAGCTGCTGAAGGCCCCGCCAACGCCTCCCGAACCCGCGCCGTCCGAGGGGGGAGCGGCGTTCGCCACGGACACCGAGGAGATCGTCGCCGGCTGGGCCGAGCACCTTCCGTACAGCGACGTCCGTCAGCTCGCACAAGCCATCGATACCGGTGAACCAATGACCGTCGAGTACGTCGCCACCTCGGGCAACCGGACCGTGCGCACCCTGAGCGCCTCACGCTCGACCCGCCCTACCTGGAAGCCTGGTGCCACCTTCGGGACGCCGAGCGCGTTTTCACCCTCTCCCGCATCCACAGCGTCATGCCCGAATGAGAAGCAAGTTGGTATCGCTGAGGATAGTATCGCCGTCGATACTATCTCTAGCGGGAGACTACCGTGCGTCGATTCATCGGGCGGGACCGCGAGCTGAACGTACTCGGCAACGCCTTGCAGGCTGTTCGCAATGCCGTCGGGTCGGCGAAACCGGGGCAGTGCATCCTCATGCGGGGAAGGCGGCGGGTCGGAAAGTCCAGCCTCGTCGAGGAATTTCTCCGGCGCACCGAAGTGCCGAACCTCTTCTTCACCGCGGCGGGTGGCACGGCGGAGGACGAACTGTCGGAGCTGCTCGACGCCGTCGCCAGATCCACTCTGCCGGAGCGGGAACTGTTCTCGGAGGAGACTCCGGAGCAGTGGAATGCCGCCTTCAGGCTCCTTGCGGAGATCCTGCCCGACGACAGCCCGAGCGTGGTCGTCGTTGATGAGGTCCCGTATCTCATGGACCGCATCGACGCCTTCGAGGGCATGCTCCAGCGGGCATGGGACCGCCTGCTCAGCCGCAAACCCGTACTGCTCCTCCTGGTCGGATCCGACCTGTCCATGATGGAGGCGCTGAACAGCTACGACCGCCCCTTCCATCAGCGGGGCCGGGAGATGGTCGTGGGGCCGCTGAACCCTGCCGACATCGGCGAGATGCTCGGGCTTGAGCCGGCAGCCGCCTTCGATGCCGCCCTGGTCACGGGCGGTCTGCCGCTCATCTGTGCGGAGTGGCGGCCAGGAGCGGATGCCTGGGAGTTCCTCCGCGACTCGCTGGACAACCCGATCTCGGCGCTGCTGGTCTCGGCCGAACGCTCACTGGCCGCCGAGTTTCCA
The DNA here is from genome assembly GCF_009916105.1 of Streptomyces sp. GC420. Lineage (GTDB taxonomy): Bacteria > Actinomycetota > Actinomycetes > Streptomycetales > Streptomycetaceae > Streptomyces. The sequence goes on along the minus strand of NZ_JAAAXQ010000078.1, from coordinate 21,246 downwards.
CCACAGGCGATGAGCAGGGAGGTCCTGCGGGCCATCGGATCCGGGGAGCGGACCTTCACCAACATCGCGCGCGCCGCCGGCGGCATCGCCCACACCACTCTCACCAGAGCCACGGATGTCCTGACCGAGAAACGAGTCGTGGCCGCCGAGCTGCCCCTCTCACTGCGGCCGTCGAAGGAACGCCGCTACCGGGTGGCCGACCCATACCTGCGGTTCTGGCTCGCGTTTCTGGACCCGCACATGGCGGAGATCGAGCGAATGCGGGGAGATCTCACGCTGAGCCGGATCAAGGAGCAGTGGACGACCTGGCGGGGCCGCGCGATCGAACCCCTCGTCCGGGAATCCCTCGCCCGCCTCCTGCCGGACGGGCTCCTGCCCGCCGCCCCGGCGATCGGCGGGTACTGGACCCGCAGCAACGACGTCGAAATCGACTTGGTGGGCGCCGACCGGCAGCCGGTGGCCAAGCAGTTGCTCTTCCTTGGTTCGGTCAAGTGGCTGGAGAACTCCGCGTTCGACAGCCACGACCTGGCCGCCCTGCAGAAGCACCGGGCAGCGATCACCGACGAGCCGGTACCGCTCGTAGCGGTCTCGCGCAACGGGACCAGTTGTTCCGGGCTCCAAGCGGCGTACGGACCCGAGGAACTGCTCAGCGCCTGGCGAAGGACGTGAGCAAGGGCTGAGTTCATCTCGTTGCAGTTCTGGTTGCGTTCACCTCCGTCCAGCCCAGTCCGGAGGGAGCCGGCCCGAATACTCCGCCGCAGGTCAGAACGTCCCCGGCCCTCGCCGAACCCCCAGGCGAACATTTGGAAAGCGTGTTGGGGGCAACCCCTCACGAGTTCGAATCTCGTGTCCTCCGCAGCCGCCTGAACAGGCGAAACGAAGACCCCGGACCGCCCAGCGGCCCGGGGTCTTCGACGTTCCCTGGCCTCAGGTTTTGTGTCGTTCATTTCCTAAGATTCAAGACATTTACCCGGCTGCCGAGGCTCGGGGATCCGGGTTTCGAGTGTGGTGCCGGGGAACGGGCGTGCCCTTCCCGGCTACGGCAGCGCGCAGCAGGTGTGAGGCCCATGCACAGCCGCACCGCCCAACCGGGCGCCAACCGAGCAAGGCGGTGCGGCCCAACCGTCCCCTCACAGGGACAGAAGGGCGCGGACGCCGCCGCTGAGGCCCCGCGCACGCCCGGAGCGCGCCACTACGATCACCGGTCATGGACTGGCTCGAGCGCACCGCGAAGCTGAGGCAGTGGACAAGAAGCGGGACTCGCGCTCCGCACAAGCCGCTGTTGTTCCTGTACACCCTCGGCCGGTTCCAGCAGGACGAGGCCGGTGAGCTGCGGTACAGCGCGGTGGAGGACGACCTCAAAGAGCTGCTGGCCGAGTACGGCCCGCCCCACAGGACGACGCCCGCCTACCCGTTCCACCACCTGGTGAGCGACGGGGTGTGGGAGGTGCGCACCGACCGCGGACCGGGCAGCCCCGGCACCGCCGTACGGGAGCTGCGGGCGGCGGGCGCCACCGGACGGCTGGCACCCGGCCTGCGGACGGCGCTGCGGCGGGAACCTTCACTGCTCGGCCGCGTGGCGCGGGTCCTGCTCGACCTCAACTTCCCGCCCTCCCTGCACGACGAGCTGTGCCAGGCCGTCGGTCTGGCACTGGAGCCGGTGGAGACCGGACGGCTCTCGGTCGCACGGAGGCAGCGGGACCGGCGGATGCGTGAACTCGTACTGACCGCCTACGAATACCAGTGCGCCTTCTGCGGCTACGACGGCAGGATCGGTCCGGTACCGGTCGGACTGGAAGCCGCGCATGTCCGCTGGTGGGCGTTCGACGGCCCCGACGACGTCGACAACGGGCTGTGCCTGTGCTCGCTCCACCACAAGCTCTTCGACAAGGGGGTGCTCGGCATCGGCGACGACTGCCGGATACTGGTGTCACAGCGGTTCGTCGGCAGCAGCCGCGCCGCCCGGGAGCACGTCATAGCACTCGCCGGCCGTCCGCTCACAGGGCCTCAGCCCGGTGCCCGCCCCGTCGCGGAGGCCCACCGCTCCTGGCACACCAGCCAGGTCTTCCACGGCAGCCCGCGCCCCGCCACCGCCGCCTGAGCGGCCACCGCCGCGAAACGGAGCCGGCGGCGCACGGATGAGTGGGCCGCGTTGGATTCCGTGTGCTCCGGTTCGGTTCCGTGCGGCATTGGCGCATTGGCGCAGTACGGTCGTTGTCGTACGGCTCTTCGAAGAACGGTGTGATCGGCAAGATGGACATGGAACAGCGCGTATTCGGCAGGACGAATCAGAAGGTCTCCGTCGTCGGGCTGGGCACCTGGCAGCTGGGGGCCGACTGGGGTGACGTGCGCGAGGAGGACGCCCTCGCCGTGCTGGACGCCGCCGTCGAGAGCGGGGTGACCTTCTTCGACACCGCCGATGTGTACGGGGACGGGCGCAGCGAGCAGCTCATCGGACGGTATCTGCGCGGCAGGCCGGACGCGGACATCATGGTCGCCACGAAGATGGGCCGCCGGGTGGAGCAGGACCCGGCGCTGTTCACCCTGGACAACTTCCGTGCGTGGACCGACCGCTCGCGCGCGAACCTCGGAGTGGACACCCTGGATCTGGTGCAGTTGCACTGCCCGCCCACTCCCGTGTTCTCCTCGGACGCGGTCTTCGACGCGCTCGACACCCTGGTCGAGGAGCGGCGGATCGCCGCGTACGGCGTGAGCGTGGAGACCTGTGAGGAGGCGCTGACGGCGATCGCACGGCCCGGCACGGCCAGCGTGCAGATCATCTTCAACGCCTTCCGGCTGAAGCCGCTGGAGAAGGTGCTGCCTGCCGCCGCCGAAGCCGGGGTGGGAATCATCGCGCGGGTGCCGCTGGCGAGCGGTCTGCTGTCGGGGAAGTACACCAGGGAGACGGTCTTCCCGGCGGACGACCACCGCACCTACAACCGGCACGGCGAGTCCTTCGACCAGGGCGAGACCTTCTCCGGCGTCGACTTCGAGTCGGGGGTGGAGGCGGCCGTGGAGTTCGCGGGCCTCGCCCCCGAGGGAGCCACCCCGGCGCAGACCGCCCTGCGCTGGATCATCCAGCAGCCGGGAGTCTCCACGGTCATCCCGGGTGCCCGCTCCCCCGAGCAGGCGCACGCCAACGCGGCGGCGGCCGCGCTGCCGCCGCTGTCCGGGGCGACGCTGGAAGCGGTACGGGACCTCTACGACCGGCGTATCCGGGCGCAGGTCCACCACCGCTGGTAGAACCGCACCACCGCTGGTAGGAACCGCACCACCTCCGGTCCCGCGTCCGCGACCGCGCCCCGCGCCCGCCGGCGACCGCCCTCGCCGCGCGCGGGGCGCGACCTCGCCCGGCGCGGGGGCAAAGGCCCGGCAGGCGCCCGCCGTTACGCCGTTCGCCCACCGCCGGCTGGCGCCCGCGCCACCGCGCAGCATCCTCGGACTCAGGGGGTGAGGCGTGACGCAGCGACCGAGCGGGGCGGAGTCGGACGTGGGACAGGAACCGGAGCGGAGGCACAGGCGCCGGGCCGGGCCGGGCACCGGAACCCGGACCGGGCAGGACACCGGAGCACCGGGGTGCTCGTTGGCCTGGAGCGCCGCGGTGCTCGTGGTCGGCGCCCTGGTCGTGACGTTCTTCCTGCTGCCCGACGAATCGTTCGGCCCGCACCGGCCCACGCTCAGCTGGAGCGCCTTCATCGTCGCGCTGTGCCTGATCGCCGCGCTGCTGCTCAGACAGATCAGGAATGTCCTGACGGACCGGGAGGACAGCCACCCCGGGCTGGTCATCCCGCTGCTGATCTGTCTGTCGGTGCTGGTCTTCGCCTCCGCCTACCTGGCGATGTCGAAGGCGCCGGGCGAGTTCCCGGGGCTGAACACCCGGCTGGACGCGCTCTACTTCACGATGGTCACGCTGGCGACGGTCGGGTACGGGGACATCGTTCCGCACGGTCAGACGGGACGGCTGGTGGTGATCGTGCAGATCTCCTACAGCTTCGTCTTCCTGACGGCCGCAGCCACGGCCCTGTCGCGGGCCGTGCAGAGGAAGGTGCGGCAACCGGACCATGCGGTCCGTACGGAGGAAGGTACGGGCCGGTGAGAATCCGGCCGGCCAGGAGCCGGCTGGACCATGAGCCCCCGGAAGCTCCACGATCAGCCCATGAACACCGAAAGCGCGGACGCCGCGGCACGCTCCTTCCTGATCCTCCACGGGTGGCAGAACCACCGGCCCGAAGGGCACTGGGAGCACTGGCTCGCCCGCGAACTGACCCGGCTCGGTCACCGGGTTCACTACCCGCAGCTGCCCGACCCCGACGACCCGGACCTGGACACCTGGCTCGCCGAGCTGGAGCGGCACCTGGCCGCGCTGCGCGAAGGCGGGACCAGGCCCACGAACGACAGCGGTGAGCGGGTCGTTGTCTGCCACAGTCTCGCCGTACTGCTCTGGCTGCACGCCATCGCCCGCTCGACGCCGGACATCGACGTCGACCGGGTGCTGCTGGTCTCCCCGCCGTCCGGCCCGGTCACCGCCCAGTACCCGGAGATCGCGGGGTTCGCCCTGTCGGAGCCGGCCCGCTCCGGCCCCGCCGGCACCCGGATCAGGCTCGTCGCCGGCGACAACGACCCGTACTGTCCGGAGGGCGCCGCCGTGGTCTACGGCGGGCCGCTCGGCCTCGACACGGATGTCGTGCCCGGCGGCGCCCATCTCGACCTCGAAGCGGGCTACGGACCGTGGCCGTCGGTCCTCGCCTGGTGCCTGGACCCGTCGGTGCGTGTCACGGGCAGGGTCGCCGGCGGCCCGGAGTGAGCGGGACGGAGTGAGCGGGACGCGGCGAGCCGGCGCCGACGGGGTGACCGGCGGTGAGTGACCGGCGGCGGGTGATCGGCGGCGGGTGATCGGCGGAACGTCACCCGCCCCCTGCCTGATCGTCGCGCAGCCACCGCCTGACGTGCGGCCCGCCGGGGCCGAGGCGATGATCGGAACCATGGACATCCCTCTTCGGCTCGCCCAGCAGCCGGAAGCCGACGAACTGCTTGGCCGCAGCCCCCTGGCGGCCCTCGTCGGCATGCTGCTGGACCAGCAGATCCCCATGGAGTGGGCGTTCACCGGCCCGTACACCATCGCGGAACGCATGGGCGGCCACGACCTCGACGCGCACGAGATCGCGGCGTACGACCCCGAGAGCTTCGCCGACCTGCTCTCCGCCAAGCCCGCCGTACACCGCTACCCGGGCTCGATGGCCAACCGGATCCAGCAGCTGTGCCAGTACCTCGTCGACCACTACGAGGGCGACGCGGCCGCCGTCTGGCGGGACACGGGCAACGGCGACGAACTCCTGGAACGCTTGCAGGCGCTGCCCGGTTTCGGCAGACAGAAGGCCCAGATCTTCCTCGCGCTGCTGGGCAAGCAGTTCGGCGTGCGCCCGACGGGATGGCGCGAGGCGGCGGGGGACTACGGCAAGGCCGGTTCCTACCGTTCGGTGGCGGACATCACCGGTCCGGAGTCGCTGGCGAAGGTGCGGGCGCACAAACAGGAGATGAAGCGACAGGCGAAGGAGGCGAACGAGGCGAAGCGGCCCGGGGACGGCGGCACGGGGAAATGAGAGCCCCCGCGGGACCAGAGGGGCCGGCTCGGGCCACGGCGTGACGGCGGTCTCGCTTGCGCGCGCCGGACGGCGCGGGATCCTCGTTGTAGAGCCGTTCGGAGTTTCCCTCCGGTACGGCGGCCCCCGGCTGTGCTCGCGCGGAACGGGGCGGTGCCGACGTCGCCCGTTGCTGCCGTCGGCGTAACGGAGCGGCCGACAGGGCTACCCGTATAGAGCTGACTTCGCGCGAACACTGCCTGACTCAGGGCGCGGGCGTCCACATATGAGACGAAGATCGCGATTTCCCCTCACCCCTGCAGGAAGGTTCCCTGTGAGCGTTCTGCCCCGGAGAGTCATGGCCGGCCTGGCCGCCGCCCTCACCGCCCCGCTGCTGCTCGCCGCCGCCCCGTCCGCCACCACCACGGCCACCGGCGACGGCCACCCCGGTCACCACCGCGACCCGGCCCGGCACGCGGCCGAGCTGGCCGGGGAACTGGTCGCGGAGTCGTCCGCCAGGGACGGCAGGCGGCACCTGCGGATGCTGCAGGCCCTGGCGGACGCCAACGGCGGCAACCGGGCCGCCGGCACGCCCGGCCACGAAGCCTCCGCCGCGTACGTCCACAAACTGCTCAAGAGGGCGGGGTACGAGGTCTCCTACCAGCCCTTCGAGTTCACCTACCTCGAAACGCTCGCCGAGGAGCTCGCGGTCGTCTCGCCCAAGGCCCGCGACATCGACATCGTGGCCATGTCGTACACGAAGAACACCCCTGAGGGCGGCATCCGTGCCCCCCTCGCGCCCGTGTCCACCGGGAACGACGCCACACCGGGCTGCGAGGCGGGCGACTACGCCGCCGGCGCCTACCGCGGCAAGATCGCGCTGATCCGGCGCGGCGGCTGCTCCTTCACCGTCAAGCAGGAGGCCGCCGCCAGGGCCGGCGCCGTCGCCGCGGTCATCCACAACAACACCCGGGGACCGCTGCACGGCACCCTCGGAGAGGCGGGGGCCGCCCGCATCCCGACCGGCGGCATCACCCGCGAGGAGGGCCGGGCGCTCGCGGCCGAGGCGGCCAAGGGCACGGTCACGGTCTCCCTGGAGATCCGTCAGCTTCAGGAGCGGCGCAGGACCCGCAATGTCATCGCGGAGACCCGCGGCGGCGACCCCGGCACCACCGTGGTGCTCGGCGCCCATCTGGACTCGGTCACCGAAGGACCCGGCATCAATGACAACGGCTCCGGCTCGGCCGGGCTGCTCGAGGTGGCCCTGGAACTCGCCGAGGCGCACCCCGACCCCGCCAACAAGGTGCGCTTCGCCTGGTGGTCGGCGGAGGAGCTGGGCCTGCTGGGATCCGAGGAGTACGTCTCGCGGCTGACGAAGCGGGAGAGGGAGCAGATCCGGCTCTATCTGAACTTCGACATGATCGCCTCCCCCAACTACGGCCTGTTCGTGTACGACGGCGACGACTCGGACCAGGCCGGGGCCGGCCCCGGCCCCGAGGGCTCCGCCCAGCTGGAACGGGACATCACCGACTTCCTCGACAGCCGGGGGCTCCCGCACGAGGGCACCGACTTCTCCGGCCGCTCCGACTACGGCCCGTTCATCGAGGTCGGCATCCCCGCCGGCGGCACCTTCACCGGCGCGGAGGGCATCAAGACCGCCGAGCAGGCGGCGAAGTTCGGCGGCACCGCTGGGCTCGCCCTCGACCCCTGCTACCACAAGGCCTGCGACGACATCGGCAACATCGACATGAGGGCGTTCGGCATCAACATCGATGTCATCGCCAACGCCGTCGGCACCTACGCGTACGACCTCAGCTCGCTCACCGAGCCCGTCGCGTCGGTCCTCACCGGCGCCGGGGCGGGCAAGGGCGGCGGGCTGCACGACGACGACGGCCCCGGCATCGCGACCGGGTAGGGCCGCCCCCGTGAAACCCGGGGGCGCGGGCCCGTGCGGGTCCCGGCGCCCCCGGAGCGCGGGACGACACGCCCGGCGGGCGGGCGGACCGGCCCCGAGCACCGGCCCAGAGACCCCCGGCCCGGGTCGGCGGGAGGAGCCCGCGGGGCGGTCCGGCGGGACGACCCGCCACCGGCCCGCCGGACCGCTCGCCGAACGGCCCCCAGGACGGATCCGGACCGTGCTGGGGTCCGCGTCTGTCGGCGCCCGATCAGCGGAAGCACAGGTTCCGCTCATCCGTCCCTCCTGTTTTGTCGCTCATTGCGACCTTTGAGCTCGGCCGTCATGGCTGCGCCCGGAAGCGGTTGAACGGTAGGCTTTCCGTGTGATCTTCAAGCGCATCGGAAACGGGCGGCCGTACCCCGCTCACGGCCGGGAAAGCACCCGGCAGTGGGCGGATGTCGCGCCACGCCCGGTCCGCCTCGATCAGCTGGTGACGACCAAGGGGCAGCTGGACCTCGAAACCCTGCTCGCCGAGGACTCCACGTTCTACGGCGACCTCTTCGCGCACGTCGTGAAGTGGCAGGGCGATCTCTACCTGGAGGACGGGCTGCACCGCGCGGTGCGCGCCGCACTCCAGCAGCGCCAGGTGCTGCACGCACGCGTGCTCGAATTGGACTGAACGACTGGCTTTTCCGTTCGATCCGGCGCTGCCAATGATCATTTAGTAGGCATCGGCACCCCGCGGCACTACGCTGCGCCCATGAGCATGCTGACGCCCCCCGGCATGGGCGGTAAGTACCGCATCACCGGCAACGCCTACCCGCGCATGCGCCGCCCCCGGCGCCGTCGCAAGATCCTGCTCGGCGGGCTGGCCGCGATCGTGGCCCTTGGCCTGGCCGGCTGGGGAACGCTGCAGCTCATCGATATCTTCGGCGGCGAGGAACAGACCGTGCGGACCGCCTCGGGCAGCGCCTGCCGGACCCCCTCGCCGTCCGCGAGCTCCGCGACGAAGGCCCGCGCCCTGCCGAAGCCGTCCCAGATCACGGTGAACGTCTTCAACGCCACGCCGCGCAGCGGGCTGGCGAAGGAGACCGCGGACGAACTGAAGAAGCGCGGCTTCAAGATCGGCGAGGTCGGCAACGCGACGGCCGAGTACGACAAGAAGGTCAAAGGCACCGGGATACTCCTCGGCGCCCCTGAGGCTCAGGAGGCTGTGCTGCCGGTGCTGGCCACCCAGTTGGCAGGCGCCGGGCTCAAGGCCGACGCGCGCAAGGGCAAGGACGTCGACCTGATCATCGGCAGCGCGTTCACCTCGCTCGCCAAGAAGGCCGTGGCGGACAAGGCCCTGGCGGCCCTGGCCGAGCCCTCCCCGGCCCCGCTGCCGAGCGGCTGCTGAGGCGCGCGGCGAACCGGGCGGTGGCCAAGAGGCGCGAGGCTCTCGGGCTTCGCGGCGAACCGGGCGCGCGGGCACCGGACCAGCCCGCCGCCCGCGCGGTGCCCGTGGCGGCCGCGGTCGGCCACCAGCGGCCGGGCACCGGGCCACGTCCAGGTCCCCATGTCCACGGCGTCGCATGTCCACGGCGTCACATGTCCAAGGGGCGGAGCCGAGGCAGTCGGGCCCCGGCTCCGGCGTGGAGCGCTGAGGCGGAGCCACCGGCCCTGAGCCGCGGCGCCGGGCGCCCGCCAAGCCGGGGGCGAGAGGCCCGGAGCCAACAGCCCGGGGCCTGGCGCCCCAGGGGCCCGGGGCCCAGCGCCGGGTCAGCCCGCCGTGCCGTACATGCGGTCGCCCGCGTCGCCGAGCCCGGGCACGATGTAGCCCTGCTCGTTGAGACGCTCGTCGACGGCGGCCGTGACCACCGTGACCGGCGACCCCGCCAGCTCCCGCTCCATGAACTCCACGCCCTCGGGCGCCGCGAGCAGGCAGATGGCCGTCACGTCGTCCGCGCCCCGCGCGATCAGTTCGTTGATCGCCGCGACCAGCGTCCCGCCCGTGGCGAGCATCGGGTCGAGGACGTACACCTGGCGCCCCGACAGGTCCTCCGGCATCCGGGTGGCGTACGTCGAGGCCTGCAGCGTCTCCTCGTCCCGGATCATGCCGAGGAAGCCCACCTCGGCGGTGGGCAGCAGCCTCACCATGCCGTCCAGCATGCCGAGGCCGGCCCGCAGGATCGGCACCACCAAGGGCCTCGGGTGGGACAGGCGCACCCCGGTCGTCGAGGTGACCGGGGTCTCGATGTCGACCTGCTCGGTGCGCACATCGCGGGTCGCCTCGTACGCGAGCAGGGTCACCAGCTCGTCGGCGAGCCGCCGGAAGGTGGGGGAGTCGGTGCGCGTGTCGCGCAGCGTGGTGAGTTTGTGCGCCACCAGCGGGTGGTCGACGACATGGATCCGCATGGCCACCACAGTAGCCGGGGCCGGATCACGCATCACTCTGGCATCAAACCCGCCGGTGGAGGGAATCTGGTGTCGTACGAACCCAGCGTGGGGTGGTGGGCCGATGCAGGACCGGGACGGAAACGGCGAAGGGCTCTCGGCCGAGGAGCAGGAGGCCGAGCGCAGGCGGCGGCGCGCCCAGTTCCTGCGGGAGCTGAACGAGGCCAAGGCGCTGCGCGAGCGGGTGCAGCCCCGGCGCGCCCGGGCCGCCCGGATGCGTCAGGCCATGCGTATGCGCACCTTCCGCTGGTGAACCGCCCCCTGTCGAGGGCCCGCCCGCCGGCCCGTCCGCGGCCCGCTCGGTGGCGTGTGACCTGCGGGGCGGCAGGGACGCCCCCTGCGGGGTCACACATGCGGCCGGTGGGGAAGCGGGGTGGGATCCCCGCTGGACTGGTGCACGACGCAAGAGCGGAAGACCTCTCGTGAAGGCTTGGTTTCTGCCACGATTCCGAGTGGGCGGGGCCAGGAGCAGCGAGCAAGCGGCCGCTCCCCCTCCCCAACCTCGGCCGGGGGGACCCCCAACCGGCACGCCTATGACCAGTGGGAGAGTCACGGTGTACTTCGCCGCACTGCTCGCGCGCACCGAAGACGGGTGGGAAGCGAGCGATACAGAGCTCGACAATGTGGAGACCTTGACGGATCTGGCCGACCTGGCCCGTGAACACTCGGTCGACGAGGACACAGTGCTGGCCCTCATCGAGCAGGAGGACGCCTGGTTCGCGGTCGTCCGGGTGGACGGCGAGGAAGACCCTCGCATCTTCGTCTCGGACGCGGCCACGGCCGCCCGCAGTTCGTACGGGGCGATGCTCACCGACGAGCTGCTCGGCCGGGACGAGGACGACGGCGACGACCTGGACGCGCTCGACCTCGACGGCACGGAGGACGGGGAGCCCGAACCGGACGACGACGAGGACGGTGGCGGCCCGGCCGCTTCGGTGGTGCCCGCGGGCCCGCTGGGCGACCCGGAGCTGCTGGCCGACCTCGGGGTCTCCGAGAAGGAACTCCTCGCCCTGGACGGAGACGCGCTCACCTCGATCGCCGACTCGCTGGGCGTCGCGGAGGAACTGGAGGCCGTGCGCTGACACTGGTCGTATGACAGGCCGAATGACAGCAGACCCGGGCCCCGTGCATGACCCCGTTGATCCCGTCCGGGACCAGTGGCGGGCGCCCATGCGCCTCGCCCTCGAAGAGGCCGGGAGTGCGGCGCGGGCCGGCGAGGTGCCGGTCGGCGCCGTGCTGCTGGGCCCGGACGGCTCGGTCCTGGCGACCGGTCACAACGAGCGCGAGGCGACGGGCGATCCGACGGCGCACGCCGAGGTCCTCGCGATCCGCCGTGGCGCACGCGGGCTCGGGGACGGCCGGTGGCGCCTGACGGGCTGCACCCTGGTGGTGACGCTGGAGCCGTGCACGATGTGCGCGGGCGCGATCGTGCAGTCCCGGGTGGACCGGGTGGTGTTCGGGGCGCTCGACGAGAAGGCGGGCGCCGCGGGTTCGCTCTGGGACCTGCTGCGGGACCGCAGGCTCAACCACCGGCCCGAGGTGATCCAGGGCGTGATGGCGGACGAGTGCGCCGCACTGCTCACCGCCTTCTTCCGCGGGCTCTGAGGTCTCGCCGGGGGCTGGAGCGAACTCTCGGCGAGCCCTCCTGAGGGAGCCCCGGGCCGGGCGGACACCAGGGCCGGAGGGCGTGGGGAACCGGTGACGGTCACCGGTTTCCCGTCCCTGACACGATATGGATTTCGGAGCACGGCCCACCTTGGGCTAAGCTCTCTCCCGGTAGCGTGTCCGAGCGGCCGAAGGAGCTCGCCTCGAAAGCGAGTGTGGCGCAAGTCACCGAGGGTTCAAATCCCTCCGCTACCGCAGGTAGACGAAGGGCCCGGTCCGGTGGACCGGGCCCTTCGTGGTTCTCCGTCCAACGTGGCCGGCCCCGCTCGCCCCCGCCGAGCCCGGCCAGGCTCGGACGGCTCGACGGCCCGGCGCCCCGGCTATGGAGTGGGGAGGGGCGTGGCGACGACGACCGGCTGTTCGGCCCCGTCCGCGACGAGCCTGGCGGGTCCCGGGCGCAGGTGCTCGGGGACGGTCGCCCTCCAGGTGATCCGGCCCGGCGGGCCCTCGTCGGCGGACCGCGCGTCCTCCTGACCCAGCCGCCACTCCCGCTGACCCTGCCTCAGAACGAGGGTCACGTCCCTCCTCGGGGTCGTGGCCCCGCGCTCGCCGGCGGAGCAACCGAAGCCCGTGGAATCCCCCGTGTCGTCGCATCCCTCCATGAAACAAACCCCCTCGACCGTGAGGGTCTCGCCGGCACGGACCTCCGGCGTGCCGTCCCCACCGGCCCTTACCCGCAGCTCGGGGCCCACGCAAATGCCGTTCGCCCCCTCGGCGGGCACCAGGACGGCCGCCGCCAGCACCAGCAACGCGAGGGTGCCCTTGCGCCCGAGCGCCCAGCCGTGTCGAGCCACTTCGTTCCCCCAGCTGTCGCCCATCGGATCCTCCCCTCGGACGAGCCACCACTGGTCACGGTTCCCCGGCGCTCCCCGTCCGGCCCGGGGAAGCCCTTCGTGGTTGAACCTTTGTGCGGTTAGACTCTCGCGACCGTTGGAGGGGACCCTTAGGGGGACCGGCACAGGAGGCCGCAGGGATGGGGATGGCCCAGGCGAAGAAGATCGCGCTCTACATGCTTCTGGTCTTTGTGGTGTACTCGATCATCACCGCCCCCCAGCGTTCGGCCGAACTGGTCGGGATAGGGTTCGAGGGCATTTCGGACGCCGCCAAGGGCGTCGGTGACTTCATGTCCGCACTGGTGGACTGAGGACTGGGAAGCCCGAGGGAGTAGTACACGTGATCCGGCATCTTGTCCTGTTCAAGCTCAACGAGGGCGTCACGCGCGACGAGCCCCGCGTGCAGGCCGGCGCGAAGGCGTTCGAGGAGCTCGGCGCGCTGGTCCCGGAGCTGGAGTTCTGGGAGTGCGCCTGGAACATCACGGACCGGCCCATCGCCTACGACTTCGCCATCAACTCGGCGGTCTCCGACCGTGACGCCCTCAAGCGGTACATAGAGCACCCTGCCCACCAGGCCGCGGCCGGACAGTGGCGCGAGTTCGCCACCTGGGTGATCGCCGACTACGAGGTCTGACCCCCTCCCGTCCTCCGCCCCTTCCCTTGATCCGTACGGGTCACGGCCCCTCTCCCTGTCCAGGGCGGGGGGCCGTGTCGTCCCCTGCGCTCAACTGTCCGTCAACACGGCGTTATCGGGTGCTTGCACACAGTGCACATGTCTTGTGATGCTATGACCGCTTTTGACGGACTAGTGACCAAGGACCTGAAGGGGTGGCGAGACCGTGACGGCCAGCACCGCGCCCGAAGCCGCGCCGCCCCAGCAAGAGCGGTCGTCTCGGGGCGCGGACACCCGGGCCCTCACCCAGGTGCTGTTCGCCGAACTGTCGAAGCTGGAGCCGGGCACGCCGGAGCACGCGCGGGTGCGCGGGGCGCTGATCGAGGCGAACCTGCCGCTCGTGCGCTACGCGGCCGCCCGCTTCCGGAGCCGCAACGAGCCGATGGAGGACGTCGTCCAGGTCGGCACGATCGGGCTGATCAACGCCATCGACCGGTTCGATCCCGACCGGGGCGTCCAGTTCCCCACCTTCGCCATGCCCACGGTCGTGGGCGAGATCAAGCGGTACTTCCGCGACAACGTGCGGACCGTCCACGTCCCCCGGCGGCTGCACGAGCTGTGGGTCCAGGTCAACGGCGCCACCGAGGACCTGACGGTGCTGCACGGCCGGCAGCCGACCACCGCCGAGATCGCCGAGCGGCTGCGCATCAGCGAGGAGGAGGTGCTCGCCTGCATCGAGGCCGGCCGCTCGTATCACGCCACTTCGCTGGAGGCCGCCCAGGAGGGCGACGGCATGCCGGGGCTGCTCGACCGGCTCGGCTACGAGGATCCCGCGCTGGCGGGGGTCGAGCACCGCGACCTCGTGCGCCATCTCCTCGTACAGCTGCCCGAGCGCGAGCAGCGCATCCTCCTGCTGCGCTACTACAGCAACCTGACGCAGTCGCAGATCAGCGCCGAGCTCGGCGTCTCCCAGATGCATGTCTCACGTTTGCTGGCCAGAAGCTTCGCGCGGCTGAGATCCGCAAATCGGATCGAGTCGTAACCCTCAGGGGTGGAACCCCAGTTCAGGGGTTGCCGACAGAAAAGCCGCAGAACCGCCTTTTCCTGCGCGGCTTTGTCGACTTGGCGCTACATGGTGTTGCCGACATGTGACATTCTTCCGGAAGCGCGTTTGCCGCAGCCTCGGCGCCGGTATTCAGGTGGAGGCTGCGTTCCTCCGACGGGAGCGTCCGCCGCGACCGTCCGCGACCTCAAGGGGGTGGCATGTCCGTAGAACAGGGCAGCTCGAAGGTGCTCATCGACGACGCGCCCGTCGTCGACGCACCCGAAGCGCTTGTCATCAGCGACGCCATCGACACCCGCACCCTGTCCCGCTCCCTGTTCCTGCGGCTCGCCGCCCTCGACAAGGACAGCCCCGAGCGGACGTATGTGCGAGACACGCTTATCGAGCTCAATCTCCCCCTGGTGCGGTACGCAGCCGCCCGGTTCCGCAGCCGCAACGAGCCGATGGAGGACATCGTCCAGGTCGGCACGATCGGCCTGATCAAGGCGATCGACCGGTTCGACTGCGAGCGGGGCGTGGAGTTCCCGACCTTCGCGATGCCGACCGTCGTGGGGGAGATCAAGCGCTTCTTCCGCGACACCTCGTGGTCGGTGCGGGTGCCGCGCCGGCTCCAGGAGCTGCGGCTGGCGCTGACCAAGGCGAGCGACGAGCTGTCGCAGAAGCTGGACCGCTCCCCGACCGTGCCCGAACTCGCCGCGGTACTCGGCGTGTCGGAGGAGGACGTCGTCGACGGCCTCGCCGTGGGCAATGCCTACACCGCCTCCTCCCTGGACTCCCCCTCGCCCGAGGACGACGGCGGCGAGGGCTCGCTCGCCGACCGCCTCGGCTACGAGGACAGCGCCCTCGAGGGCGTCGAGTACCGCGAGTCGCTCAAGCCGCTGCTGGCGAAGCTCCCGCCGCGCGAGCGCCGGATCATCATGCTCCGCTTCTTCGCCAACATGACCCAGTCGCAGATCGGCGAGGAGGTCGGCATCTCCCAGATGCACGTCTCCCGGCTGCTGACCAGGACCCTGGCCCAGCTGCGCGACGGGCTCATCTCCGACTGAGCCTCGAAACTCGGCTCTCCGCCGCCCGCACCCTTCATATTTGACGTATCGTCAGCCACACTGGCGCGATGCGGAGACGTCACTCGGCGTTCGGCCGCCGGGGCGCGATGACAGGCGCCTCGGCGGTCGCGCTGTATCTGCTGCTGGCCGGCTGCGGGTCCGGCGGCTCGGGGCGCGACGGCTACGCGGCGGTGGGCGCAGGCCCCGGCGCGGGAACGCCGGAGTCCGTACGCCCCACGGGAGAGGTGGAGTTGATCCCGCTCGACGGCGACGGCACCGCCGACGCCGCGCCCCGGCACGGGAACGGAGACGGAACCGCAGGCGCGGTCGGCGGCAGCGACAGCGGACCCGGCGGAACACCCGGCGGCGAGACGGACGGCCGCGGCTCCACCGTCCCCGGCGGCGGTACGGACGGTACGGACCCCGGGCAGGCGGCCCACGAGGGCGGCCCGTCCTCTCCCGGTGACCGGACACCGTCCCCGGGCCCCTCGCAGCGGCCCGGCGGCACGGAGACCGGCCCGGGCTCCTCGCCGGCCCCTGCCCCGGGGCCGGCCGTGCTCACGGTGGGCGCGCCCGTCCTGGCGGACGCCGCCCAGCGGTGGTGCGAAAAGGTGACCGTGGAGTTCCGCAACACCGGTGGTTCACCGGCGACTTCGGGCACGGTCACCTTCGGGACGCACATCATCGGCGCCCTCGGCGTCGACTGGGCGACGATCCCTCAGACGCGGGACCTGCCCGCACCGATCGCCGCCGGGAGCCGGACCGAGCGGACCTGGACCCTGTGCGTGGAGTCCTGGCGGGTTCCGCTGGGCATGCATGTCGACACCCTGGACGTCACCGCCGTACTGGATTAGTAGGGGCGCCGGGGAGACCGCCGAAGCGGCGGGGACCGCCGGGGCGGGTCCGGCCGGAGGGAGCGGTTCAGCTCAGGGCGAGCCAGGCCACGGCGGCGAGCACCACGATGACGGCGATCACTCCGGCGATCACTCCGACGCGCGGACCGCCGCCCTGCGTGGCCGCCGTCGGGCGGGGCTCCTGGGGCGCGCCCTCGTCGACGAAGGCGCGGAACATCTGGGTGCTGCCCGCCGGGTCGTAGTTGCCGTTGCCCTCGGGGCCCTGGGGGGCGTGGGGGTTGTGTGCCATGGGGCAGGACCCTAGCGAAGTCGGAGCGGGCACCACACCCCCGGGCCCCCGGACCCGGACGGGGCCACTGCCTGTTTTGCCATCGCTTTACCGTGCTTGGCCCCGCTTTTATTTGCCTTCAGCAACCAACCATCTATGGTTGCCTTAAGCAACCGATGGAAGGGGGTGCTCCGATGGCGCGGCCCAGCCAGTACGAGGAACTCGCCAGGCTGCTCAGCGGCATCGGCGCGGTCAAACGTGATCTCGCCAGAGTGCTGCCCCACGACTGCCCGCCCGGGGCCTCCGTCGTACTCGTCCTGCTGAACCGCCACGGCGCGATGCGGATGAGCAGGCTCGCCGAACTGATGGCCATCGACATGTCGGTGACCAGCAGACATGTGGCACATGTGGCCGACCGCGGCTGGGTGGCGCGCGAGCCCGACCCCTGCGACGGGCGGTCGCGGATCCTCCGCCTCACCGAGACCGGCTCGCGGCAGCTGACCCGGATCACCGACCTCTACTCGCAGGCGCTCGCCAGAACGCTGCGGGACTGGTCCGACGAGGAGGTCGGACGGCTCAACGAGATGCTCGCGCGGCTTCGGGACAGCTTCGGCGACTGCCGGGCACGGCACGCCCGCCCGGACGAGCACGCCGGCACCGGGCCGGCCGGTGGCAACGACGACGATCACGGCGGCGCCGGGCTCCCCGCTCGGACCCCGCCCGGGACCCGTACACCCGCGTAAGACAGGAAAAGGATTCAGATGCCCACCACCACACCAGCCGGTGTGCGGGACGACGCCAGGCCCGCCGAGGCCGAGGCACCCATGACCCACCGGCAGATCATGGAGGCGCTGTCCGGGCTGCTGCTCGGCATGTTCGTCGCGATCCTGTCGTCGACGATCGTCTCCAACGCGCTGCCGGAAATCATCGCCGACCTGCACGGCGACCAGTCGGCGTACACCTGGGTCGTCACGGCCGCCCTGCTGTCGATGACCGCGACCACCCCCTTGTGGGGGAAGCTCGCCGACCTGTTCAGCAAGAAGCTGCTGGTGCAGATGGCACTGCTCATCTACGTGCTCGGCTCCGCCGCGGCCGGCCTCTCCCAGAACACCGGCCAGCTGATCGCCTTCCGCGCCGTCCAGGGCATCGGCGTCGGCGGCCTCACGGCTCTGGCGCAGGTCATCATGGCCGCGATGATCTCCCCGCGCGAGCGCGGTCGCTACAGCGGCTATCTCGGCGCCGTCTTCGCCGTCGCCACCGTCGGCGGGCCGCTGCTCGGCGGCGTCATCACCGACGTCTCGTGGATGGGCTGGCGCTGGTGCTTCTACGCCGGTGTGCCGTTCGCGGTCCTCTCCCTGATCGTGCTGCAGAAGACCCTGCACCTGCCCGTGGTGAAGCGCCGGGTCAAGGTCGACTGGGCCGGCGCCTTCTTCATCGCGGCGGCCGTCTCGCTGCTCCTGGTCTGGGTGACCTTCAGCGGTGACAAGTACGACTGGCTGTCCTGGCAGACCGGGGTGATGGTCGGCGGCGCCGTGCTGCTCGGCCTGGTCTTCCTGGCCGTGGAGTCCCGGGCGAGCGAGCCGATCATCCCGCTGCGGCTGTTCCGCAACCGGACGATCTCGCTGGCGTCGGCGGCCTCGCTGTTCGTCGGCATCGCGATGTTCGCGGGCACGATCTTCTTCAGCCAGTACTTCCAGCTCGCCCGCGACAAGTCGCCGACCATGTCCGGCGTGATGACCATCCCGATGATCGCGGGCCTGTTCCTCTCCTCGACCGTCTCCGGGCTGATCATCACGAAGACGGGCAGGTGGAAGGCCTGGCTGGTCGCCGGAGGTGTGCTGGTCACGGCAGGACTGGGGCTGCTGGGCGGCATACGCTACGACACCCCCTACTGGCACCTCGCCTGCTACATGGCGGTCATGGGCCTGGGCATCGGCATGATGATGCAGAACCTGGTCCTCGCCACCCAGAACCAGGTCGCCCCGCAGGACCTGGGGGCCGCCAGCTCCGTCGTCACCTTCTTCCGCTCGCTCGGCGGCGCGGTCGGCGTCTCCGCGCTCGGCGCGGTGCTCGGCAACCGTGTCACCCACTACGTGGAGGAAGGTCTCGCCGCCCTCGGCCCGAAGGGCCGGGCCATGGGCCAGAACGCCACGGCGGGCGGCACGATCCCCGACATGGACACCGTCCCCGAGCCGTTCCGCACCGTCCTGGAGAGCGCGTACGGGCACGGAGTCGCGGACGTCTTCCTGTTCTCGGCGCCCGCGGCGCTGGTGGCCCTCCTGCTGACCCTGTTCATCAAGGAGGTCGCGCTGAAGACCCGGCCGGGCTCGGCGCCCGCCGCGGCGACGGCACCCGCTGCCGTTGCCGCGACGGCGGCGGCGACCGGGCCGGCGCACGGCGGCGCCGACGCGGTGGCGGCCGTCGGCACGGACCATGTCCGCGGCGACGGACTCGCCGAGCGTGGCGAGTAGTTGAAGCCCCGGGCGCGCTCCGAGCGGAGGCGCGCCCGGTCGGGGCGGCCCCGGTCGGCGGGGTGGGCAGGGGACGGCCCGCCCCACCGGCCGGGGCCGCAGGCGCGGTGCCGGACGGGAGCCGTGCGGGGGCACGGGCGAGCATCCCGGCCGTGCGGGGGCACGGGGCCGCAGGCGCGGTGCCGGACGGGAGCCGTGTGGGGGCCCCGGCGAGCACCCCGGCCGTGCGGGGGCACGGGCGAGCATCCCGGCGGTGCGGGGTGCCGGGGAGTAGGGTGCGGCCATGGCCCGTACGATCGCGACCAACACCTCCGTCTCCCTCGACGAGCTGCTGGAATTCGTCCGCCCCAGGCACCGGGCGGTCCTGCTCACCACCCGCTCCGACGGCCGCCCCCAGGGCTCCCCGCTGACCTGCGGTGTCGACGACTCCGGCCGGATCGTGGTCTCCACCTACCCGGAGCGCGCCAAGACCCGCAACGCCAAGCGCGACCCGCGCGTCAGCGTCATCGTGCTCAGCGACGACTGGAACGGGCCCTGGGTCCAGATCGACGGCTCGGCCGAGGTCATTCGACGTCCCGGAGTCCGTGGAACCGCTCGTCGAGTACTACCGCAACATCTCGGGCGAGCACCCGGACTGGGAGGAGTACCGCGCCGCGATGGTCGAACAGGGCAAGTCGATCATCCGCATCACCCCGGAACGCTGGGGTCCGGTCGCCACGGGCGGCTTCCCGGCACGCCTTGCGGAGCACTGAGCCGAGGGCCCAGGACCCCCGGACACCGGACACCGGACTTCCGGTCGGGGCTCCCGGGCCCGGGGCGGCGGCGAGGCCCCCAGGACGTCAGGAAGCCGCCGGCCCGGACCGGGAGCTCATGGCCTCGATTCCGGCAATCAGGAGCTCCAACGCGAAGGTGAAGTCGCGTTCGCGCATCTCCTCCACAGTGTCGCCGCCGCGCGCCTCCATCAGGTCCGTCGCGGAGGCGAAGTGGCGTGCGAAGCGCGGTTCTTCGCGGATCGTGCCCATCGCGTCGCGGAAGTACTCGTCCTGGCTGACGCCCGCCGCCGCACAGCGCTGGACGAAGTGGCCCTCGATCGTGCCGAACCCGTAGACGAACTGGAAGACGGCGGAGAGACCGCCCATCCGGCCGTGCGGCGGGAGCCCGGTTCTGCGCATGACCTGCTGCACGCAGAGGGAGAAGGCCATGGCGTGCGGGCCGATGTTGAGGAAGGTGCCGGCGAGGGGCGAGACCCAGGGGTGGCGTACCAGCAGGGCCCGGTAGCCGGTGGCGAGTGCCCGGAGCTGGTCGCGCCAGTCGGCCGTGTCGTCCTCCGGGTCGGGGAGGGCGAGCTCGCCGAAGGCGGCGTCGAGGGCGAGTTCGAGGAGGTCGTCCTTGGTGTCGACGTACCAGTAGACGGACATCGCGGTCACGTTCAGTTCGGCGGCGAGCCTTCGCATGGAGAACCTGGCGAGGCCTTCGGCGTCGAGCAGGCGTACCGTCGCCGCCGTGATGCGGTCGCGGTCGAGCCCGCCGGGGCCGCTGCCGGAGCCCGGCCCCTCACCCTGTCCTTCGCCCGGTGCCCGGACCGCCGTCCGAGCCTCGGCCGGGGCCTGGGCCTGCGAGTGGGAGTGGTTGCGTCGCCTGGGCGCCTTCTCCTCCAGCCATACGCTGGCCCGTGCCGGACGACTGGCACGGTCGGCTGCCCTCACCATGGCGCACCTTCCTGGAGGTCTCGTACCGAAAGCGGACGGGTGACACCCCCGATGCTAAGGGGCTAGGAACGTTCCGCGCGGCGCAGCAGCGCCGCCGCGAGCAGTCCGCCGAGCAGTACGGCGGCCGCGCCCACCAGCTGGCTGGCCTCCACGCCCGATGCGAAGGCGGCCTCGACGCGCGCCCGCTCGGCGTCGGAGCCGGCGGCGGCCAGCGCCGCGGGGAGCGAACTCGCCGTCACCGGTACGAGTGCCGCGAAACGCGAGTTGAGCACCGCTCCGAGCACGGCGACCCCGAGGCCGCCCGGCGGCGAACCCGAGTGCGTTGACGGCGGCCCAGATGCCGATGGCCCTGGCCCGTTCCTTCTCGTCGAAGATCTGGATGACGACGGCGAGGGTGGTGGTGAGCAGCAGCGCACCGCCGATGCCCATGCCGGCGCGTGCGGCGATCAGCTGGCCGGTGGACCGGGCGCGTGCGGCGGCGAACGAGCCGAGGCCGAAGAGCGCCAGGCCGGTCAGGAGCATTCTCCTGCGCCCGTAGCGGTCGGCGGCGCTGCCCGCGCTCAGCAGCAGTCCCGACTGGACCAGCGCGTACGCGTTGATCACCCACTGGATGTCGGCGGTGGAAGCCCCCAGGTCCGTGGTGAGGGTGGGGATGGCGACGTTGAGGATCGTGTTGTCGAGGATCACGACCAGCTGGGCGAGGCAGATCACCCCGAGGATCAGCCAGCGCCGCGGATGGCGGCGAGCCCGAAGTGTGGCTGGGCAGCGCGGACATGATGCACCGTAACCTCGACCGCCGTATCGAGGCGCTGGTC
>NZ_JAAAXQ010000789.1 GCF_009916105.1 Streptomyces sp. GC420 | reverse complement strand
GCGGCAGCGTGGTCTGCGACGGCGCGCTGCACAGCCTGTTGCGTACCGCCACCCGTCCGGGGCACCGCTGCCGCCGAAACGGCAGTCGGGTGTGCAGAGTCGGCGAAGTCGGCGAAGTCGGCGAAGTCGGCGGACCGCACGGATACGGGCAGGGAGCGGTGTGCGCCGTTGCCACTTGGCGCGGGGGCCCCGAGCCCCGAAGCGGCATCTCCGGTGGCTGCGTCCGCACTCCGCCGTACGGGCGCCGACGCGGCGGAAGTTGCCCCCGCCGCGACGCCGGGCACGGAAGTGTCCCGAGCGTCCCTGTGTGAACCGGACCGCTCCGGACCGGAGTTCGCACCGGAGTTCGCACCGGAGTCCACTCTCTGTACCGAGACGGGCAGAGCAGGTCGAGCGGCCGAAGCGCCCGGCAGGGAGGTGCGGGAGGTGCCTCGTCCCGAAACGGACTGCCCGGCAGCGGAGTTCACGCGTGGCACGGACTGCGGCGCGACGCGCTGAACCGCCACGGCATCCTTCACGGAGGCGTCCCGCCCCGAAACGGACTGCGGCGCAGTGGAGTTCGCGGCCTCCAAGGCGGCGGGGCGCTTCACGTCACCGCTCGCGGTGGCGGACGACGGCGCCGAGGTCGGCCGGGCGTGCGCCGCCGGAGTTCTGGCGCGCTGAACCACGGGCGGGTGTCCGGAAGCGGCGCGGGTACCCGATGTCGCGTCGCCACTGCCCGTGAGCGGGGCCGCGTCCGCGGGCGGGGCGGAGAGGGGGGCACCCAGCAGCGGGCGGCCTCGTGGCGGTTTCGCGGGGCGGCCGCCGGCCGGCTCCCCCGCCGGTACTGTGCGTGCGGCCGCGCCGGAGGAACCCCGCCCGGCCTCGTCCGCGGGTACGGAAGGGGCCGGGGCCGGGCCTGGGG
>NZ_JAAAXQ010000788.1 GCF_009916105.1 Streptomyces sp. GC420 | reverse complement strand
TTGCCCGACGCCACCCCCAGATCGGCCTCACGCGCCTCACCGGGACCGTTGACGACACAGCCCATCACCGCCACCCGCAGCGGAACCTCCATACCCTCCAGCCCCGCCGTGACCTCCTCCGCCAGCTTGTACACATCCACCTGCGCCCGCCCGCACGACGGACACGAAACAATCTCCAGCCGCCGCTGCCGCAGATTCAGCGACTCCAGGATCTGGATACCGACCTTGATCTCCTCCGCCGGCGGCGCCGACAACGACACCCGGATCGTGTCACCGATCCCCTCACTCAGCAGCGCACCGAACGCCACCGCCGACTTCACCGTCCCCTGGAACGCCGGACCCGCCTCCGTCACCCCCAGATGCAGCGGATAGTCGCACCGCTCCGCCAGCAGCCGGTACGCACCGACCATCACCACCGGATCGTTGTGCTTCACCGAGATCTTGATGTCCCGGAACCCGTGCTCCTCGAACAGCGACGCCTCCCACAACGCCGACTCCACCAGCGCCTCCGGAGTCGCCCTGCCGTACTTCCGCAGCAGACGCCGGTCCAGCGAACCCGCGTTCACACCGATCCGGATCGGCGTACCCGCCTCCGACGCCGCCTTCGCGATCTCCCGCACCTTGTCGTCGAACTGCTTGATGTTCCCCGGATTCACCCGCACCGCCGCACAACCCGCGTCGATCGCCGCGAACACGTACTTCGGCTGGAAATGAATGTCCGCGATCACCGGGATCTGCGACTTCCGCGCGATCACCGCCAGCGCGTCCGCGTCGTCCTGCGTCGGACACGCCACCCGCACGATCTGACAGCCCGCCGCCGTCAGCTCCGCGATCTGCTGAAGCGTGGCACCCACGTCCGACGTACGCGTCGTGGTCATCGACTGCACCGACACCGGCGCATCCCCACC
>NZ_JAAAXQ010000787.1 GCF_009916105.1 Streptomyces sp. GC420 | reverse complement strand
CGTTCAGCCGGCCCCCGCTCATGACCGCTCCGCGAGGAAGCCGGTGACGAGGTCCTCGAACTCGCGCTGCCGCTCCAGTTGGACCCAGTGGCCGCACCTGCCGAACACGTGCAGCTGCACGTCACCGATCTGCTTGAGCATCAGCTGCGCGCCGTCGAGGGTGATGGTGCGGTCGTCACGGCCCCACAGCAGCAGGGTGGGCGCCGTGATCCTGTGCAGCTCCCGCCAGAGCGGGTCCATGCCGCCGCGCCTGGCGAACGCGGCGTTGTAGTGGTGGTAGAAGGCGACATGGCTCTCGTCGAGCGAGGCCTCGTAGCGGGCCCTGACCACGTCCTCGCCGAACTGCTTGTGGTCGAAGACCATGGTGCGGATGAACGCGGCCATCTTCTTCTCGCTCGGGCCGCCGCCGTTGTAGTAGCGGAACATCTCCTTCTGGCCCTCGGTCGGGGTGGGGCCGAAGGGGAGCCAGCCGCCGCCGGGGGCCATGAGCACCAGCCGGGTGACGCGGTCGGGATGCTGCTGCGCCATGGCGATCGCGGCCGCGCCGCCGAGGCTGTTGCCGAGCAGGTGGAAGGTGTCGATGCCCAGGGAGTCGAGCGCCTGGAAGAGGGCGTCGGTGGTGATCCGCGTGATCGAGCGCTCCGCCAGGTCCTGCTCGGTGGGGCGGTAGCTGCCGCCGAAGCCCGGCTGGTCCGGCAGGACGACGCGGAAGTGCCGCGCCAGGACTGGCAGGTTCTGGTGGTAGTTGCTCACACCGGAAGCCCCCGGTCCGCCGCCGTGCAGCATCACCAGCACGGGGCCTTCGCCGGTTTCGGCCACGGCGATCTCGCCCAGCGAGGTGGGTACGCGGTGGTGCTTGAGTTCGAGGTCGGTCACGACTGTTCCCATCGGAGATAGCCTGAGTCGCAGGGGCGGTGTCGGAAGAGGCT
>NZ_JAAAXQ010000786.1 GCF_009916105.1 Streptomyces sp. GC420 | reverse complement strand
TTGCACAACCCCTTCGACGCGACCGTCGAGGAAGCTGCACGCACCGGCTGGGCCCTGCACGAACTCCCGCCCCGCCACACCGCACGCATCGACGCCGAGGCCGCCCACGCCACCGTCGCCCTGGCCTCACGCCTCCTGGAGCGCGGAATCGAGGCCGTCTGCGAGAAACACCCCATGGGCCGGCGCCTGCAGCCCGCCGACATCGCCATCGGCACCGCTCACCGGGAACAGGCCCGTCACATCCAGCAACTCCTCAACCGCAACCCCTACGCCCGAGGAGTGCGTGCCGACACCGCCAACCGCCTGCAGGGGCGCGAGTTCGCCGTCACCATCGTGCTGCACCCCCTCTCCGGCCGCCGCGACGCCTCCGCCTTCCACCTCGAAGCCGGCCGCCTGTGCGTGCTGGCCTCACGCCACCGTCACGCCTGCATCATGGTCGCCCGCGCCGGCATCGCCGACCTCCTCGACCGACACCCCTCCAATGAGCCCGTCGCCCTCGGCGTCCCCGCCAAGTTCCCCGACGGCTGGGAAGCCCACCAGCACATCCTCGACCTCCTCTCCCAGCACCGCATCCCCGCCGCCTGACCACCCCGCACCGGAAGCCGCATCCTGCCCATGGCACCCACCGAGCTGACGCTGCGCCCTCACCAAAAAGACGCGGTCGCCGCAGCCACCCAGAGCCTGACCCGCCACCCCCGCGCGAGCGTGATCGCCGCCTGCGGCACCGGCAAGACCCTGATCGCCGCCCGCACCGCTGCCCGCGTCGCTCCCCGCGGCCGTGTGCTGGTGCTGCTGCCGACACTGGACCTGCTGTCGCAGACGATCCGCTCCTGGCACCTGGCCGGACGCAAGGGGACCGCCGTGGCGGTGTGCTCGGCACGTCAGGCCCTCGACCACGAGCCGCTCGGCGCCGACACCCCGCTGACCACCGACC
>NZ_JAAAXQ010000785.1 GCF_009916105.1 Streptomyces sp. GC420 | reverse complement strand
GGATCGGGGATCGCATGACCGGCTGTCCGGTCTTGTGGTTGTGCCAGATCGCCGCGGCCAGCGCGAGGACGCGCTGAGCGACGCGGACGGCGACGCCCTCGAAGGTCCGGCCGCCGTGCTGTTCCAGGTCGAGCTGGCCCTTGAGGGTGTCGTTCACCGACTCGATCAACTGCCGCACCGACTTCAGCAGGGACTCGCCCTTGCGGCGTTTCTCCCGCTTGAAGGACGGCCGCAGCAGCTCGGCCCCGCGCAAGGCCAGATCGGCCTCGAACTCCTTGGAGGCGAAACCCTTGTCTGCGATCAGCAGCAGGCCGGGCCGGTCGGTGACCGTGTCCGGCTCGCGGTCCAGCATGGCCGTCAGCACCTCGCGCTCGTCCAGCTTGGGGTTGGCCAGGGCCCAGAGGATCGGCATGCCGGTGGGGGTGCACACCAGGTACAGCCGCAGGCCCCAGAAGAACCGGGAGTGGCTGGCGCAGTACCCGTATCCGGCCCAGCCGGCCATGTCCGACCGCTTCACCATGGGCCGCGAGCGGCCGCACTCCACCGGGGTCGAGTCGATGATCCAGTGGTTGTCGAACCAGAAGTCGGTGTCTGTCGCAAGGAGCCGTATCACCCGCTTGACCAGCGGCAACGCAGCCCGCAGTCGCTTGTTCCAGCCCGGCTGCTTCGGTACGTACGGGAACATCGCACCCAGCCGGGAGTGGACGAACCGCAGCCATCTGGACTCCGAGGCGAAGCCCAGCATGGCCTGGGCGACGGCGAGGCAGACGAGCTCGGAGTCCGTCAACCGCGGCGGGCGGCCCAGCCATCGGGTATCTCCGATCTCGTCGTCGATCTTCACGTACAGTGCGGTGAGCAGGGTGTCCAGGTCGCTTGTCACAGAACGACCTTGGACACCCTGTCTGCGTTCCCGGACGCACCGTCAGCATTCGGAATGACTCGTCTAG
>NZ_JAAAXQ010000784.1 GCF_009916105.1 Streptomyces sp. GC420 | reverse complement strand
GGCTTGGTGCGTGTCCCTGCGTGCAGTGAACGGCTGAGGTCACGGGGCGGCTTTGGCTCCGACGCCCAAATTCCGGACCGGGCTTGTGCGGCGGGCACAGTCGGACGGCGGGGAGCCGTCAGCAGGGGCCCAGCAGGCGGGTGATCTCCAGGGCGAGGCGGACGAAGAGGCCGTCCGTGTCCAGGGGGCGGCGCATCAGTTCCTCGGCCCGCCTGATCCGGTAGGTCACGGTGTTGCGGGACACGAACAGCCGCTCGGCGGCGCCTTGCGGGCTGCGTCCCTCGGCGAGGTAGGCACGCAGGGTCTCGCGCAGTTCCGCGGTGCGCGGGTCGTCGGCGGCGAGCGCGCCGAGCGTCTCGGCGGCGAACCAGCGTGCGTGCTCGGGGTCGGCGGTCATCAGCGCGACGGCCCCGACATCGGAGTAGTCCGTGAGCGGCGGGCGTTGGTCCGGCGGACCGAGCCGGGCGACGCGCTGCGCCTCGCGGGCGCCCCGGTGGCTGCGGCGGAAGCCCTCGACTCCGTGGCAGACGGGTCCGAGCGCGAGCCGCAGCGCGGGGTGTGCGGCGAACAACTCCGCGAGGTGGTGAGCGGCGGTACGGCTCTCCCCGCCGCGCGGGGCAGGACTCGTGGCACGAGCAGGACGGCCGGTCGCGGCCCGCGCGGGACTCGTGACCCGCACGGCAGGCGCCTGACAGCCCGCCCCCGCCGGGCCCGGCCCGTGGTCGGAGGTCCCGCTCCCGTCCGCGGATGCCGCCCGGCGGCGCGTGCCGCCACCGGTCCCACCCGCGGACGGCACCTGGCCCGGAGTGCCGCCCGCGTGGGCGCCCGCCGCCGAGGCGGAGCCTGCGGAAGGGGCGGACAACGGCTGTCCCCGGTGCCTCCCCCGGCCTCCGTGCCCCTCGGGAACCGCTCCCGGACCGTGCCCGTCATCGCCCCCGCGC
>NZ_JAAAXQ010000783.1 GCF_009916105.1 Streptomyces sp. GC420 | reverse complement strand
ACAGGCCTACGGCCGGGAGGCAGGGCGGCGCTGCAGTTCGACTCGGGCAACGCCGCGACCAACTCGATCGAACTCACCAAGCGGCGCCATTCGGTCTCGCTCAGCAAGCAGGGCGCCGCGACCGGAAACCTCCGCGTCAACCTGTCCTGGCGCATGCGGAGCTCCGACATCGGCGGCGGGACGCGCGGCAACAGCCTGCTGCGCCACCCGCTGCGGCTGTTCCAGCCCGAGGAGGTCCAGGCGCATACGCAGGGCGTGGTGAACGTGGACCTCGACCTCGGCTGCCTGTACGAGCTCACGGACGGCACCAAGGGCGTCGTTCAGCCGCTGGGCAACTTCTTCGGAGACCTCAACGCGCCCCCGTACGTCAAACTCAGCGGCGACGACCGCTTCGGTTCCGGGTCGGGCGAGACGATCTTCATCAACCTCGACCAGCGGGACGCGATCAAGCGGCTGCTGATCTTCGTCTACATCTACGACCAGACGCCCGCCTTCGACCGCACCCACGCCGTGGTCACGCTCTATCCGAGCGCGGGCCCCCGGGTGGAGATCGAACTCGCGGAGCGCGCTCCGCAGGCCCGGTCCTGCGCGGTGTTCTCCCTGGAGAACCACAAGGGTGACATCGTCGTGCGGCGCGAGGTGAAGTACGTCTACGGCTTCCAGGCGGAGCTCGACCGCCTTTACGGCTGGGGCCTGCAGTGGGGCAGGGGTTTCAAGAGCAAGGTGTGACCGCGGCGGGCGTCCGCCCTCAGCCCTCAGCCCTCAGCCCGGCCCGCCCGGCCCGAAGCGGGCCGGGCGCAGTCGGCGGCGCACCGGACTTCCGGTGGAGCGCTCACCGTCGTACGAACTGCGGTCCCTGCGGAGGCAGCCGGAAGTCCGGGTCCGGCACCACGGCCGCGGCCGGGACGGGCTGCGGATAGCCGTAGGCGGGCTGGGCGGCGGAGGCCGGCTGCGGATAGCCGTAAGC
>NZ_JAAAXQ010000782.1 GCF_009916105.1 Streptomyces sp. GC420 | reverse complement strand
CCCCACTCCCGGAGCACCGCACACCGGGACCGGCGGCCGAAACAGGCCACGGACACCGCACGCCGGACCCGGCCGCCCGGCAACGGACCAGGCGCCCGCACGCCAGGCCGGGCACCACCCGGGCCGCACCGCGCGCGGAACCGGCCGTCACCTCCCCGCACACCGCGGCACCGTGGACCGCTGCCCCGCCGAACCCCGGCCCGAAGGCCACCGCCACGCCCACGCTGCGCCGCGCGGCGCCACCCGCCCCACTCCCGGAGCACCGCACACCGGGACCGACCGCGCGTGGCGGCGGGCGTTGGCTGCCGGGCACCACCCGGGCCGCACCGCGCGCGGCACCGGCCACCCCGCCCCCGGGGCACCGCTCGCCGGGGGCGGCGAGCGTGCGTGGGCGGGCAGCCGGGGCCGGCTGCGGGCGCAGGGCGCGGGCCCGCGCTCCGGGCGGGGCGCGCCCCACTCGGGCGAGGAGCGACGCGCATGACCGCACTGCAGCCCGCGCGGCACGGTCGGCCGGGGCCGGAGCCGCGGCGGATACCGTTCCCCGTCGTCGACGAGGTGTCCCGGCACTGCGTGCAGGACGAGGAGCCGGAGACCGTGCACATCGAGGTGCACCTGCCCCGGCTTCCCGATCCGGACAGGTTGCGGACGGCGTTCCACGAGGCGCTGCGCCGCCATCCGCGGATCCTGATGCGGGAGGCCCCCGGCCGTTGGTACCGGCGTCGCTACGAGTGGGAGCTGACCGCGGACCCGGAGGTGGAGCCGGTGGGCTTCCCACCGCCGGGCCGGGACGCGCCCGCGCTCGCCCGGGAGCGCGCGCTCTCCTCCGCCCCGCCGCTGACCGCCTCGCCGCCCGTCCGCCTCGACGTCGTGGACCCCCTCGAGCCGGAGGGCGGCTGCGTCCTCGTCCTCACCGTCAACCACACCGCGCTCGACGGCCCTGCCTGCCTGCGCGTGCTCGCGACGGCCGCCGAGCTCTACGGCGGAGC
>NZ_JAAAXQ010000781.1 GCF_009916105.1 Streptomyces sp. GC420 | reverse complement strand
CTCCACCGCCGGCGGGGCGGCGGGCGCGGCCGGGAGCCGCGTCTTCATCCGTGCCAGTTCGAGCTCCACGTCCCGGCCCGCGGTCACGGACTCCAGCTCGGCCTGGATGTCGTCACGCCCGGCCGGCAGGGTGGCGTCCTCCAGCGCGCCCGAGGCGATCAGTTCGTCCAGTGCACCGGCCCGCGCCTGGAGCTGTTCGGTCCTGTCCTGTGCGCGTTGCATCGCCAGGCCGACGTCGCCCATCTCCTCACCGATGCCGGTGACGGCCTCGGTGATACGGGTCTGGGCCTCGGCCGCCGTGTAGGTGGCCTTGATGGTCTCCTTCCGCGTGCGGAACGCGTCGACCTTCGCCTGGAGCCGCTGGGCGGCCAGGGTGAGCTTCTCCTCCTGGTCGCGCAGTGACGTCTGCTGCACCTCCAGTTCGGTGATCTGCGAGGCGACGGCCGCGCGGCGGCCCAGCGCCTCGCGGGCCAGATCCTCGCGTCCCGCCGCCAGGGCCGCTTCCGCCTGGTCCCGCAGCTTACCCGTGGACTCCCTCAGCCGGCTCACCTGCAGGTCGAGGCGCTTGCGGCTGGTCGCCACATCGGCGACGCCGCGCCGCACCCGCTGCAGCATCGCGAGCTGCTGCTCGTAGGAGTAGTCCAGGACCTCGCGCGGGTCCTCCGCCCGGTCCAGTGCCTTGTTCGCCTTGACCCGGAACAGGGTGGCGATGCGCTGCGTGATGCTGGTCATTTCAGACCGCCTTCCGCTCGGTTGCCACGCCGTGCCGTCCGGTCCGCCGTCCGTCCGTCCGTCCGTCCGTCCCATTGTCCGGGCGTCGCCCCCGCCCGGCAGCTTCGGACGGAGAGCCGTCAGCTTTCGGCGGGTGGTCCGGAGGAGCGCAGGACGGCGAGCCGGCGCCGGTACTCCTCCTCGTCGATGTCCCCGCGGGCGAAGCGCTCGGCGAGCAGGTGCTCGGCCGTCGTGGACGCCGGGGGCGCCGGGGGCGC
>NZ_JAAAXQ010000780.1 GCF_009916105.1 Streptomyces sp. GC420 | reverse complement strand
GGTACGCCGTACGGCGCGGCGCGCGTTCCGGCACGGCAGCCATGCCCCGGCCCGTCCGGCCACTCGGTCGGGCGGCCGTGCCCGGACGATGCACCGGCCGTCGCGGCCGTCTCGGTCGTCTCGGTCGTCTCGGTCGTCTCGGTCGTCTCGTTGACGGTCGTGGCCGCCGTCGAGTTCGTGGGTGTCGGGGTTTTCATGACAGAAAATCTAGGACGCGAGAACCGCCCGATGAAGAGAGTTCCCACGGCGATCGGCTTGTCCAGCCGGGGAATCCACTGCTATCCACACCCCATGACCGACTATTCCCCGGACGCCACCGACTGGCGCATCCTCGACGCCCTCCAGCAGGACGGCCGCACCGGCTTCGCCGAACTCGCCCGCGCCGTCGCCATGTCCCCAAGCGCGGTCACAGAGCGGGTGCGCAGACTGGAGGCGGCCGGGATCATCAAGGGCTACACGGCCGTGGTCGAGCCGGAGCGGCTGGGCATGCCGGTCCTCGCGTTCGTACGGCTGCGGTACCCGAACGGCAACTACAAACCGTTCCACGACCTGCTGGACACGACGCCCGAGGTCCTGGAGGCACACCATGTCACCGGCGACGACTGCTTCGTACTGAAGGTCGCGGCGCGTTCGATGCGGCACCTGGAGGAGGTGTCGGGCCGGATCGGCGCACTCGGTTCCGTGACCACGAGCGTGGTGTACTCGTCACCTCTGCCGCGCCGTGCGCTGCGCCGCACCGACGGGGTCGGCTGAAGGGTCACTCAGCGCGGTGGCACTGCGTACCCTTTACTCATGGCACTCAGTGCCATATTGTCGTTCCTATGCTCGCGCGTGACCGTGAGCTGTTCACCATCCAGAGGAGAGTCGGCGTGAGCTTGAGGATCGTTGTCACTGTGAAGTACGTGCCCGACGCCACGGGCGACCGGCATTTCGCTGATGACCTGACTGTCGACCGTGATGACGTGGACGGTCTGCTCTCGGAGCTCGACGAG
>NZ_JAAAXQ010000077.1 GCF_009916105.1 Streptomyces sp. GC420 | reverse complement strand
ATCGGAAGCGTCAGAGGTGTATAAGAGACAGGGACATGCAGCGGCATGGTGGGTCGCCTCTCACTCAAGAGACTAGGGAGACACAGTGGTGCCAGGCACGTGCGGACAGCGCTGTCAGCAAGCGAGTGCGGTCGGAGAGGGGACCGGAGGGCTCGGAGGGGGACCGGGAACCGAGCCGGGGACACCGACTCTCCGCCTCGTTCAAGAGCTTATATGAAACGTGTTCACGCAGTGTTTCCGCTACCTGTCCTCGGTATTGCACACAAGGGGATAACCGGACTGGCATTCGCCGTGATTGAACTGGATATCCGCATCCCGCGCGGCTGTGACCAGGGGCGTCTACCCTGGAGGGGTCGGCCGAAACTCGTCGGCGTTTTTCACCACAGATCCGGAGCGTTCCCCGTATGAAGCCGTATGCCGAGGGAATGTGCCGGGGAGAAGTATCCACGACATCGTAGCGTGCGCCCGGTGAACGCGCAGGCGTTACGGATCACGATGTCTGGGCATCATCCGTTCACGCCACTCTAGGAGGGACGCTTCGATGGGGGAGAAGATCGAGGCCGGAGGCTTCGACCTGTCCGATCGGCAGCAGTACCGGCGCAAGCTCGAGCAGTGCCTCGAGGGCCTGGGGCGGTTGCTGCAGGAGAAGCGGTTCGACAAGCCCAGGAACATGATGGGCCTCGAGATCGAGCTCAATCTCACCGGGGTCGACGGCATGCCCAGAATGCTCAATCACAAAGTTCTGGAGCGCATCTCCAGCCGGGACTTCCAAACAGAACTGGGCATGTTCAACCTTGAGGTGAACATAGTTCCCCATCGGCTCGGCGGTCGCGTTCTCGACCGGCTCGCCGAGGAGTTGCGCACCTCTCTCGCATATGCCAATCGAAAGGCGAACGAAGTCGACGCGGGCGTCGTGATGATCGGCATTCTGCCCACCCTCGCCCGGCACGACCTGGTTTCCTCCAACCTCTCCGACGTCGACCGTTACATGCTGCTCAACGACCAGATCGTCGCCGCCCGCGGAGAGCATTTCACTCTCGACATCGAGGGCGTGGAACACCTCACCTGCACCTCGGCCTCGATCGCTCCGGAGGCCGCCTGCACGTCCGTGCAGTTGCACCTCCAGGTGACCCCCGCCCGTTTCGCCGACGTGTGGAACGCGGCCCAGGCCATCGCAGCCGTACAGGTCGCCGTGGGCGCCAACTCGCCCTTCCTCTTCGGCAGGGAGCTCTGGCAGGAGTCGAGGCCGCCGCTCTTCCAGCAGTCCACCGACACCCGTCCCCCCGAGCTGCAGGCGCAGGGCGTGCGGCCGCGCACCTGGTTCGGGGAGCGGTGGATCGAATCGCCCTACGAGCTCTTCGAGGAGAACCTGCGCTACTTCCCGGCACTGCTGCCGCTGTGCGACGACGAGAACCCGCTGCGGGTGCTCGACGAGGGCGGCGTGCCCAAGCTCGCCGAGCTCGTGCTGCACAACGGCACCGTCTACCGCTGGAACCGGCCCGTCTACGACATCGCCGACGGCGTGCCGCACCTGCGGGTCGAGAACCGGGTGCTGCCCGCAGGGCCCACCGTCACCGATGTCATCGCCAACGCGGCGCTCTACTACGGGCTGGTGCGGGCACTGGCCGAGGAACCCCGCCCGGTGTGGCGGAGGCTGTCCTTCGAGGCGGCGGCCGCCAACTTCGAGGAGGCCTGCCGGTACGGGATCGAGGCACAGATCGAGTGGCCGCGGTCCGGACGCCCGGGCGGCACGGCCAAGGTGCCGGTGGTGCGCCTCGTACGGGAGGAGCTGCTGCCGCTCGCCGAGGCCGGGCTGGACATGTGGGGTGTCGAGCGTGCCGACCGCGACCACTACCTCGGGGTGATCGAGGAGCGCTGCCGGCGCCACGCCAACGGGGCCACCTGGCAGTCGGCGACGTACCACGGGGCGCTGGAGCGCGGTATGGAGCGGGAGGCGGCGCTCGCCGCGACCACCCGGCGCTACTGCGAGCTGATGCACTCGGGCGACCCGGTCCACGAGTGGCCGGTCGGGATCCCGGAGCCGGCGGTGCGGACGGGGTGACGGCGGCGGGCCCGGACCGGCCGCGGCCGGTCCGGGGTCGGCTCGGCGGCCGCACCGGATCAGTGCGGGAGCGGGTTCCTGCTCGCCGCGGGCCCGTCTGTGTGCGCCCGTTGCCCACCGGTACGTCACTGCCCGGCCTGGATCAGGTCCGGCCGACGATCGTGACCGCCCTGAGGATCACCTCGTGGATCTGTGCCGGATCCTCGATCCGGTAGCCCACCCCGTCCGTCGCCCCCGCGATCTCCTCCACCTCGTCTCGGTCGGACTCGGGGCCGACGGCGATCGCGATGAGCGGCACCGGCCTGGCCGGGTCGGTCAGGCCGGCCAGCCGTTTGACCAGCTTGCGGCGGGAGATGCCGTCCGGGTCCTGGTTGGCGCCGTCGGTGAGCACGACGAGCGCGTTGAACTTGCCGGGCGCGTACTTCTTCCTGGCCTCCTTGTACGCGGCCAGCGTGGTGTCGTACAGACCGGTGCCCCCGCCCTCGACGGGTTCGAGGTCGCGGAAGGCCGCGGTGAGCCGGTCGCGCTGGGTGCGGCCCGTGCCCGTGCTGTCGGCGAGCCGGCCGGTCGGCACCAGCACCTCGTAGTCCCGTGAGCCGTCAAGCCGTGTCGAGAACCGCCACAGGCCGACCTCGTCGTCGTGCGTGAGCCCGGCCAGGGCCTGGAGCAGCGAGGCCTTGGTGAGGTCCATCCGGGACCTGCCCCCGTCACCGACGGGATCCGCCATCGAGCCGGAGGCGTCGACGACCATGGTCAGCCGTGCGCTGCGCACGGTGATGGTCCACAGCCCCAGCGTCTTCTGCACCGTGTTGGCGGGGAAGGGCTCGGCGGGTTCCGCGGCGAACGGCTGCGGCGAACCGCCGCCCGCCCTCTTCGCGATCGCCGGCACCGCCTCCCCGTCCTCGCCGCGGAACCCGTGCGCGCGCAGGATCCGGGTGCCCGCCTCGTCCGCGTTCATGAGGGT
Organism: Streptomyces sp. GC420; assembly: GCF_009916105.1. Taxonomy (GTDB): domain Bacteria; phylum Actinomycetota; class Actinomycetes; order Streptomycetales; family Streptomycetaceae; genus Streptomyces. Next base: position 22,166 of record NZ_JAAAXQ010000077.1, on the reverse strand, counting down.
CATGAAGCGCAGCGCGCCGCGGCTCTCGTCGAGGGACAGGTCGGCCTCGTCGACCAGCGTGAAGGGGTAGTCGAGCAGGGGGGAGCCGTCCTCCGGGTGGAACAGCCGCAGTGCCTCCCCCTCGGCGGCGTCGGCGTTCTGCGCGAAGGCCGCCTGTTCGCTCAGGAAGACCGTCTGGCTGCCGTCCGGACCGTCCTGCCCGGTCCCGGAGCCGTCGAACGCGAGCGTGCGGAGGACCTGGGAGTCGCCGCCCGAGACGCGCCGCGAGATCAGTTCGGCCGCGGCGGCGAGCCGGGTGTCCCCGTCCTGGGCGTCCCCACCGTCCTTGCGGTCGTTCTTGCCGTCCTTGCCGTCCTGTTCGTCCTGGCCGTTCTGCCCGGCGGAGGCGCCGATCCGGGTGAGCGCCAGAAGCCCGGTGGCGCTGCGGGCGGGATCGGCGGCGCCGAGCCGCAGCTTGCCGCTCCCGATGGCGTCCTTGGCGATCCCGGACCAGGAGTACGGCTTGGCGGGCCATCCCAGGGCGTCGGCGGCCCCGGGGCCCGCCGCCAGCACCACCGGCGAGGAGGCGACATTGCCGCCCTCCGTGAGCCGGACCGCCTTCGCCGAGGTCCGCACCCGCTCCAGCCACAGGCTCGCGTCCGGTATCCACACCTGGAAGCCGGGGTCCGAGGGCCCCGAGTCGAGGATGTCGGCCACCCTGTGGGACTCGCGGGCGGTGACGTGTACGTCGATGCACCGGCCGTCGGAGGTGATCTCGTTCGCGCGGGCGAGGTCCGCCGCTTCGCGCACGGCGGGCGCGATGTCCGGGGAGGCGACGACGTCCAGCCGTACCGCGGTGTCCGCGCACGAGCCCCCGAGGCCGAGGAGGTCCGTACGCATCACCGCCGCCGTGCCGACGGCGACACCCAGGGCCAGGGCCGTGGTGAGGACCGTCGCGCGACGGCGACGGGACCCGCGGGACCCGGTTCCGCCCGCCCTGCGCGCGTCCGGCAAGCTGTGACGTCCCATGGCGGTCGTGCTCCTCCTGCGCTCGGAACAGAACGGGGGAGCCCGTGCGCCACGGGGACGGCTCCCGTCCCCCGGTCGGGCGTGCGATCTTCGCATCCGCTGCCGAGACCATAGCGGGGCGAGGATGCGGACGAGGCGGGATTACGGAACTGGAGGCAGGTGTGCAGGAAGAGGCGGCCCGGGCGGCCGATCCCTCTCCCTACGGGGAGGCTTCCCGGCGGATCCTCGGGACCGAGCTGCTGCTCGTGCTGGCGCTCTCGCTCGGGGCGAGCGGCGTCTCGGCACTGATCAGCTTCATCGGATCGGTGACCAGACCCGGCGGCCTCAAGGACCAGGCGGCCACGCTCAACGGCTCCTACGCGCCCGGGCGGCCGTGGCTCGACCTGGCCTGGCAGCTGTTCGGCGTCTCGACCTCCCTGGTGCCGGTGCTGCTGGTCGCCCACCTGCTGCTCCGCGAGGGCGCCGGCCTGCGGGCGATCGGCTTCGACCGGACGAGGCCCTGGTCCGACCTGGGCCGCGGAGCCCTACTGGCGGCCGCGATCGGAGGCACCGGGCTCGCCTTCTACCTCGTGGTGCGGGCCGCCGGGTTCAACCTCACGGTGGTACCGGAGTCGCTGCCCGACGTGTGGTGGAAGATTCCGGTCCTGATCCTCTCGGCGATCCAGAACTCCGTGCTCGAAGAGGTCATCGTCGTCGGCTACCTGCTGCGCCGGCTCGGACAGCTCGGCTGGACACCGATGGCGGCGCTCGTCGGCAGTTCGCTGCTGCGCGGCTCGTACCACCTGTACCAGGGCATCGGCGGCTTCATCGGCAACATGGTGATGGGCGTGGTCTTCGTCCTGCTCTACCGCAGGTGGGGCCGGGTCGGTCCGCTGGTGGCGGCCCACGCGCTGATCGACATCGTGGCGTTCGTCGGGTACGCGCTGCTGGCGGGCAAGGTGGGGTGGCTGCCCACGCCCTAGGCGTTTCGACCCGCAGCGTTGTGCCGGTCGGGTACGGGCCCGCCGGCCCGCTCGCCGGAGGATCCGGCGAGCGGGCCGGCGCCAGTGACGCCCGTCGTGCAAGCCCGGGACTTTCAGTCCCGGGCCGTTGACAGGAGATCCGCGGCCGTGACGCGATGGAGGTGTACCAGCACGTCGAAGTGGCGCCCGAGCGAGGTTTGGCAGGGGCACTCCGGCCAGGCGTTCCCGATGGAGCGCGTCGGCCGCTTCGCCATCAGCCAGTCTCGCGCCGGCTCGGACACGGCCCGCAGTTCGACGTAGTAGTCCCGGCGCGACACTCGCTCCAGCACCTCCTCATTGCTGCCCGCGCCCAGCGGCTCCACGGAGAAGCGACGGTAGGGCTCCTCCGGATCCGTCAGATCCAATCTTCAGCGCATCTGACCAGCCGGAACGCATCGGCTCCGGGGTCAGAGCACGAGCCGGCAGCAGGGAGGCGTCCACCGGCTTGGTGGTGGGCCGTACGACCGCGGCGGCGATGGTGCGGGTGGCGACATCGACCAGGCCGCAGAGTTCGACCCTGCCGGGCACCCCTTTCCTCAAGCCGCACCAGCACGTCCAGGGGAGTGGAGTCGATCTGCATCAGCTCGCCCGGCGCCGCGACCTGCTCGTAACGGAAGGGGCCTTCCGGCTGGTTGGCCAGGGACTGGCGGGTGCGGGCCGACCCGGTCACGCGGACGCCGCCGGACAGCTTCGCGAACAGGAACCAGATCACTTGCGACCACAGACCAGGTCCTCTCGTATGGGACGGAACGGGGACACGTTCGCGGCCCTCAGTCGATACAGAACTCGTTGCCCTCGATGTCCAGCATCGGGATGCACGCATCGTTGCCGTCGTACAGCGTTTGCACGTGTACCGCGCCAAGCGGGATCAATCGGGCGTACTCGGCCTCAAGTGCGGCGAGGCGCTCTTCATCCACGAGTCCGGTGCCGACCCGCACATCAAGATGCACCCGGTTCTTGGCGGCCTTCCCCTCGGGGACGCGCTGGAAGTACAGCCGTGGGCCCACACCTGAGGGATCAATGCAGGCGAACCAAGAATCCCGCCGCTCAGGTGGCTGCGAGACCTTGAAGTCATCCCAAGTGGCACCCCCCGGCGGCGGCGGTACGACATACCCCCGCACCTCGCACCGGAAACGAGCGAGGCGCTCAGGTTCTGCGCAGTCGAAGGTGACTTGGAACTTCTTGATCGATGTCATCGGCCCACCATGTTGGCGTGTGCCGTTCACCGAGATCCCGGGGTTCCCACGGCCTGCGGGGTGGGGTCTCGCATGACATGAGCGGCGTCGGCGGGCCAGATCACCTGAGACGACGAGCGAATCGGACCAGATCACCTGAGGCAGGGGCCAATTCGCATGGGACAGGACAACACGTTATGCACAGTCGGAGGGTTGCTCGGCGAGCTGTTCCGATATATCGTTGAGGCATCGCGAATAGTTCAGCGATGGAACCGATCGAAGGAGACGGTCATGCGTGCACATGAACCCCACGGGCATGGATGCGAGCGCGGGCCCGGCCGTCACGGGCGGGGCGAATTCGAGGGACTCAGGGCCGCGTTCGGCCCCTTCGGGCCGCCGTTCGGCGGAGGCCCGTGGGGCGGGCCCGGTCGCGGTCGGGGCGGACCCAGGGGGAGGGCGCGGCGCGGCGACGTGCGGGCCTCCATCCTGGCGCTGCTCAAGGACCGTCCGATGCACGGCTACGAGATGATCCAGGAGATCGCCGAGCGCAGTGGAGGGGCCTGGAAGCCCAGCCCCGGCTCGGTGTACCCGACGCTCCAGCTGCTGGAGGACGAAGGGCTGATCGCCAGCGAGAGCGACGCCGGGAAGAAGCTGTTCACGCTCACCGAATCCGGCCGCGCGGCGGCCGGGGCCGGCCCCGACGCTCCCTGGGAGGAGGCCGGGCGCGGGATCGACTGGGAGACCGTGAACGACATCCGGCAGGCCGGCTTCGGCCTGATGGAGGCGTTCGGGCAGGTGTGGAAGACCGGCACGCCCGACCAGCGGCAGAAGGCGATCACGGTCATCAACGAGGCCCGCAAGAAGCTGTACCTGATCCTCGCCGAGGACCCGGAGGAGACCGACGAGTCCTGAGGTGCGCCGGCGGCTCCGCCGGGGAGCCGCCGGCGCGCGGCCGCGGCGGCATCCGACCGTACGAGCGTACGGGGGTGCCGCCGCTCGCGTGCGTCAGGCGACGAGCGCGCCGAGCCTGCGCAGGGACTCGTCGAGCGCGGCCGTCGCGGAGTCCTTGAGCTTGCCGGCCATCAGCGAGACAGCCGCGCCGGTGAACTCCCCGTCGATGCGGACCCGCGTCGCCGCCCCCTCGGGGGTGAGCGTGTAGCGGTTGGCCACGGTGACCCCCATGGGCCCCTTGCCCCTGACCGCGAAGACCTGCCCCGGCTCCAGCTCCTCCACGGCCCACCGCACCTCGGCGGGGAAGCCCATCAGCTTCATGTTCTCCGTGAAGGTGGCGCCGACCGCCGGTGCGGGAGGGGTGCCGTCGGGGAAGCCGGTGTGCGTCGCGTTCCACTCGCCGTACGAGGAGAAGTCCGCCAGTCTGGCCCAGATCTTCTCGGCGGGCGCCTCGATGCGTGCCTCCGCACTGACTTCGGCCATGCGAACACCCCCTGTCCTCGTCGTGCCCGGGCTCGTGCACGGGAACGTGTCGCGGAACGTAGCCGCAGGGGCCGGAACATTCAATACTGATGAACCATCAGAACTCCCGGAGGGCCGTTCCGGTCCGGTCCTGGTGGACGCGCGGGCCGCCGAGCTGTCTCGACAGGTGTCACGATGATGACGGTCCTGACGTCAGCTGTCATGATGTCGCCATGCACGTGTCTCAAGGGATCCGAGGGAGAAATACCGGCCTCGGGCTGGCCCTGGCCTCCGCCCTGGCGTTCGGCGGCTCCGGTGTCGCGGCCAAGCCGCTGATCGAGGCAGGGCTCGACCCGCTGCACGTGGTGTGGCTGCGGGTGGCGGGCGCGGCCCTGGTCATGCTGCCCGTCGCCTGGAAGCACCGGGACCTGGTGAGGTCCAGGCCCGGGCTGCTGGCCGGGTTCGGCCTGCTCGCCGTCGCAGGCGTTCAGGCCTTCTACTTCGCCGCCCTCTCCCGCATTCCCGTGGGCGTCGCTCTGCTCGTCGAATACCTTGCCCCCGCGCTGGTGCTCGGCTGGGTGCGGTTCGTGCAGCGGCGCCCGGTCACCAGGGCCGCCGCGGTCGGCGTGGTCCTCGCCGTCGGCGGGCTCGCCTGCGTCGTCGAGGTGTGGGCCGGGCTGGGCTTCGACGCGCTCGGGCTGCTGCTCGCCTTCGCCGCGGCCTGCTGCCAGGTCGGCTACTTCGTGCTGTCCGACCACGGCTCCGGCGGTGAGGGCGGGAAGAGCGCCGACCCGCTGGGCGTCATCGCGTACGGGCTGCTCACGGGAGCCGCCGTGCTGACCGTCGTGGCCCGTCCCTGGAACATGGACTGGTCGGTGCTCTCCGGCCGCGCGGAACTCGAGGTGGCGCAGGTGCCCGCGGCCCTGCTGCTGGCCTGGATCGTGCTGATCGCCACCGTCGTCGCCTATGTCACGGGCGTGGTCTCGGTGCGCAGGCTCTCCCCGCAGGTGGCGGGGGTCGTGGCCTGTCTGGAGGCGGTCATCGCGACGGTGCTGGCGTGGGTGCTGCTCGGCGAGCACCTGTCGGCACCGCAGATCGTCGGCGGCGCGGTCGTGCTCATCGGCGCCTTCATCGCGCAGTCCTCCACGCCCAGGGATCCGTCGCACCAGGTGGTCGCGGGCGGCGACGGCGGGGGCGTGCGCGGGGGCGACCGCCCGGGCGAGCGCGGCGCGCGCGTGCAGGAAAACGCACGTGAGAGCGGGGGCACGGACGGCGGCGAGGCCGGCCCGGCGCGCCCCGGAAGCGAGTTGTCCCTGGACGGACGGGGCACCTAGAGTGGCGGCCGTGCATATCGACCAGCTCGTTCTCCCGCCGCCCGCCGCGTAACGCGGGCGGCCCGCTGAACCGGAAGACCTGACCCCGGGCTTCCCGGGTGGGTTGTCGCTGCCCGCGCACGGACGTCAAGCGACCACCCTCTGTACGTCTTCGCGGAGAACGCACATGTCGAACACGCCTGATTCCGGCGCCGCGCGCGCCGAAGGCGCGCTGCCCGTCGGGCGCGGCCTTCTCTACCTCTTCGTCGCCGGTATCGCCTGGGGCACCGCCGGCGCGGCGGCCTCACTGCTCTTCCGGGCCAGCGACCTGGGCCCACTCGCCCTGTCCTTCTGGCGCTGCGCGGGCGGGCTCGCCCTGCTGGTCGCCGTCGGCGCGCTGCGCCCCGGCAGGCGAGCAGCGGCCGCGGCCGCCGCGGCCACAACAGCGGCCCCAACCACAGCGGTGCCGGCGGCCGCCGGGGCACCCGCCGGGCCGCGGCGCCGCCGCGTCCTGCGGATCGCCGTCAACGGCATCGGTCTCGCCCTGTTCCAGACCGCCTACTTCGCGGCCGTCGGCGCCACGGGCCTGGCCGTCGGCACGGTGGTCACCCTCGGTGCCGGGCCCGTCCTGATCGCGCTGGGCGCGCGCCTGATCGTGGGGGAGCGGCTCGGACGCGGCGGGCTGCTGGCCGTGAGCGGGGCACTCGCCGGTCTCGCCGTCCTCGTCCTCGGCAGCGGTGGCGCGACCGTACGGCCCGGCGGGGTCGCGCTCGCCCTGCTGTCGGCGGCGGGGTACGCGGCCATCACCCTGGTGACCCGGTGGCTCGGCAGGGACGGGCAGGGCACCGATTCCCTCAACACCTCCGTCTCGGCGTTCGCGGTCAGCGCCCTGTGCCTGCTCCCGCTCGGCGCGGCCGAAGGGCTGATGCCGCACACCGCGGAGCCCGGCAGGGTGCTGGTCCTGCTGGTGTACGTCGCGGCTGTGCCCACGGCGCTGGCGTACGCGCTCTACTTCGCGGGCGCGGCCGTCGTACGGTCCGCCACCGTGTCCGTGATCATGCTGCTGGAGCCGGTCAGCGCGGCCGTGATCGCCGTCCTGGTTCTCGGCGAGACGCTGACCGGGGCAACCGTGGCGGGAACGGCCCTGCTGCTCGTCGCGGTCGTCGGCCTCGCCCTCGCGGAGGCGCGTACGGCGGTGGCCGGTCGAGTTACCTCGATCGTGTGACGGTCGGCCTGCGGGGCCTGCGGGGCCTGCGGGTCTGCGGTGTGCTGTGGGCTGTCCGGCTACGGTGATCGTGCGATCTGGACGCCGGGTATGGCGCCTGGGGGCGCCCCCAGTGGTAGCTGGGGGGTGCGGGCCCCGCTCCACCGGAGTGATGGTGCGGGCCTCCCCGTCGCCTCTGGCCGTATTCACCTGGCCAGGTCGTGTGGGAACCGGCCTCCAGGGACCGGACCGGGGACGGAATCCGTGCTGCTGCCCCGGGGCCGAGTATGCCGGGGACCAGTGCGCTCGAGACCGTTCGGGGCGTGCGGCTGAACCGGCTCACTCCTGCTCAGTCTTGAGGAACGGTGAGGTGCCCGTCCCAGTAGGCGACCGCATACCCCCGTTGTGGGCCGGGCGCCGGAACGCGCCTGCGCGACCGTACAGTTGGCCGGAGACCGGGAGTCCGGAACCCTCGGGTCCGGGCTCCGGGCCCGGCCACCGGGACACGACCGGGACCGGCGAACGACGGACGGGCGGGAGCGGCACATGGACGTGGGCGACAAGGTCGAGGACTTCGAGCTGCGGGACGAGACGGGTGCGCCGCGCAGGCTCGGCGAACTGCTCGCCGACGGCCCCGTGGTGCTCTTCTTCTACCCGGCGGCCTTCACCCGCGGCTGCACCGCCGAGGCCTGCCACTTCCGTGACCTGGCCGCCGAGTTCCGCGCGGTGGGTGCCCGCCCGGTCGGCATCAGCACGGACCCGGTGGAGCGGCAGGCGGAGTTCGCCGAGGCCTACGGCCTCGGATATCCGCTGCTGTCGGACCCCGACGGGACCGTACGCGAACTGTTCGGTGTGAAGCGCGGTTTCGTGATCGTGCCCACCAAGCGGACGACCTTCGTGATCGGCACCGACCGTACGGTGCTCGAGGTGATCAGGAGCGAGGTCCGCATGAGCGTGCACGCGGACCGCGCTCTGGCGGCGGTGCGCGCGGCCGCCGCATCCTGAGCGGCCCCCAAGGGTTCCCCGGTCCCGCCCGGGCCCTGTGGGCCGTCGCCGCCCGCTCGGGTCGCGTCTCCCCGCCCCACGGGCCACCGCGGTCTGAGGGGCGGGGAGACCTGAGGGGCGGCCCGGCGGCCGTGTCAGAGCACCGTCAGGTAGTCGGGCACCGCGGTGCCCGGAGCGAGGTCGTCCGCCGGGACCGGCGCGCCGTAGCCGCGGGCGAGCGGGAGCACGCCGCTCCAGTGCGGGAGCGACATGTCCTCGGGCTCGTCATTGGGGCCGCCGCTGCGCACCTTGGCCGAGACCTCGGCCAGGTCGAGGCGGAGCACGGCGGTTGCCGCCAGTTCCCTGTCGTTGGCGGGCCGGGAGTCGGCGGCGCGGCCTGGCACCACGTGGTCGACGATCGCGTCGAGGGCCGTCCTGCGCTCCTCCGGGTCGGTGACCGGGTGTGCGACGCCGTGCACCATGACCGACCGGTAGTTGACGGAGTGATGGAAGGCGGAGCGGGCCAGCACCAGGCCGTCGACATGGGTGACGGTCAGGCACACGGGGAGCCCGGGGCCGACGTCCCGGGTGCCCTGCGCCATGCGCACAGGCCCGGAGCCGGTCGAAGCGTGCACATAGAGGCGCTCGCCGACCCGGCCGAAGAGCGTGGGCAGCACGACGGGGGCGCCGTCGCGCACGAAGCCCATGTGGCAGACGTACGCCTCGTCGAGTATCGAGTGGATCAGTTCCCGGTCGTACGAGGCACGGTGGCGGGACCGCGTCGGAAACGGTACGCCCGGTCGGCTCGTAGGGAACGGTCTCCGGTACGCCCGGTGCGGCCTCCGGCATTGAACCCTCCATTGTACTAGTGCATAATCTTCTTTGTGCTAGGAGAGTATCGGATCGAGGGGCGGCGCGCATCGGAGATCGCCGAGAGCGTGGAGCGCGGCGTGGGCGCCGGCCGGCTGGCTCCGGGAGCCCCCCTGCCGCCGCTCAGGGAACTGGCGCAGCGCCTCGGCGTGAACCCGAACACGGTGGCCGCGGCCTACCGCACGCTGCGCGAACGCGGTGTCGTGGAGACGGCGGGACGCAAGGGCACCCGGGTGCGCGCCCGGCCCGCCGGCACCGCCCGCGAGTCCATCGGTGTCGAGGCCCCGCCCGGCGTGCGGGACATCTCCACGGGCAGCCCCGATCCCGCCCTGCTGCCCTCCCTCGGGCCTGCCCTCGCGGCGGCCGCGGCCCGCTACGACGAACGGCCCGTGCTGTACGGCGAAGCCCCCGTCGACGCCGAGCTGTCCCGGCACGCGCGGCGGGCCTTCGGGCTCGACGGAGTGCCGAAGGGGCCGGTCGCGGCCACCTCCGGGGCGCTGGACGCGATCGAGCGCGTCCTCGCCGCCCACCTGAGGCCCGGCGACACCGTCGCGGTCGAGGACCCGGGCTGGGGCAGCCTGCTCGACCTCGTCCCGGCACTCGGGCTGCGCGCAGTGCCGGTCGCGGTGGACGACGAGGGGCCGGTGCCCGGGGAGGTGGAGCGGGCGCTGGACCGGGGCGCCCGGGCGCTCGTCGTGACCTGCCGCGCCCAGAACCCGACGGGCGCGGCCGTCAGTGGCCCACGCGCCGCGGAGCTGCGCGCCGTGCTCGCCGCGCACCCCCGTGTGCTGCTCGTCGAGGACGACCACGGGCACGGCTTCGTCCACCTCCCCCTGTACCCGCTGGCGGGCGCGACCGAGCACTGGGCGCTGGTCCGCTCGACCGCCAAGGCGTACGGCCCCGACCTGCGGCTCGCCCTGCTGACCGGGGACGACGTGACCCTCGACCGGGTGCGCGGGCGGCAGCTCCTCGGACCCGGCTGGGTCAGCCGGCTGCTCCAGCGCGCGGTGGTGCACCTGTGGACGACGGGTGCCGTGGACCCCGCAGCGGTCGCGCGGGCGTACTCCGAGCGGCGGGACGCCCTCGTGGAGGCGCTGGCGGAGCGCGGGATCAACGCCCACGGGCGCAGCGGGATGAACGTGTGGGTACCCGTGGACGACGAGACGGGCGTGGTCGCCCGGTTGCTGCGGTCGGGCTGGGCGGTCGCCCCCGGCGCCCGGTTCCGGGTGTCCGCCCCGCCCGGGGTACGCCTCACCGTGTCCGCGCTGGGCATGGACGACATCGGGCTCCTCGCCGACGCCGTGGCGTCCGCGAGAGGCCCGGTGCGGGCGGGGGTGCGCTACGGCTGAGCGCCGCGGGCCGGACGGGCGACCCGGGCCGGTGCTGCGCGGCGGGCGGTGCGCGGCGGGCGGTGCGCGGCCCGCTCTGCGTCAGTGCCGCGCCCAGCAGCACCACGAGCGCTCCCACCGGTGTGTTCCAGTCCAGCCGTTCGCCGAGCACCGCGACGCCCGCCGCGGTGGCGATGACCGGGATGAAGTACGTGACCATCTGCGCCGTCGTCGGGCCGATCTCGGCGACCAGGCCGTACTGGACCAGCATGGCGAGGCCCGTGCCCAGCGCACCGAGCGCCACCACCGAGAGCAGCGGGAGGACGGGCAGGCCGTCCGGGGCCGAGCTGAACAGCGGGGTGACGACCGCCAGCTGGAGGGTGGCCAGGGACAGCTGCGCCCCCGTCATCGAGAGGCTGGAGTGCCCGGCGCCGGCGAGCGTACGGCGGATGTAGAGCCAGCCCACCGCGTAGCTCGCCGAGGCGATCAGGGCCATCGCCGTGCCCGCCGGGTCCTGCCCGGAGAAGCCCTGCCAGGCGCCCAGCACGATCAGGACACCCACGAAGCCGATGCCCATACCCGCCACCCGGCGCCTGGTCGGCCGGTCCTCCGACAGGGCCACCAGCGACAGCAGCATGCCCCACAGCGGTGTCGTGGCGTTGCAGATGCCCGCCAGGGTGGAGGGGATCGTCGTCTCGGCGTACGCGAAGAGCGAGAACGGCAGGGCGTTGGTGAAGAACGCCGCCGCGAACAGATGCCCCCAGGTGCGCCTGCCGCGCGGCAGGCCCTCGCGCTTGACGGCGAGGGCGAGCAGCAGCACCGCGGAACCGAACACCAGGCGGCCGAGGGAGACCTGGAGCGGCGCGAAGCCCTCCGTGCCCACCTTGATCAGCAGGAAGCTGAAGCCCCAGATGAGGGAGAGCCCGGCGAACCGGATCCGCCAGTCGAGGGCCGGACGGCGGGGCTGCCCCGGAGCGGGCGCCGGAGGAATCGGGTCCGCGGAGGCAGGGGGAGCGGGGGGAGTGGCGGATGCTGCCGGCGCGGTCTCCCCGGCGGGCGGGACGGTGCCGTGCGGGGCAGAGGCGGCGGTGGCGGTCATGGCCATACTGTCGAGCCGGAAATCTCTTAGCACAAGCAAGATTTCATGGAAGGCATTGCGTAGTATCGCTTACATGTTGAACCTGGAGCGCCTGCGCACCCTCGACGCACTGGCCCGCCACGGCTCCGTCGGCGGCGCTGCCGCCGGCCTGCACGTCACCACCTCCGCCGTCTCCCAGCAGCTCGCCAAGCTGGAACGCGAGGCCGGACAGCAGCTGATCGCCAAGAACGGGCGCGGCGTGCGGCTCACCGACGCCGGGCGGCTGCTCGCCGAGCATGCCAGGCGCATCCTCTCCCAGGTGGAGCTGGCCACCGCCGACCTGGAGGCGCAGCGCGGGAAGGCCGTCGGCGAACTGCGGCTCGCCGCCTTCCCGACCGCCGCGCGCGGTCTGCTGCCCGCCGCGCTGAAGGCACTGCGCGAGGAGCACCCGGGGCTGCACACACGCTCCCGCGAACTCGAACCGGACGACAGCATCCCGGCCGTGATCCGCGGCGACGTCGACCTCGCCGTCGTCCTCGACTGGTACAACAAGCCGCTCCCGCTTCCCGACGGGCTCGCCAAGGAACCGCTGCTCTACGACCCGGCGGACGTGGCCATGCCCGCCGGGCATCCGCTCGCCGGGCGCGCCGAGGCCGACCTGCAGGACTTCGCCGAGGACGAGTGGGTCACCTGGCCGGACGGCGAGTTCTGCCACGAGTGGCTGGTGTTCACCCTGCGCAGCAAGGGCATCGAACCCCGGATCGCGCACACCGCCGAGGAGCACCACACCCAGCTGGCCCTGGTCGCCGCCGGCCTCGGGGTCTGCGTCGCGCCGAGACTCGGGCGCGGCCCCGTCCCCGAGGGCGTGCGCGTGGTGCCCGTACGCCACACGATGCGCCGTCACATCTACGTCGTCTGGCGGGCGGACGCGGACCGCAGGCCCTCCATCAGGGCCGCCGTGGAGGCACTGCGCACCGCGGCGGAGGCCGTCGAGAGCTGAGCGCGAGGGCGGGCGCCGAGCGGGCAGGGCGGGGCGCGCGCGGGCAGGAGTCCGGGAGTCCGGGAGTCTGGGCCCGGTGGCCCGGTGGCCCGGTGGCCCGGTGGCCCGGGAGCCGTCAGCCGAGCTTGCGGAAGTCCCAGGTGACGACCGCGTCCGGGGACAGCCGCAGCCAGGCGTGCCGGCCGTCGTGCGGCATCTCGTCCATCCCGAAGTTCTTCGCCGCGAACAGCCGCTCCGGCTCCCGGAGTCCGGGGCAGGGCTCGCCCGTACGCGGAGTCTCGCCGACCCGTTCGACCCGCCCGGACAGCTCCGCCCCGCGCAGCTCCCCGTACTCCTCGCCCGCGTCGACGACCACCGAGATCCGCGGATCGCGCAGCAGGTCGGCCCAGCGGCGGCTGCGGACGACGGAGTACAGCCAGAGCGAGCCGCCGTCCCAGACGAACCACAGCGGGCTGACGTGCGGCCTGCCGTCCTCCGCCACCGTCGCGACCCGGCAGGTGCGCTGTTCGGTGAGGAAGGCGTCCAGCTCGCCCGGCGTCATCATGATCCGCCGGCCCCGCCGCTGCTCCGTGACGCCCATGCCCGCTCCTTCGCCTGACCCGGTGTCAGCAAGCAGGATGGGCGCTCTTCCCTCGGCACGCAATGGCCGTTACCGTCACCCGCCGGCACGACCGCCGCCGCACGGGAAGGAAACGCCGCCATGCCCGCCCAGGGACAGCCCGCGGAACTCGCGGAACTGCTCGCCCCCGCCTCCTGCGCGCTGATGACCGTCGAGTGCCAGCGGGGCGTCGTCGGCCCGGACAGCGCGCTGCCGGAACTCGCGGCCCAGGCGCGTTCCTCGGGCGCCCTCGGCAATGTCGCCCGGCTTGTCTCCGCCGCCCACGAGAGCGGCGTACAGGTTCTGCACACGGTCGCGGAGCGGCGGCCGGACGGGCGCGGCGCCAACCGGAACGCCCGCCTGTTCCGGGCCGCGGAACGGCTGCCCGTGCAGCAGTGGGCGGGCAGCGCCGCCGCGGGTGTGGCCGAACCCATCGAGGTGGCGGAGGAGGACCTGGTGGTACGCCGGCTGCACGGACTGTCGCCGCTGGCCGGTACCGGCGCGGACGCCCTGCTGCGCAATCTCGGCTGCCGCACCCTCATGGTCACCGGCGTCTCGGCGAACGTCGCCGTCCCGAACGCGGTCTTCGACGCGGTCAATCTCGGCTACACGGCGGTGGTGGTGGCCGATGCCATCGCGGGGGTGCCCGCCGACTACACCGCGGCGATGATCCGCAACACACTGGCGCTGGTCTCCACGGTCACCACGACCGACGCCGTCCTCGGCTGCTGGAAGGCGTCCCGGCGCCCGCGCTGACCGCTCGCGGCGGGCGCCGGCCCCCGTCCTCCGGGCCGTTCCCGTCCTCCGGGCCGTCCCGGTCCCGGGAGGCCTCCCGTCCTCCGGGTCCTCCCGGCCTTCAGGCCCTCACGCCTTCTTGATGACATCGCCCTCGACGGTGATGCTCACGGCCGGCAGCGGCTGCGTGGCGGGGCCCGCCTGGACACTGCCGTCGGTCACCGAGAACTTGCTGTTGTGGCACGGGCAGACGATCGATCCGTCGGTGACGCCGACCACCGAACAGCCCTGATGGGTGCACTTGGAGGAGAAGGCCTTGAACTCCCCGGCCTTCGGCTGGGTGATGACCACGCCCTCGGAGTCGAGGAGCTTGCCACCGCCCTCCGGGATGTCCGCGGTCTTGGCGAGTTCCGCGCTGCCGTCCGCCCCGGCCCCGGCCTCGGCACCGTTCTCCCGGACGGAGTCGGAGGACCCGTCCTCGGAGCCCCCGCACGCGGTGAGCGCGACCGCGAGCCCGGCGGCACCCACTGCGGCGACCACGGTGCGGCGGCCCAGCGTCCGCTCGAACTCCTGCGTTCCGGTCATGGTGGCTTCCCTTTCACTTGCGCTGCGGTCCCGGGCCCGCGGGGGGCGGGCGCCGTGATGGTGTACGGGATCTCGGCCCGCGGTGTTCAAGCATCACACCCGCGGTGCCCGGGCATCACACCAGTAGCCTGGGCCGATGCTTTCCGAAGTTACAGCCACCCGCTATGTGACGCCGTTGCGCGAGGGCGGGTCGCTCCCGGGAATCGTCGAGGCGGACGATCTCGGAACCTATGTGATGAAGTTCACCGGTGCCGGACAGGGCCGCAAGACCCTGGTCGCGGAGGTCGTGTGCGGGCAGCTGGCCCGCCGTCTCGGACTCCGTGTCCCGGAGCTGGTGCGCATCCAGCTCGACCCCGTCATCGGCCTCGGCGAGCCCGACCAGGAGGTGCAGGAACTGCTCAAGGCCAGCGGCGGACTGAACCTCGGCATGGACTACCTTCCGGGCTCCATCGGCTTCGACCCGCTGGCCTACGAGGTCGACCCCGCGCAGGCCGGCAGGGTCGTCTGGTTCGACGCGCTCGTGGGCAACGTCGACCGTTCCTGGCGCAACCCGAACCTGCTGGTCTGGCACCGTGACCTGTGGCTCATCGACCACGGGGCCACGATGATCTGGCACCACAACTGGCCCACCGCGAAGAAGGCCACCGACCGGCCCTACGACGCCTCCGACCACGCGCTCGCGCCCTTCGGGCCGGACATCGCCTCGGCCGCCGCGGAGCTGGCCCCGCTGGTCACCGAGGAGCTGCTCACCGAGGCCGCCGCCGACGTACCGGACGAGTGGCTCGTCGACGAGCCCGGCTTCGACTCCACCGACGCGTTGCGCCGCGCCTACGTGGAGGCCCTGCTCGCCCGCCTGCCGGGCCTTGAGGAACGCATCACCGTCGGCGAGCCCACCAGGGACCGCCCCTCGCAGGCGCCCGGCTGGCTCACCGGCACCTGGCCGCACGAAGGGGGCGCGAAGTGAACGGGCGGGACGTCTTCGAGTACGCGCTGGTGCGCGTGGTGCCGCGGGTCGAGCGCGGTGAGCTGTTCAATGCCGGTGTGATCGTCTACTGCCGTGCCAGGTCCTTCGTCGCGGCGCGTACGCACCTGGACGAGGCCCGGCTCAGAGCACTGGACCCCGAGGCGGACGTGACGGGCGTGCGGGCCGCGCTGCACGCCGTCGAAGGGGTCTGCCGCGGGGGTGAGTCGGCCGGCCAGGCGGCCGGGGACGACGCGGGCCGGCGGTTCCGCTGGCTGATCGCGCCGCGCAGCACCGTCGTCCAGCCCGGCCCGGTGCACACCGGGCTGACCGCCGATCCGGAGGCGGAGGTGGAGCGGCTGCTCGACCTGCTGGTGCGCTGAGCGCGGCCCGCCGTGCGGCGTGGCTCGCGGCGGGCCGTTGACACCGGGTGCCAGGGCTTCTAGCGTCTCGTCCTGCTGAAGGTACTAAGCGGTCGCTCACCGAGTGGCCGCGTCCCGAGAGCCGCACCACGTGCATCCGGGGATCCAGGGCTTCCAAGGGCGAGGAGAATCCAGAATGTCCACCACCGAGCAGCGCGTCGCGATCGTGACAGGAGCGGCGCGGGGCATTGGCGCCGCCGTGGCCGTCCGTCTGGCGGCCGAAGGCCGCGCGGTCGCCGTACTCGACCTCGACGAGGCGGCCTGCAAGGACACTGTGGAGAAGATCACCGCGGCGGGCGGCAAGGCGATCGCCGTCGGCTGCGACGTCTCCGACAGCGACCAGGTGGCCGCCGCGGTCGAGCGTGTCGCGACCGAACTCGGCGCTCCGGTGATCCTCGTCAACAACGCCGGTGTGCTGCGCGACAACCTGCTGTTCAAGATGAGCGACTCCGACTGGGACACGGTCATGAACGTGCACCTGCGGGGCGCGTTCCTGATGTCCCGGGGCGTGCAGAAGCACATGGTCGACGCGAAGTTCGGCCGGATCGTCAACCTCTCCAGCAGCTCCGCGCTGGGCAACCGCGGCCAGGCGAACTACTCCGCCGCCAAGGCCGGCCTCCAGGGCTTCACCAAGACGCTCGCCATCGAGCTCGGCAAGTTCGGCGTCACCGCCAACGCCGTCGCGCCCGGCTTCATCGCCACGGACATGACGGCGGCCACCGCCGAGCGCGTCGGGATGGGCTTCGAGGACTTCAAGGCCGCCGCCGCCACCCAGATCCCGGTGCAGCGCGTCGGCGAGCCCGAGGACATCGCCAACGCCATCGCGTTCTTCACCGGTGAGGCGGCCGGCTTCGTCTCCGGCCAGGTGCTGTACGTGGCCGGCGGACCGCTGAACTGATCGGAGCCGTACGACATGAGCAGTGAGGAACCGCAGGACAGCGGCAAGGTAGCGCTGATCACGGGAGCCAGCAGGGGCATCGGCTACGGCATCGCCGAGGCCCTCGTCGCCAGGGGTGACCGGGTGGTCGTCACGGGCCGCAACGAGGACGCCCTGAAGGAGGCCGTCGAGCGGCTCGGTGCCGGCCGGGCCGTGGGCGTCGCCGGCAAGGCGCACGACGAGGCCCACCAGGCGGCGGCCGTGGAGCGCGCCATGGAGGCGTTCGGCCGGGTCGACTTCCTGGTGAACAACGCGGGAACGAATCCGGTCTTCGGCCCGATCGCCGACCTCGATCTCGGGGTGGCGCGCAAGGTCTTCGAGACCAATGTGATCTCGGCGCTCGGCTTCGCCCAGCAGACGTGGAAGGCATGGCAGAAGGACAACGGCGGCGCGATCGTCAACATCGCCTCCGTCGCCGGGGTCTCCGCCTCGCCCTTCATCGGCGCGTACGGCGTGAGCAAGGCGGCCATGATCAACCTGACGCTGCAGCTGGCGCACGAGTTCGCCCCGCGGGTCAGGGTCAACGCCATCGCCCCCGCGGTCGTGAAGACGAAGTTCGCCGAGGCCCTGTACGAAGGGCGCGAGGCGGAGGCCGCCGCGGCCTATCCGCTGGGCCGTCTCGGGGTCCCCGAGGACATCGGGGGAGTGGCCGCCTTCCTCACCTCCGAGCAGTCGGCCTGGGTCACCGGGCAGACGCTCGTCGTGGACGGCGGTATCTTCCTGAACGCCGGTGTCGGCTGACGGAATTACCGCGTCCACATAATTGTGATGCGGTTGTGTTTCGCTTGTGCCCCGCCGGGATTCCCTTGGCGGGGCACTGCGGTAGGGTCTGCCGACCAAGGCTGATCGAGGAGCGTGCACGTGTTCAACCGGACCAGATCTTCGCGCATAGCCACGGCCCTCGCCGCGGTTCTGCCGCTCGCGGGGTGCGGACTGGTGTCCGAGAGCGGTTCCGGCGACGAGCGGACGATCGTCGTCGGCACGACCAGCGCCCCCAGTGTGCTCGACCCGGCCGGGGCCTGGGACGGTTCGTGGGAGCTCTACCGGAACGTGTACCAGACGCTCCTGTACTACCCCAGCGGCAGCACCTCGCCGCAGCCGGACGCGGCCGAGAAGTGCGAGTTCACCGACACGAGCAGCCGCACCTACCGCTGCACGCTGAAGGAAGGGCTCAAGTTCTCGAACGGCAACGCGCTGGACGCCAAGGCGGTCAAGGCGTCGATCGACCGCATCATGACGGTGGCGGAGAACGGCGTGAAGACCGGCCCCGCGGGGCTCCTCGGCAGCCTGGACAAGGTCACCACCAGCGGTGACCTCACCGTGACGTTCCACCTCAACAAGGCCGACACGACCTTCCCGTTCGTGCTCGGGTCGCCCGCCACCTCGCTCGTGGACCCCGAGCAGTACCCCGCCGACTCGCTGCGCGAGGGGAACTCGATCATCGGCTCGGGCCCGTACCTCCTCGAATCGTATGAAAAGGGTGCCAAGTCGGTCCTGGTCAAGAACCCGGGCTACAAGGGCGCCGCGGATCTCGAGAACAACGGCGTCACGATTCGGTACTTCACGGATTCCACCAAGATGGTCTCCGCTCTGGAGGACAAGGACATCGACCTCATCCTGCGCGGTCTGACCGCCGAGGAGATCGTCGAACTCGACAGCAAGGGCGCGAAGACCGAGAAGAAGCTGGCCCTCATCGAGGGCACCGGGGCCGAGATCCGCTACCTGGTCTTCAACCCGAAGGACGCGAGGGCGAACAACCCCGCCGTCCGCAAGTCGGTCGCGCAGATCATCGACCGCGACGTGATCGCCCGTGAGGTCTACCAGGGCACCGTCGAGCCGCTCTACTCGATGGTCCCCGCCGGTGTGGCGGGTCACACGACGGACTTCTTCGACATCTTCGGCGACCCGGACACGCAGAAGGCCGCCGAGATCCTGAGCGACGCCGGCATCACCGCGCCCGTGAAGCTGACCCTCTGGTACACGACCGACCGCTACGGCTCCTCGATGGCCACCGAGTTCAAGGAGATCAAGCGGCAGCTCGACGCCTCCGGCCTGTTCAAGATCACTCTCAAGAGCAGCCCCTGGGCCGACTACCAGCAGAGCTACCAGAAGGGCCGGTTCCCGGTCTTCGGCCGCGGCTGGTTCCCCGACTTCCCGGACCCGGACAACTTCATCGCGCCGTTCGTCGGAGAGCAGAACGCCCTCGGTACGCCGTACGACGTCCCGGAGATCACCGACACCCTGCTGCCGACCTCGCGCAAGGAGGCCGACCGGGGGGCCGTGACCAAGCAGTTCGCCAGGGCCCAGGAGATCATCGCCGAGGACGCACGGCTGATCCCGATCTGGCAGGGCAAGCAGTACATCGCGGCCAGCCAGGACATCGCCGGAATCGAGAACTCCCTCGACCCGTCGACGATCATGCAGATGTGGCACCTGCACCGCAAGACGAGCTGGTAGCGGACACGTACGGGCCGGAGCCCGTGCCGGTGCGGACCCCAGGGGCCCGCCGGCACGGGCTCCGTGCGTCGTTCCGGACCCCGTTGTCAGTGGTCCCCGATAGGTTCTCACTGCACAACGGATCACATCCCGGAGGTTGTTGACGTGCTGACCGACATGCTGCCCGACTCCTGGCGCGGCGTCCTCGGCGAGGAGCTGGAGAAGGACTACTTCAACGAGCTCGCCGAGTTCGTCGAGAAGGAGCGGGCCAACGGGCCGGTCTATCCGCCCCACGACGAGGTCTTCGCCGCCCTGGATGCGACCCCCTACGACAAGGTGAAGGTGCTCATCCTCGGCCAGGACCCGTACCACGGCGCGGGCCAGGGCCACGGCCTGTGCTTCTCGGTGCGGCCGGGTGTGCGCATCCCGCCCTCGCTGCGCAACATCTACAAGGAGCTCAACACGGACCTCGGCCACCCCGTCCCGGACAACGGCTACCTCATGCCGTGGGCAGAGCAGGGCGTGCTGCTGCTCAACGCGGTCCTCACGGTGCGCGAGGCCGAGCCGAACTCCCACAAGGGCAAGGGCTGGGAGCAGTTCACCGACGCCGTGATCAAGGCCGTGGCCGCCCGGCCCGACCCGGCGGTGTTCGTGCTGTGGGGTGCCTACGCCCAGAAGAAGATGCCGCTGATCGACACCGAGCGGCACGTGGTGGTCAAGGGTGCCCACCCCTCGCCGCTGTCGGCGAAGAAGTTCCTCGGCAGCCGTCCCTTCAGCCAGATCGACGAGGCCGTCGCGGCCCAGGGCCACGCGCCGGTCGACTGGCGGATCCCGAACCTGGGCTGACCTGCCGGGTCCCGGTTCCGGTCCCGGTCCGGCTTCCTGTCCCGGTCCGGGGCCGCTCCCGGCCCGGGGCAGCAGGGGCGGGCACCCCGCGCGGAAGGGCGGGACGCGCGGGAGGGGCGCGGGGCGTGCCTGGACGGTATTGCCCGCGGCCGCGGCTAGCGTCGTGCCCACGGGCGGACCGGGACATTTCGGAGGCAGCGGTGACGGAGCAGCGCGAGGCGTCGGAGGACGTCGTCATGACCAGGATCGGCCAGGCGGTCATGCTGCTCCACGCGGGCGACCGCGAGGAGGCGCGCAACCGGCTCGGAGCCCTGTGGGCGGAGCTCGGCGAGGCCGGTGATCCGCTGCACCGCTGCACCCTCGCGCACTACATGGCCGACACCCAGGACGACCCCGTGGACGAACTGGTCTGGGACCTGCGGGCACTGAGCGCCGCGGAGGGCCCGGCCGGCGAGCGTCCGGCCCCGCCCCACGGCCGGATCGCGGTGCGCGGCTTCCGCCCCTCGCTCCACCTGAACCTCGCCGCCGACTACCTGAAGCTGAAGCGGTACGGCGCCGCCCGCGACCACCTGTGCCGCGCACGGGCCGCGTGCGACGCCCTCGCCGACGACGCGTACGGCGAGGGCGTACGGGCCGCCATCGGGCGCCTCGCGTGCCGACTCGAGGCCGCGGACGGCTAGTGCCGCGTCAGCCGGGGTTCGCCCCGTCGCGACGGCCTGCACGGCACTCCCCCGCAGCCCTCCGGGCGCGGGGGGTACCCCCGCGCTGCGTTGGCCGAAAGCCCGAGTAGGCCCACTACGAGGGCTTCCGGCCGCCTTGCGATGCTCCCCCCGCCTCCGGCGGGAGGTACCCCCAGCGCCGGACGCCGCTCCTCAGCGGGCAAACCCTGACCGACGCGGCACTAGGACTCGTCCGGTCGGTCACGTGACCGGGCCGTGCCCGGGTGCCGAATGTGGACATGGGGCGGAGTGATCCGGCTGGTGAGTGTGGGCAACGGTCCTGGCCATGGCGTTTCATGAGCCCTCGCGCACGTGACCGGCACCGCGCGGAGGCACCGACCGTGGAGCGAGAGTCATGACGTCCAGCAGACGGGGATGGGGGGCGCGGCAGGTGTCGTGGCCGTTCTGGCCATGACGGCCGGCTGCGCCGGGAAGGCCGATGCGGGCGGCCAGTCCGGGGCGCGCAGAACGCCGGCGGTCACAAACGCCCGCGACTTCGGCGCGGCAGACCTGGAGCGGACCGTACTGACCGCAAAGGACGTCCCCGTCTACAGGGTTACGCGGCTCAAGGCCGACAAGAACCCGTCCAACCCGGCTCCCGGAGTCGAACCGGCCGTCTGCCGCCCGATCGCCCACCGGATCGGCTCGGCCGACGACGCCCGCTCCATCGCGGGCGACGTGAGGGTCGTCGTCGCAAAGGACCACAGCGGTGCCGCCACCCTCAGCCTGTCGTTCTTCACCGCCGCCGACGCGCGGGCGGCCATGGACGAGCTGCGCGCCGCCCTCGGGCGCTGCACCGCCTACGAGATACCGGCCCATGTGGAAGGGGGCGCCGGCGTCCCCGTCTCCGAAGTGAGGGCCGGGTCCGGCCACGGCGCACTCGGTGACGAATCTCTGTCCTACACGGACGTCACCGGCTTCGCCGACGACCCGGACACGAAGATCCCTGGGCTGCGGGTCGTGGTCCGGGTGGGCAATGCCATCGTCAGCTTCCGCGGCAGCAACCTGGACCAGGAGCCCGCCACGGTCCCCGACGACCTCGTCGCCGCGCAACTCGCCAAGCTGGCCGAGGGCACCGCGTGACCTCCCCGGCCGGGCGCGCGAGCACCCGTCGGGCCCGTCCGGTGCCGGGGCCCGTCCGCCGAACGGGCGCGGGTCCCGGTCAGCCGTAGGTGCGTTCGCAGATCCGAGCCTCGGGGCTGCCGGGCCGCCAGCCGCCGTACTTGCGGCCGGCCGCGCACACGTCGCCGCCGATGGCGTCCTCCAGACCGTTCGTGTCCGGCAGTACGGCCGGCAGGGACGGAACCGTCCGGTGGGGCGCGGCCGGTTTCGGCCGGACCGGCCGGAAGGCCGGTGTCCGTGGCGCGGACGGTGCCCCGCCGGCCGCGCGATCCGGCGCCCCGCCGGCGGCCGTCCGGCCGGACCGGCGCTCGCGGGGCGGTGCGGAGGCGTCCTTCCCCGGCAGGGCGGAGTCCAGAGCCTCGCGGACCGGTGCCTGTACGACCTGCGGCTCCCGGTCCCGGTCGGGGCGGGGCTGCTTCACGGGCGCATGG
>NZ_JAAAXQ010000779.1 GCF_009916105.1 Streptomyces sp. GC420 | reverse complement strand
GAACAACAGCCCCACGAGGAGACGACGCAGTGATCGAGCAGTACGCCGAGCACGCCGGACGGCGCGGAGCCGAGCCGGGGGAGACGCCCGGCGCGGGAGCCGCCGTCCGGAGCGAGGCCGAACCGCGGCTGACGCCCGCCGACGCGGCTGACGCCGCACGGCTCGTCGCCTTCGGCCTGCAGCCGAAGCTGCTGCCCGCGCGTGACGCCGAGTACGCCGAACTGCTCCGCAGACACCGCGAGGACCCGCAGTTCGCGCGGCTCGCCGACGCCGTGGCCGCGGGCCTGGGGCTCGTGGTCCTGGAGGTCTCACCGCGGGCCGGCATGGCCGTCACCGCCGCGGAGGACTCCGTGTTCGCCGTCCGCATGGGCGACTACGCGCGCCGCGCCTCCGCCGACTCCGGCGACCGCTTCCTGCACGGCCTCGCCCACCTCGCCGTCGCCGCCCTGGCCTTCCCGCGCCCGGAGGACCTCGCCGACGACGGGTACATCGGGCGGATCACCGTCAACGGCGTCGACGCCTTCGTCCGCCAGGCCTGCCGCCGCCTGGAGGAACGGGCAGAGGAGCAGGGCGAGAACACCGACCCGGTCAGCGACGCCCCGGGACTGGAGGCCGCCTGGCGGATCTGGGCCCGGCGCTCCTCGACCGGGGCCACCAAGGACGCCCGCCGCCTCGCCGGTTCCACCACCGGCATCGTCGCCAAGGCCGTCGTCTTCCTCACCGACTCCGGGTTCCTCCAGCGCACCGGCGACGAGTCCGGAGGCTCCTACCGCACCACCGCCCGCTACCAGCTCCAGGTCCGTGACATGGCGGGCAGCGCCGCCATGGCCGAGCTCCTCGACCTGGGCGTGGTGCCGGTGACCGACGGCACGGCGAGCCTGCTGCCGCCCACCGGGGAGGAGGACCTGGAGCTGGTGGCCGACGCCGGTCTGCCGTTCCACTCCTGACCTCGTCGTTCCCCTCCTGATCCCCTCGGTCCGCTCCTGACCCCGTCCCTCCGCTCCGATCCCCTCGGTCCGTTCCCGAC
>NZ_JAAAXQ010000778.1 GCF_009916105.1 Streptomyces sp. GC420 | reverse complement strand
CCCTCACCCACCGGGGCCGGGCCGCCCCGCCCCCGTCGCCTGTCTTACCGCCCGACTGTTGCGTATTAGCGTTTCGTTGTGTACTGTAATCACAACAGCCGGTCGCCGTCAGCGCCAGCCAAACTCCTGGGAGATTCCATGCTCGCCCTGCTTCGCCGTTCGCCGAAGGTCGCTACGCCCGTCACCGAGAAGTCGGCGATGTGCCCCACGACCGGGCTCCCGTACGGCGAGCCCGGCTCCGTGGAGCGACTGACCTGGATTTTCGCCGAGCAGGACCTGGAGGACATCCAGGAGCGCATGGAGTACTTCGCGGCACGCGCCGCCGCGCGCCCCGAGTCCGGCCTGGTCGTGTCCAACATCAAGACCCCCATAGCCCGTCCGCACATCCTTGTCATCGGCGACTTCGAGTCCGACGGGGACCGGCGCGGCGGCACATGTGTTGAGTGCGGGGCGCACGGTGAACTGTCCGCGCTTCGGGACCTTGCCCGGAACGACCTCGGCTGTGAGGCGACTTGGTTCTAACGCCGGGTGCCGCCCCCCGGTGGGGGCGGCACCCAAGTCCGACCGCACATCTCCGCGCCACCCTCACAAGCTAGGAAAGTGGGAGCAATGATGAACCACAGGATCGGCCGCAGGATCGGGCGCAGGACTGGAATCTTCCTGGGTGTCCTGCTGGGTGTCTCCGCGATCGTCCTTACCGTGTTCAGCTTCAAGATCTCCATGGATGCTTCGCGCGCGCTCTCGAACCCCGCCGCCGAACAGACCATGCCGCATTGCCGGTAACGGCTCGCGCTGGTGCGCCCCGAAAGGACCCCTGATGACTGACAGCAAGATCACGGAGTTGCTTGCCCGCGCAGCGGGTGGCGACTCTGAGGCGGCCGCCGCGTTCGTGCGAGCGCGAGCACTGCGACTCCACGCGGCGGAACGCGTCAGCGCCAGCGGCCGGGCGGCCGCCCGGCGGATGCTCCGGACAGCCTCCTAATTCCGCGCGCCGCGCCCCCTTCCGACGCCCCCTCCCCCGCCTCCCTTGTTCGCGC
>NZ_JAAAXQ010000777.1 GCF_009916105.1 Streptomyces sp. GC420 | reverse complement strand
CAATTGACCGCAGGTTCGGGTCCCCGTAGGAGCCGCAAGCAAGGGCCGGTCGTGCCGGACCGGCTGTGACCTGCGGGGGTCTTCCAGGCGACCCGGGGCCGCAACGCCGTGGCCGAGCGGGCGGACTTCACCGGGGCGCTCGCCCAGTCCGCCCTACCGGGGGCGTCGGCGTTCTCGGGATGCCGCTGGACCAGGCGGCGGATGACCATGGGGGAGACGGAGTCGTCGTTCAGGTATTCCCGGAGCTGCGTCAGGTAGGTGCGGTTACGGGCCAGAGCCGGATCGGCGAACAGCGCGTCGAGACGGCCGAAGTCGGCGTAGTAGCAGATGCCTTCGGTCTCGTCACAGATCACAGCGACGGTGTCCGCGTCGAGAAGCTCTTCGGGCAGGCTGCCGAGTTCGTCAAGCGAGGGCCCGCTGTTCGTCGCCTGCGCGGCGGCCTCGTCGTCACGTGCGGCGAGGGCCTTCTCCTGCCGGTGACGGTGATACTCGCGCAATCGGACCTGCGCCTCTGCCGGGTCGAGGACGAGGAGGTCGGTGCCGAACAGTTCGACGAAGTCGGCACGGGCTTCGGCCTGCATCTCCCAGGCCCTGCGCAGCATCTCTGGATTGCGGCGCAGCAGCTGCGGATTGACAGCCAGGGTCTGGACGGCGACCTGCGCCAACTGCGAACCGCTGCCGGGCGGGTAGGTGGTGAGGTTGCCGCTGACCACCCAGGCGTCGGTGCCGGGGCGGGTAGCCGCAGGTTGGGTGCCCCGGCGGGATGCTCGGAGCATGGGGATGGCGGGAACCGCTGGGCGGTGACGGGCAGCTGGTGATCCAGACCGTGGTCCGGCTGAACCGGTAGGGCGTTGGCACACGGTCGCGGGTTGGCAGGACTCGGACGGGTACGCCGAATGCTGGGGCGGGGCGTCCACCACCGCCGCCTCGTCCCTGTCCTGCATGCTCAGGAAGAACGCCAGCAGGTGCCGCAGCTCCGGCAGGCGCGGGTGGCCGGCGGGGGCGGCGGCCGCGTCCGCGAGGGCCGCGTCGACGAGGGCG
>NZ_JAAAXQ010000776.1 GCF_009916105.1 Streptomyces sp. GC420 | reverse complement strand
CCCGGAACCCTCGTCCGCCGAGCCGCCGACCAGCCCAGGAGTGCGCGATGCCCTTCGCCCGCCTAGACGCCGCGACGACCCCCACCGCCCACATCGGCCTCGGTCTCGCCGCCGTCGGCCGCCCCGGCTACATCAACCTCGGGAGGGACGCCGACCTGCCGGCCGAACGCGGCGTCGAGGTCATGCGCCGGCGTACGCACGAACTGCTGGACGCGGCCTACGCGCAGGGTGTCCGCTATGTGGACGTGGCCCGCTCCTACGGCCGCTCGGAGGAGTTCCTGGCCGACTGGCTGGCCGCCCGGCCCGATGCCGGCGACCTCGTCATCGGCAGCAAGTGGGGATACCGCTACACGGCCGGGTGGCGCACGGACGCCGAGGTCCACGAGATCAAGGACCACGGCGTGGCCACCTTCGAGGAACAGCGTGCGCAGACCGCCGAACTGCTCGGTGAACGGCTCGACCTCTACCAGATCCATTCGGTCACGCCGGACAGCCCGGCCCTGTCCGACAAGGAACTCCACGCCCGGCTGGCCGAGTTCGCCGCGGAGAGCGGTGTGAGCATCGGCCTGACCACCAGCGGTCCGGCCCAGGCCGAGACGATCCGGGCGGCCCTCGCCGTCCTTGTCGACGACAAGCCGCTCTTCCGTACGGTGCAGAGCACCTTCAACCTCCTCGAGACCTCCGCCGCGCCCGCGCTCGCCGAGGCGCACGAAGCGGGCGTCGCCGTCATCGTCAAGGAGGCCATGGCCAACGGACGTCTCGCCGCACCGCACGCACCGGCCGCGCTCCGTGAGGCCGCCCGGCGGACCGGCCTGGGCTGCGACGCGGTCGCGCTGGCCGTGATCCTGCGCAAACCCTGGGCCTCGGTGGTCCTCTCGGGCGCTGTCACCGCCGTACAGCTCTCGTCGAACCTGCACGCGGCCGTCGTGGACCTCGACGACGAGGAGCTGGCCCGCCTCGCGGACCTCGCGGAGGAACCGGCGGCGTACTGGCGCGAGCGCGCCGAACTGCCCTGGAGCTGATGGCCGGCTCAGGCGCCGCCCCG
>NZ_JAAAXQ010000775.1 GCF_009916105.1 Streptomyces sp. GC420 | reverse complement strand
TCTTTGGGGAGTTCGTGGCCCGCCGGGCCCTCGCGGACAAGGATCCGGCGGACCCGTCGGACGGGCCGTGACCGTGACCCGGCCGGCTCAGACGCGGTGCAGACCGGCCTTCAACTCGCGTATGAACGCCGCCCAGGCGCCGGTCTCGAAGGCCAGAGCGGGACCGTGCGGGACCTTGCTGTCACGGACGGGCACGACGCCGGGAAACCCGTCGGCCACCTCCACGCAATCGCCCCCCTCCTGATTGCTGTAGCTGCTCTTGCGCCAGGCGGCGCCGTTCAGATCGGGACGGGACCTTAGCTCCACGGTGGTTGTCCTCCATCACGGATCGGATCATGTCGAGCGACATGAGTGGGGGCAGAGCTGCCGCCCGCAGCCGATCGTAGGTCAGCGCAAGGCCCCTGACCTCGGCTGGATCCTCGATGAGTTGGCCGTAATGCGCACCCTCCGTGTAGGCGACTTCCGAGTCGTCCGGCAGGGTGAGAAGCGTTAACGAGCCACCCATTACCTCGTGCTCGCCTTGGTCGAACGGCAGTACCTGCACGGTGATGTTGGGCTCCGCCACCGCCTCAAGCAGTCGCTCCAACTGTGCCCGCATCGCGGCGTGCCCACCGACCGGACGCCTCAGCACCGCCTCGTCGAGGACGACCGACAGCTCGGGTCGATCGGGTGTGCTGAGGCGTTCTTGCCGCCCCATTCGGACAGTGATCCGCTCCTCCAACTGCTCGCGACTACTGAGGGTTCGGCCGACGCTCAGAACCGCTCGTGCATACGTCTCGGTCTGCAACAAGCCCGGCACCACGTGGGCCGCGTACTGCCTGATGGACACCGCCCGCTCCGAGTACGCCATGAGTGCCCGCGAACACGACGGTCCCGCACTCTCTCGACCCCATAAGCCGCCAATCGGACAGCGCCAGCCTCTCATGCCTCCCGAAGTGGCGAGCGTCTGCTGTCCATCTCCCGGTTCTCGCACGGATCTTGGGGAGTGGTCGCGGAGGGCGGAGGGCGATGTCGGTCGTCAGCGGGCCCAGCGTGTAGAACGGCGCCTCCTCGCA
>NZ_JAAAXQ010000774.1 GCF_009916105.1 Streptomyces sp. GC420 | reverse complement strand
GTCCCCGGGAGGATGTCCATCATGGAGAGCATGGGGAAGAAGAAGCCTCGCCCTCGCCGCTCGTTCACGCCGGAGTTCAAGGCCGAGATCGTCGAGCTGTGCCGGCGTGGTGACCGCTCGGTCGGCCGGATCGCCAAGGACTTCGACCTGACCGAAACCGCGGTGCGTGACTGGGTCAAGCAGGCCGAGGTCGACGCGGGCGAGCGAGACGGACTGACCAGCAGTGAACGTGAGGAGCTGGCCGCGCTGCGGCGGGAGAACCGCCGCCTGCGAGAAGACGTCGACATCCTCGAGCGAGCCACGGCTTTCTTCGCGAAGGAGACCCGGTGACGGTGCACCCGTTCATCGAGGCGGAGAAGCAGGGCGGCCACAACGTCAAGCGTGCGTGTGAGCTGCTGAAGGTCTCCAGAACCGCCTTCTATGCCCGCCGCACCGGCAAACCCGGTCCCCGGGCGGTCCGTGACGCCGAGCTGACCGAGCAGATCACCGAGGTCCACCAGCGATCGCGCGGCACCTATGGCGCCCCGCGCGTCCATGCCGTCCTACAACGGGAGGGCGAGGAGTGCGGACGCCGCCGTGTTGCCCGGTTGATGCGGGCCGCCGGCTTGCAGGGCCGGCATCGCAGACGGCGGCATCTGACCACAATCGTCGATCCGGGGGCTGCCTTGCGGCCCGATCTCGTCGTCCGGGACTTCCAGCCCGACCCCGCTGGGCTGGATGCCCGCTGGTGCGGCGACATCACGTACGTTCCGACCGAGGAGGGCTGGCTCTACCTGGCCACCGTCATCGACATCGCTTCCCGGCGCGTGGTCGGCTGGGCGACGGCCGATCATCTGCGGACCGATCTGGTCGCCGATGCCCTCAAGGCCGCCTGCCGACAGCGTCGCCCCACCCGTCCGGTGATCTTCCATTCCGATCGCGGCTGCCAGTACACCAGCCAGCAATTTGCTTCCCTGGCCGACCAGTTCGGAGTTCGACTGTCGGTCGGCCGCACCGGTCAGTGCTGGGACAACGCGCTCGCCGAGTCGTTCTTCGCCACCATCAAGCGTGAGTTG
>NZ_JAAAXQ010000773.1 GCF_009916105.1 Streptomyces sp. GC420 | reverse complement strand
TCAGGGGACGAGGATGAGGCGGATCGGGTCGCCGATCTTGTTCTCCAGCCGGTGGACGGCGTCGGCGGCGTCGGCGAGCGGGATGTGGTCGGTGATGGAGGGGGCCAGGTCGAGGCGGCCGGCTGCGGTCAGTTGCACCAGCTCGGTGACGGACTCGGGGGAGCCGCCGTAGTGGCCGCGCACCTGCTTGCTCAGGTAGTTGAATGTCAGGCCCTCGGTGATGGTGAGCGGCTTGGGCGTGATGCCCACGAGGATCAGGGAGCCGCCCGGGCCGAGCACGGAGGCGGCCTGCTCGCGGACGGCGGGCACGCCGGCGCAGTCGAAGGCGAAGTCCAGGCCCCGTCCGCCGGTGGCCGCGCGTACCCGGTCGGCGAAGTCGGGTGCGGCCGGGTCGAGGGCGCAGTCCGCGCCGAAGGCCAGGGCGCGCTCGCGGGCGCCGGGCAGCGGGTCGACGGCGATGATCGGTGCGGCGCCGACCAGGCGGGCGAGGCGTACGTTGTGCGCGCCCACTCCGCCCACGCCCCAGACGCCGACGGACTGGGCGGCACGGACGCCCGCGGTGGCGACGACGGCGGTGTAGGGGGTGGAGACGGCGTCGGGGATGATCGCGGCCTGGTCGAAGGGGAGGCTGTCGGGGATGGGGATGAGCGTGTCCTCGCGGGCGAGGGTGTACTGGGCCCAGCCGCCGTCGTAGTCGATGCCGCGGGTGCGCATCTGGGCGCACGGGCGGTGGCGCGCGCAGTCGGCGCACTGTCCGCAGCTCTGCCCGGCCTCCAGAGTGACGCGGGTGCCGGCGGTCAGGTCGCGCTTGAGGCCGGGGCCGAGGGTGTGGATCACGCCGGATACCTCGTGGCCGACGGTGACCGTGTCGGAGGTGGCGAACAGCGGGACGAGGGAGCTGTCGAGGAGGTGGACGTCCGAGAGGCAGACGCCTGCGGCCTTGACCTCGATGAGGACCTCGCCCGGGCCGGGCACGGGGACGGGGACCTCTTCCACGGCGAACTTCTTGCTGTCCAGGTGGAAGCGTCCGGCGAGCATGGTGTCCATGGGGATCTGCTTTCTGTGAG
>NZ_JAAAXQ010000772.1 GCF_009916105.1 Streptomyces sp. GC420 | reverse complement strand
GCGCGGTGCCGTCCAGCATCCCGGCGATCGCCCGGATATCCAGCCGCGCGCTGTCCGCCCGGCGGCGCGGGCCGGGTCGCCGGCACCGGGATCCCGGCCGCGGATCCCGGTTCACCCTCGGCCGGGACGGCTCGGGACGACCGCGCTACCACGGCATAGCCACCCCGCCGTTCGGCCGGAGAATCTGGCCCGTGGTGAACGAGGAGGCGTCCGAGGCGAGGTGGAGCACCGCATGGGCGATGTCGTCGGGTTCCCCGACCCGGCCGAGGGGCGACAGGCCTGCCATCCGCTGTTCCGTCCTGTGAACGCCGGCCTGCTCGCCGCCGCGCCCGCTGTGTCCGCCGCCGCGCCCGTCCCGGGTGCCGCTCTCGTGGTGAAGCGTCATCGGCGTGCGGACCCACCCCGGGGCGACGGCGTTGACGCGCACGCGGTGCGGGCCGACCTCCGTCGCCAGGGTCCTGGTGAGCTGGACCACGGCGGCCTTCGATGCGCCGTAGCAGAGGAGTCCGGGAGCACCGGTGTCGATGGCCCCGGAGGCGAGCGTGACGATGCTGCCGCCCGTCTCCTGGGCGAGCATGACGCGGGCCGCCTCCTGGGCGGCGTACAGCGTGCCCTTGAAGTTGACGGCGAGGATCCGGTCGAGGTCCACGTCCTGGGTCTCCAGGACCGGACTGCTGTGCATGATCCCGGCCGCGGTCACCATGACGTCGAGCCTGCCTCCGGCGCGCACCGCCCGAGTGAGGGCCGGACGGTCGGTGACGTCGAGCGTGTGGGTCACGGCCTCCCCGCCCGCCCCGGTGATCCGATCCGCGGTCTCGCGCAGTCCGTCCGCGTCGAGGTCTGCGCAGTGGATCCGTGCGCCGGCCTCGGCGAGCAGCAGGGCGCAGGCCCGGCCGATGCCGCTCGCGGCGCCGGTGACAAATGCGGTGCGGCCGCTGAGGTCGTACGCCGACAGAGGCATGCGGTGACGGTACGGCGATTTCTGACGGGCCGTCAACTACTCGGAGGAGGCCACCGGTCGGCGAGGCGGGCACGGCCGTCGGCGGGTGGGGGACGGGCCGTCAGCGGGT
>NZ_JAAAXQ010000771.1 GCF_009916105.1 Streptomyces sp. GC420 | reverse complement strand
GGGTGTGGGGGCGTGGGCGGTGACCGGTCACGCGGTGATCAGGGAGTTGCTGACCGATCCCCGGGTCTCCAAGGACGCCTACCGGCACTGGCCGGCGTGGATCGGCGGGGAGATAGCGCAGTCGTGGCCGCTGGCGATCTGGGTGTCGGTGCAGAACATGGTCACCGCGTACGGGGAGGACCACCGGCGGCTGCGGGGGCTGGTCGCGGAGGCGTTCACGCCGAGCCGGGTGGCGCGGCTGCGGGGGCGGATCGAGGGGATCACCGGTGAGGTGCTCGATTCTCTGGCCCGGCGGCCGGGGGATGTGCCCGTGGATCTGAGGCGCTGGTTCGCGCACGTGGTGCCGTCGCGGGTGCTTGCCGAGCTGTTCGGTATCCCGTCGGGGCTGCGTGCCCGTCTGGGCCGGATCATTGCCGGTTTCTTCGACACCTCCGCCTCGCTGGAGGAGGCGCGGTGCAACGGTGCGGAGCTGTATGTGACGATGAACGAGCTCGTCGCGGGCAAGCGCGGGGAGCCGGGTGAGGATCTGACCAGTGCGCTGATCGCGGTGCGTGACGGGGATGGTGCCCGGCTGACGGAGAAGGAACTGGTCGACAACCTGATCCTGCTGTACACGGCGGGTTACGAGACCACCGTGAACCTGCTCGACAATGCGGTGGCCCTGCTGCTGGCGCATCCCGGGCAGCTCGCGCTCGTCCGTCGCGGGGAGGCGGCCTGGGAGGACGTGGTCGAGGAGACGCTCCGGGTGGAGGCGCCCGGTGCGAACGGGATCCTGCGCTACGCGGTGGAGGATCTCGAGGTGGGCGGGGTGGTGATCCCCCGGGGCGACCCGCTGGTCATCTCCTACGCCGCCGCGGGGCGGGACCCGGCCGTGCACGGGCAGCAGGCCCACCTGTTCGACGTCACCCGGGCCACCCGCCGCAACCACCTGTCCTTCGGCCACGGAACCCACTTCTGTCTCGGTGCTCCGCTGGCGCGGCTGGAGGCCCGGATCGCGCTGCGCGGCCTGTTCACGCGTTTTCCCGGTATGAGGCTCGCCGTTGCCCCCCGGCGGCTGCGGCCGCTGGAGTCGTTCATCTCCAACGGGCACCGTGAACTGCCGGTGCTCCTCGGTCCGGTGGACGCGGGGCGGGAG
>NZ_JAAAXQ010000770.1 GCF_009916105.1 Streptomyces sp. GC420 | reverse complement strand
GTACGGGTGCGGGCGGAGGAGACACCGGCGGCGTCGCGGGGATCCGCTGCACCGGCGGCGTCACGGACGGCGCGGGCACCGGGGTGGGGGCCGTGCCCCCGCCCGGTGCCGCCCCGGTGGGCGGATCGACCGCCGACCGCTGCACCACGGGGGCACCCAGCCCCGGCTTCGCCGAGGGCACGCCGCGACGGCCACCCTCCGGCCGCGGGCCAGGAGCGCTGGGCCGCCGCACTGCGGACGCGGTGCCCGTGCCGGCGCGGCCGGACGGCGCGAGCCGCTGCACGGGCGCCGCGGGCCCGCCGAGGCCCGAGTGCGGACCAGCCGCTACCGGACCACTGGAAGACATCGGCACGGGCAACGGGCCTCCGCCCCCGCCGGACCCCCCACCGGGGACGGCACCGGACGGCGGCACCGGGCCGTTCGACGCCGCGAGCCGCTGCACGGGCGCCGCAGGCCCACCCAGGCCCGAGTGCGGACCACCCGCTACCGGACCGCTGGAAGACATCGGCACGGGCAACGGGCCACCCGGCACCGGGCCGTCCGACGCCGCGAGCCGCTGCACAGGCACCGCAGGCCCACCCAGGCCCGAGTGCGGACCACCCGCCACGGGACCGGCGGAAGACATCGGCACGGGCAACGGCGCGCCGGTCACAGCACCCGGCGGCACCAACGGAGCAGCAGGCACACCGCGACCGGAAGACATCGGCACCGGCAACGGGCCACCCGGCACCGGGCCGTCCGACGCCGCGAGCCGCTGCACAGGCACCACGGGCCCGCCCAGGCCCGACCGCGGCGGCACCGGCGACAGCCCGCCGGTCACGGCGGGGACGGCACCGCGCGCGTGGCCGGCGCGCGGACCCGCGCCGACGGTCGGCGGCACGGCCCCCGGCGCGTGGAGCGACTGAGCGGCAGGGCCGCCTGTCGGGGTGCGCCGTGCGACGGGCACTCCACGGCCCGCCGGTGCGGTCGCCCCGCCGTCGGCGGGCGAGGCGTGCGCGCCCGCGCCGGACGCGACGCGCCGCTGGACGCCGGGCACCGGGCCGGGAGGCAGCCCCTGCGCCGGGCGGCGCAACGGGGTGGCGGTCGGCACGGGCGGGCGCGGGGTGGAGGAGGGTGCCGCGGCGGGCAGGGCCGCGGTGAGCGGG
>NZ_JAAAXQ010000076.1 GCF_009916105.1 Streptomyces sp. GC420 | reverse complement strand
CGGGTGCTTCGGTCCGATCCTGGTTCATGGCCCGCTTCGGGGTCTTCGCCGAGTGCCTGCTCACCGGGGTGTGGGTCGCCCTGGCCGGACTGCCCCTGGTCACCCTGCCCGCCGCGTTCGCCGCCGGGGCACGGCACCTGCGCCGCCATCTGGCGCACGAGCGCGGCGGATGGCGGGAGTTCACCACCGACCTGCGCGCGGCGGTGCGACGCGGCTGGCTCGCCGGGCTCGCGGGCTGGGCCGCGCTCGGGCTGCTGTGGTGGGACCTGGCCGTGGCCAGGTCCGGAGCCCTGCCCGGCGGCTCCTTCGTCGGCGCGGTCGCGTCACAACCTCCGGCGGCACCGTCACGGTCACCACCGGTGTGATCACGGCCAGGCTGGGCCGGAGCGGCTCCGCCCTCGTCAGGTCCGTCACCCGCGGCTCGACCGAGATCGCCCGCGACGGCCGACTCGTCCTGCTGTGCCAGCCCGAGATCGAGGACGGCGACCAGACCGCCACCCGCACCGAGCGCTTCGAGAGCGCCATCAGCGAGACCGTGGTCGAGCAGGACGGTCCCGTCCGCGCCGTCGTACGCATCGACGGCAAGCACCGGGGAACCGCTCCTGGCTGCCCTTCTCCGTGCGCCTCTACTTCTACGCGGGCGCGGACTCCTTCCGCATGGTGCACACCGTCACCTTCGACGGCACCCAGGAACCCGGAAGGGCGAGCGGCGACTTCGTCCGCGGGCTCGGAGTCCGCTTCAGGGTGCCGATGCGGGACGCGTCCTACGACCGGCACATCCGCATCGGAGGCGACGGCACCGGTCTCCTCCGCGAGGCGGTCAAGGGCATCACCGGACTGCGCCGCGACCCCGGCGCCGCCGTCCAGGCCGCCCAGTTCGCGGGTGAGAGGCTGCCCGACCCGTCCACCTGGGACCAGCGGGTCACGACCCGGCTGCAATGGATCCCCGAGTGGGGCGACTACACCCTCTCCCAGCTCTCCGCGGACGGCTTCACCCTGCGCAAGCGCAGCAAGAAGGGCCATGGCTGGATCGCCGCGGGCGGCGGGCGCCGCGCCTCCGGTTTCGGCTACGTCGGCGGCGCGAGCGGCGGACTCTCCTTCGGGCTGCGCGAGTTCTGGGAGAAGTTCCCCGCCCAGCTCGACGTCCGGGGCGCCCACACCGACGAGGCCGAGGTCGCCCTCTGGCTCTGGTCGCCCGAGGCCCAGCCCATGGATCTGCGCTTCTACCACGACGGCTTGGGCCAGGACACGTACGCGGAACAGCTCGACGCCCTCAACATCACCTACGAGGACTACGAACCCGGCTTCGGCACCCCGTACGGCATCGCCCGCACCAGCGAACTCCTCTTCTGGGCCAACGAGTCCACACCGGGCGCCGGTCAACTGGCCCGGCAGGTCGAGGCCGTACGCACCCCGCCGCAGCTCGCCGTGCCGCCGGGGCAGCCCATCCGGGCGAAGGTCTTCGGCCCCGGACTCTTCTCCGAACCCGACCGCTCGACCGAGGCCAAGGCGAAGATCGAGTACCACCTGGACTTCCTCTTCGCGTACTACAAGGACCAGGTCGACATGCGCCGGTGGTACGGATTCTGGGACTACGGCGACGTCATGCACTCCTACGACCCGGCCAGGCACCAGTGGCGCTACGACGTCGGCGGCTACGCCTGGGACAACTCCGAGCCCTCGCCCGACCTCTGGCTCTGGTTCGCGTATCTGCGGTCGGGACGCGCCGACATCTTGCGCTTCGCCGAGGCCATGACCCGGCACACCGGCGAGGCCGACGTCTACCACCTGGGGGAGTGGGCGGGCCTCGGCACCCGCCACGGTGTGCAGCACTACGCCGACAGCGCCAAACAGCAGCGAATCGCCAACACCACCTACCGGCGCTACTACTACTTCCTCACCGCCGACGAACGCGTCGGCGACCTCATGCACGCCAACGTCGACTCCGACGAGACCTTCCTCGTCCTCGACCCGATCCGGAAGATACGCACCGAGCCGTACACCCCGGACCGGCACGCCCTGTCCATCGGCTTCGGCACCGACTGGAGCGGTCTCGTCTCCGCATGGCTCACCGAGTGGGAGCGCAGGGCCCCAAGTGGGAGAGGGCCAGGGACCGGGTCCTCGGCACCATGGAGACCATCGCCGCCCAGCCCAACGGCTTCGTACAGGGCAGCGGGCTGTACGACCTGGACACCGGGGGGTTCGCGATCGCCGAGGCACCCGTCGTCGGCGTCTCCCACCTGTCGGCCGTCCTCGGCCTGGGGGAACTGTGCGCCGAACTCATCGACCTCGTCGACATGCCCGCGTTCAAGGAGGCCTACCTGGACTACTGCCGCTACTTCAACGCCACCGAGGCCGAGCAGGCCGAGCGCTACGGCAGTGACTTCGGCTCACTGATCCTCTTCCAGGGCCATTCGCGGCTCGACGCGTACGCCGCCGTGCAGACCGGCGATCCGAAGCTCGCCACGCGCGCGTGGCAGAAGTCCTACAACAGCGACGGCTACAAGGAGTCGTCGCCGTGGACCACGGAGAGGCTCACCGGCCCGGTCACCCTCGTGCCCGGCAGCGAGGCCGGCTGGGTCTACACCAACGACACCGCGCTGTACGGCCTCGCCGCCATCGAGAACCTGGCGCTCCTCGGCGACAGAATGCCGTGACCCGGTGACCCGGTGACCCGGTGACCCGGTGGCCGGTCCCGGGCGGGGTCGCCCGGGACCGGGCGCGCCACCGCTCAGCGCATCCGGCCCAGGGCGTCCCGCACCCGGCGCGCGTCCCGCAGTCGCCGTTCGTACGTCGCCCCCACCGCGAGCAGCAGCAGCCCGGCGAGGGCGGGCGGCAGCCAGCGCGGCAGTATGCCGACCAACTGGACGATGTACGGCGCGAGTTCGTGCGCACCGACCAGGAGCAGCGTCGCACCGCCGAGCAACAGCGGAGCCTGCAGGCGCAGCCGGGCACCCAGCAGGGTCAGTGCCAGCCCGCTTGTCCCGAGGAGAAGGGGCCGCAGCCAGTGGCCCTCACCCAGCAGCGCGAGCAGGCTCGGCACCAGGGTCGCCGCCAACCCGGGGCCGTAGAGCAGCCAGGACGACGCCGCGGGATCCCGGCGGCCGCGCAGCACGCCGATGACCAGCGCCGGCACCGTCACGGGCAGCGTGTACGCCTCCGGCACCTCGACCCCGGACGCGGCCAGCCGCACCCAGGTCGCCAGCACGAACAGCCCCGTCGCGGCGTACGCCACCCGCCGCCGGTCGGCCCGCAGGGCGACACCGGACGCGACCACCCCCTCCAGCGCGAGGACCAGCGCCAGGGTCGGCAGGTCGCCGATGGCAAGTGCGGCTGCCACCAGGCCGGCAGCCGCGCCCGACACCTCGACGGGCACGGCGGCGGCACGCCCGGTGATCCGCGCCGCGAGCAGCGCCGTCGCGGCGGGCACGACCAGCAGTGTCAGACCAACCTGGTGCGTGGGCAGGTGGAACACCGCGGCCACGGCCGCGACGAACGCCGTCGTGTGGGCGACGGCCGCGCAGGCCGCTGCCACCCCCGCCACTCGCGCAGCCCTCGCCGCACCTCCGCCGTCCAGCAGGACAGCGGCGGCGGCGAACAGCGTGAGCAGCGTCCCCAGTACGACCAGGGTCGCGGTCCGCTCGGCGAGCGCGAGGAACGACACGTTCACGCCGGTGACCACGGCGCAGGCCGCCGCGGTGACGGCCACCGCCGGGCGCACCCCTCGCGGCCCCCGCCCGCTCTGGCGACCGGCGAGAACGGCGAAGGCGAGTGCGGCGGCCGTGAGCGCGACGAGGAGCAGCAGCATGGCGGTGTAGGGGAGCCGCAGCGCGGTCGGCAGCATGAAGACCGCCGCCCAGAGCAGTGCCAGGGCTCCGGCCCCGGCCGGCGCGGACCATCGGGCCGTCCCTGCGGCCGTCCTGACGCCCGGCCCGTTCCGTGCGGCCACGGCGAGCACCGCGGCCGGCACGCCGAGGACCACCGGAGCCTGGCCCATGGCTGTCAGCAGACCGCCGGCCCCAAGCGCGTCCCACGCGTCCGAGGGTGCCCCCGACCAGGCTGCCCCCACCCAGCGCAGCGGTCCCGTGAGAGCGAACAGCAGCATGGGCAGCACGCTCAGCAGCGCGAGAGCGTGCACCGCGGCCGCCGAGCGGAGGAGACCGCGCCGCAGCGCGCGGGGCAGCGGAGCCCGTACGGCGGCGAGCAGGGCCACGGCGCTCAGCAGATAGCCGACCACCGTCCACTCGCCGGGCAGGAGGCAGCGCAGCACACTGCCGGGGGCCGCGATCAGTGCCGTCCCGCCGACGGCGGCGAGCACCGTGGCGAGCCTGCCGGAGCCCGCCCGGACCGCCCCCGCGCGCGTGGCGGCTGTCGGTCCGCCGCCCGGTGTGCCGGTTCCGGCGCCGCCGTCCGCCGTGTTCCGGCCGGGCTCCGCTCCCGGGCCGGCACCCGCGTGCGGGGGTGCCGCCGTGTCCGTGCCCGGGGCGAGATCCGCGCTCGCAGGCGCTCCGGAACCCGTGCCCGGGGCCGTGCTCCCGTCCGGGCGCGCACCCGCGCCCGTGCCCGGGGTGACACCCGCACCCGCAGGTGCCCCGGTGGCGGCCACGGGGCGGGTCAGCCGCCAGGCCGCCGTCAGCGTGATCGCGGCGGCCGACACCAGCAGCACACCCCCGCGCAGCGCCTCCGGGACGACCTGGGCGCCCAGGGACAGCCGGAAGGCGGTCAGCAGGCCCCAACCGCCCACCAGCCAGGCCCCGGTGGCCGCCGTGTACGCCACCGGGCGGCAGGCGGCCCTGGTCCGCAGCGCCACCGCGGCGTCCAGCGCACCCGTGGCGAGCAGCGCCGCCGCCAGGACGAAGGGGGAGGCGTCCGCGGACAGCGCGAACAGCGGCAGCGGGAACTGGGCGGCCACCACGGCCGCCGGGTGCGGGGTCCGCAGCCGCTCGCCGAGTACCAGCCCGTACGCGGTCCAGAGCCCCGCCAGCGCCGTGCAGGCGAACCCCGCGTAGGCCGTGCCGTCCGTGTCCGGGAGGGCCAACCGGTGCAGGGCGTAGGCGTCCAGCACCGTGAGGACCAGGGCCAGGGCGCCCACTGACTCGGCGGTGGACCGAAGCCCCCGGCGCAGCAGCAGCGCGGGCACCGAAAGGGCCGCCAGGCTCAGCACACCGAGCACGGCGGCACGGCCGGCGATGCCGAGGTGGCCCCAGCTGACCACCGTGAAGGCGATCGCCGCGACGGCCAGCAGGACGCCGCCCAGCGTCAGCAGCAGGTTCTGCACGTCGGGGCCGCCCCTGCGCCGC
The DNA here is from genome assembly GCF_009916105.1 of Streptomyces sp. GC420. GTDB lineage: Bacteria > Actinomycetota > Actinomycetes > Streptomycetales > Streptomycetaceae > Streptomyces. The sequence continues at coordinate 20,225 of NZ_JAAAXQ010000076.1, read as the reverse complement.
GCGGGCGGCGCCACGGCGGCGGCAGGCGGTGGCATCCGGTCCGGCGCGCTCAGCACACCGAAGAGCCATGCCCTGCGGGCCAGCAACCGGGCCCGCACGGCGTCCAGTCGAGCCAGCTCAAGGTCGAGCAGCCGCAGCTCCTCGGCGGGCGGCAGACCGGCCTGAGGACCGTGCAAAGGCCCTGGTGACGGCGGGGGCGGTACGTTCTTCATGCCCGGAGTATGGGCTCAGCCCGCCCCCCGCGCATGAGTGCGGATACTCACACCCGAGTGGGGACCGGCCGCCCGGGCACACTGTGGCCATGGACTGGACCCACTACCGCTTCCGCAGCGTCTGGGACCTCGCCGCCCCGCCCTCCGACGTCTTCGCCGTCCTCGCACGCGCGGAGGACTACCCCCGCTGGTGGCCCCAGTTCCGCCGCTTCGAGCGCGCCGGCGGGCACTGCGGTCCCGGCGCCGGCACCGTCCGGGTGCGGTCCCTCCTCCCGTACGACCTGCTCCTCGTCGTCCGCGAGCGCAGGCGCGATCCGGCGGCAGGAATCCTGGAGGTCGCGCTGGACGGCGACGTCGAGGGCTGGGCCCGCTGGACCGTCGCGGCGCGCGGCGGGGCCGGCACGCGGGCGCTGTACGAGCAGGAAGTGGTCGTGCGGAAGAAGCTGCTGCGCCGTCTCGCCGTACCCGGAAGGCCGTTCTTCCGCGCCAACCACGCCCTGATGATGCGCCGCGGGCAGCGCGGACTGGCCGCGCTGCTCGGCGACCCGCCGGATCGGGTTTGAAGGAGACCGGCCCGCACCTGTATGGTTCAGTGCGTTCCCGGGCGATTAGCTCAGTGGGAGAGCGCTTCGTTCACACCGAAGAGGTCACTGGTTCGAACCCAGTATCGCCCACCCGGTCAGGGCCGGTACGTCACCGACGTACCGGCCCTGAAGCGTTTCCCCGCCGACGGAGCCGACGGAGCCGACAGCCCGGAACGGTCCCGACAGGCCGACCGGTTGCCGCAGTCGGGAACGGTCCCGGCAGTCCGTGCGGCGCCGCCGGGCCCGCCTCCCGGGTCTCACGCCGCCGCGGGAAGCTCCGGCCGGAGCGGCCACGCCGGGTCCACCGCCTCCTCCGAGCCGTTCCGGGAGAACCAGGCCTGCAGGCCCCGCGCCTGCGCCGCATGCCACACCGCCTGCAGCGAGTGCAGTTCGGCGGGGGAGAGTCGGTCGAGCCGAGCCGCGTACCGCCGCCCTATGGCCCGTACGACGTCGAGCGCAGCCTTGGCGTCGGCGGCCGCCTCGTGCGCCCCTTCCTGCTCGATGCCGTACTGGGCGCACAGATCGGTGAGTGTCCGCCGCCCCTTGCGGTAACGGTCCAGATGCTTGTCGAGGACCCTCGGGTCCAGCACGGTCATCGGACGGCGCTGCAGAGCGAGGGTCAGCGAGGACGCCCGGTGCCGGCGCAACTCCCGGTCGAGCAGCGTCAGATCGAACGGTGCGTTCATCACGACCAGCGGCCGCCCGGCCCTCGCCTGCTCGGCCAGCGCCCTCGCTATCTCCTCCATCACCGGCGCGGGCCAGCGGCCGTTCATCCGCACGTGTTCGTCGGTCAGCCCGTGCACCCGCGTCGCCGCCTCCGGAATCGGCACGCCCGGGTTCACCAGCCAGCGGGTGCCGCGCGGCAGCGAGGTCGGTGAGTCCTGGACGACGAGAGCCGCCGACACGATCCGGTCGCTCTCCACGTCGACTCCGGTGGTCTCGGTGTCGAAAGCGGCAAGGGGTCCTTCGTACCAGCACACCATGGGAACTCCTCGCGAGACTGCGGCAGATGACACGCGTGCCCCTGCCCGGACCCGCCCGACCTGCCCGGTCTGGTGATACCCGCCCGTTTGCGCCCTACTCCGGATGGAGACAACACAAGTACAAGGCAGGACAATTGACGTCCCGTGAGCTGACAGAGCATCAGCAACAGCCCGGAAGGCATACGTGGCCATGGCGCTCGCGCAGCCCGGATCGGGTGAGCTGCCCGAGCGGACCGCATCGCTGCGCGGCGGACTCGCCACCACCGCGTGCATGGAGACCCTCCAGATCGGCTATCTGCACGCGGTCGCCGCGGCCGCGGGCTGCTCGCTCTCGCAGCCCTTCCCGGACAGCGGCATCGACTGGCACGTCAGCCACAGCGCGCCGGGCCACACCGTCGACGACGAGGTCACCGTCAAGGTGCAGTTGAAGGCCACCCACCAGATCCCGCCGCACCCCTCCGGCCCCGCCTTCTCCTTCACCCTCGACAACGCCCACCTGGTGAAACTGGCCAGGACCCCGGTCTCGGTCCACAAGATCCTCGTGGTGATGCTCGTGCCACGCTCCCGGGAGGACTGGCTGCGTGCCGGCCACGACCGCCTCGACCTGCGCCACTGTTGCTACTGGACGAACCTCGCCGGCCACCCGGTCACCGGCAGGCACCGCACCACCGTCCGGATCCCCACCTCGCGGATCTTCGACGACCGCGCGCTGTGCGAGATCATGACCCGCGTGGGGAGGGGAGGCAGACCATGACGCACCGGCCGCCCGAAGAGCCCGTACGGCCTCACCCGCGCCCCCGGCCCGCACGCCTCCACCCGCGCGAGTTCGCCGAGGGCGGCCCCGGCGTGTGGAGCGGCACTCTCCCGCGCCCCGGTCGCGCCGACCCGGCCGTGCTCGGCGCCCTCCTCGGCCGGCACGGCTGGCGACGCCGCGGCGGAGCCGCCGGACGGTACGCCCGCTGGACCCCGCCGGAACCCGGCGGGGCCGGCACGAGCCTGCTGGTCCCGGAGAACAGGGCGTTCCCCGACAGCGAGGACCTGCTGGAGGAGGCGCTGACCGCCCTCGCCCGCTGCGCCGCGCCCTCCGCCCGCGAGATCCTGATCGCCCTCGCCGTGCCGAGCGACGAGGTCCGCTGGTGGCGCGAGGTCCGCGAGGGCCCGTCGGGCGCCGCGTCCTGGGCCGCCCAGGAGCGGCTGCGCTCGGCGGCCCGGGCGATGCTGCTGGCCGGCGCGCTCGCCGCCGTCGAGACCGCGGGCTACTTCGGCGCGCGGCACCGGCGGACCGCCGAAACCGCGCTGGAGGAGGCGCTGGTGGGCAGTGCGCGCGGCGGCCGCGCCCTCACCGCCTTTCTCCCCGTCGCAGGCGGCAGAAGGGTGGTGAGCCGGCTCCACCACGCGCTCCACGCCACCAGGGAGGCCATCGACTACCAGCGGGCCACCGGTGGCATGGAGGCATTCGACGCCGCCGTGCGGGCCGGTGTCTGCCACGAGCTCACCGAGGCCGTCGTCGCCCTGGTCCGCGGCACGGAAGGCGCCAGGGTCGCTCTGGAATGGGCGCCGGCCGCCGCCGCGCCCGAGGACTGCCCCGCCGGCCCCGAACCCGTCGAGTTCTCACCGGGCGACCTTCCGGCGCTGCGCGCGGCCGGCGCACGCTACGTCAAGGGCGAGCCGGCCGTCCCCGTGCGGCTCACCGGCGCCGTCGTCCGGCTGCGCCGCTCGGCGCCCGGCGGCAGCGGCACCGTGCGCCTGCGCGTCCTGGAGGGCGCCGACGTGACCCATGTGCGGGCGGTGCTGGACGAGGAGGGCTACCGCACGGCCGGTCAGGCGCACCTGGCCGGACTGCCGGTCCTGGTCAGCGGGCGGCTGGAGAGCAGGGGCGGCTTCCGCAGACTCACCGGAGCCCGCGAGGTCGTGGCGCTGCGGGTGGACGGGGCGGAGCGGGACCGGCTGATGAAGTCCTTCCAGGAGAGGGCGGACTCCTCGGAGGAGACCTGACCCCGGAATGAGCGGTGACGGCCGGGCGCCGGCAGGCGCCCGGCCGCCCGCATGATCACGGCCGTTTCGCGGTCGGAGGCGCGGGCTCGGTACGATTCGACAGACGTAGCGCGTCAGCTGACGCGAACCCCTTCAGGCAGGAGAGACCGGTGTCGGACGTCCGTGTGATCATCCAACGCGATTCCGAGCGGGAAGAGCGCGTGGTGACGACGGGCACTACGGCCGGTGAGCTCTTCCCCGGTGAGCGCACCGTCGTGGCCGCCCGGATCGGCGGCGAGCTGAAGGACCTCGCCCACGAGGTCGGGGACGGCGAGGAGGTCGAGCCCGTCGAGATCTCCTCGCCGGACGGCCTGAACATCCTGCGGCACTCCACCGCGCACGTCATGGCGCAGGCGGTGCAGGAGCTCTTCCCCGAGGCCAAGCTGGGCATCGGCCCGCCCGTCAAGGACGGCTTCTACTACGACTTCGACGTCGAGCGGCCCTTCACCCCCGAGGACCTGAAGGCCATCGAGAAGAAGATGCAGGAGATCCAGAAGCGCGGGCAGCGCTTCTCGCGCCGCGTCGTCACCGACGAGGCCGCCCGCGAGGAGCTGGCCTCCGAGCCGTACAAGCTGGAACTCATCGGCATCAAGGGCTCCGCCTCCACGGACGACGGGGCGAACGTCGAGGTCGGCTCGGGCGAGCTGACCATCTACGACAACCTCGACGCGAAGACCGGCGAGCTGTGCTGGAAGGACCTCTGCCGCGGCCCGCACCTGCCGACCACCCGCAACATCCCGGCGTTCAAGCTGATGCGGAACGCGGCGGCGTACTGGCGGGGCAGTGAGAAGAACCCGATGCTCCAGCGCATCTACGGCACCGCCTGGCCGTCCAGGGAGGAGCTGAAGGCGCACCTGGACTTCCTCGCCGAGGCCGAGAAGCGCGACCACCGCAAGCTGGGCTCCGAGCTCGACCTCTTCTCCATCCCCGACGAGATCGGCTCCGGCCTCGCGGTCTTCCACCCCAAGGGCGGCATCATCCGCCGCACCATGGAGGACTACTCCCGGGTCCGGCACGAGCAGGCGGGCTACGAGTTCGTCTACACCCCGCACGCCACCAAGGGTCACCTCTTCGAGAAGTCCGGCCACCTGGACTGGTACGCCGAGGGCATGTACCCCCCCATGCAGCTCGACGAGGGCGTGGACTACTACCTCAAGCCCATGAACTGCCCCATGCACAACCTGATCTTCGACGCGCGGGGGCGTTCCTACCGTGAACTGCCGCTGCGGCTCTTCGAGTTCGGGACGGTCTACCGCTACGAGAAGTCGGGCGTGGTGCACGGCCTGACGCGTGCCCGGGGCTTCACCCAGGACGACGCGCACATCTACTGCACCAAGGAGCAGATGGCGGACGAGCTCGACTCGCTGCTCACCTTCGTGCTCGACCTGCTGCGCGACTACGGCCTGCACGACTTCTACCTGGAACTGTCCACGAAGGACCCGGAGAAGTTCGTCGGCTCCGACGAGGTCTGGGAAGAGGCCACCGAGGTCCTGCGCAAGGCCGCCGAGAAGCAGGGCCTGCCGCTGGTCCCCGACCCGGGCGGCGCCGCCTTCTACGGTCCGAAGATCTCCGTGCAGGCGCGCGACGCGATCGGCCGCACCTGGCAGATGTCGACGATCCAGGTCGACTTCAACCTGCCGGAGCGCTTCGACCTCGAGTACACCGCGCCCGACGGTTCCAAGCAGCGGCCCGTCATGATCCACCGCGCGCTGTTCGGCTCGATCGAGCGGTTCTTCGCGGTCCTGCTGGAGCACTACGCGGGCGCCTTCCCGGCGTGGCTCGCCCCCGTGCAGGCGGTCGGCATCCCGATCGGCGACACACACGTGCCGTACCTGGAGGAGTTCGCCGCCGAGGCGCGGAAGAAGGGCCTGCGGATCGAGGTGGACTCCTCCTCCGACCGCATGCAGAAGAAGATCCGCAACGCCCAGAAGCAGAAGGTCCCCTTCATGATCATTGCGGGCGACGAGGACATGGCGAACGGCTCGGTCAGCTTCCGCTACCGCGACGGGTCGCAGAAGAACGGCATTCCGATCGACGAGGCCCTGGCCGAACTCGTTGACGTTGTCGAGCGCCGAGTCCAGGTGTGATGTGCTCCCCGCGTGAGCGGGGGTGACCCGGACGCGATCGGTCGCACGTGTCAGATGCCGACCTGCTCCCGGCCCGCGCGGGCTTGCGAGGGAGCGGCCCTACCGGGGCCGCCCCCTCGCCGCATCCGCGCTCGTCACGGGCGAATATGCTGACCACATGACGAGTGAGCCGGAGCAGCAGATCGGAGTCGGGTCGCCCGACGCGTTCCAGCGCCTGTGGACGCCCCACCGCATGGCGTACATCCAGGGCGAGAACAAGCCCACCGGCCCGGAGGCCGGGGACGGCTGTCCCTTCTGCTCCATCCCCGCCAAGTCGGACGAGGACGGCCTCGTCATCGCCCGGGGCGAGAAGGTGTACGCCGTCCTCAATCTGTACCCCTACAACGGCGGGCACCTGATGACCGTGCCGTACCGCCATGTCGCGGACTACACCGAGCTGGACGCCGCGGAGACGGCGGAACTCGCCGACCTCACCAAGCGGGCCATGACGGCCCTGCGCGCCGCCTCCGGGGCGCAGGGCTTCAACATCGGCATGAACCAGGGCGGCGTGGCCGGCGCCGGGATCGCCGCCCATCTGCACCAGCACGTGGTGCCCCGCTGGGGCGGGGACACCAACTTCATGCCGGTCGTGGGCCACACCAGGGTGCTGCCGCAGCTCCTCGCCGATACCCGCAAGATGCTCGCCGACGTGTGGCCGGCGGCCTGAGGCCGCCGGCCGCGAGGTTCAGGCGTCGTAGGCGTCGGCCTTCCGCGGCGAGACCTCCTGGACGCCGCCGCTGAGCACTCCGGCGCGGCCCTTGAACTTCTCGGTGTCCACGCCGTGCTCCTCGAGCACCTTGATGGCCGCCTGGTGGACGACGCGCAGCACCGGCACCGCCGCGCGCAGCGCGTCGTCCGCCATGAAGCGGTGGTCCCACGGCTGGTCCGCCCACGCGTGGCGCAGCCCGAAGGGCTCCGGCAGGACGAGCTTGCCGCCGAGGTAGTCGAGCAGGCCGTCCGGGAACCAGGTCAGCGGCGCACGCACGGCGAGGCGCACGACCTCCTGTGCGTCCACGAGGGGCAGCTTGATGTCCTTGGTCTCCCAGAACCTGACGGTCTTGGAGATCGTCTTCGTCTTGGCCGCCGGCTTGGAGCTGAACACGCCGTTCACGGGGCCGAGCGCGTGCCCGGTGACGTCGATGCGCAGTGTGTGGTGCAGCACGGTCACCGTGACCAGCATCGTCAGCACGAGCTGGCCGCTCCAGGTGACCCACTGCACTCCGAGGTAGTGCCGGTCGCCGCTGTCGAAGTGCCGCTCGTTGCATATCCGCTGCACCTCGTGGGGCTTGACCGTGAAGGCCTCCACCTCCGGGCCCTCCGGCCTGCTGACCTCCGCGGCGCCCTTGCCGACGTGGGCGACTATCCAGTGCTTCACGGTCGGCTTGGTGAAGCCGCCGGTGTGCAGCGGACCGCGGTCCAGCTGCGGCAGCCGGTCGTGGATGGCCCGGATGACGTCCCAGCTGCGGAAGGGATGGACCTCGGTCAGGGGTTCACGCGGCACCAGGTCCTCGGCGAGATGCCAGCTGCCCCAGCGGGTCCCCATGCCGAGTATTCCCCTGCTCCCGGCGTAGAAGACGAAGTTGCTCTGCTGCTCGGCGGTGAGTTTGGCCAGGCCCTGGCGCAGCTGCTCGGCCGCCGCGTCGTTGGGATTGCGGGGCACCGCCTCGGGAACCTTGGCGCCGACGCCGCCTCCGGCGAGCAGGGAGTCCCAGCGGTCGCGCAGGTCCTTCGCGGTGGACTCGCAGACCCGCTTGGCCCAGAACCAGCCGATCACCGGGGCGACGATCATGGCCCGCAGGTAGAGCGCCCAGAAGCCGGTGAAGGGCAGCTTGACCAGGAAGATCACGGCGAGTACCCCCGCTGCGATCAGGGCCGCCGTGCCGAGCGCGCCCGCCCGTTTGTCGCTGGCGCCGGCGATCGTGCGGCGTAGCTGGAAGACCCCGAGCCACAGCAGCAGCCCCGGCAGGAAGAGCAGCCCGGACACGACCATGATCATGGTGAGCCGGGTGTCGCGTTCCTTGCGGATCCGGATGGCGGCCAGGCAGTGCTCCACCACGGTCTGCGGTTCCATGCCGAAGGACTGGATGAGGGGCTTGCGGCCACCGCCCAGCATGCGCTCCTTCACGGCGCGTGCGAATGCCTCGCCGAGGTTGGGCTCGAAGAGGGAGATCTTGCCCTTCTTCACCGTGGACTTGTGCCACTCGTTGTCGGCCTTGAGTATCTCCTCCATCGAGCTGTCCCGGTACGCCGCCGAGGCGAGGGCCTGCGTCGCCGCAGTCTCCCCGGCAGCACCCGAGAGGGGCACCTGTGCCCCGGGCCTGAAGTCGAATACGTCGTCCGCCACTGCCGCCCCCATCGCCGCGACCGCCCCTGCTGCGGCATCTTCCCGTCCCGAGCGCCCGGCACACTTTCTGAGCTGGGCACCTCAGCGTATCGGGGGGAGCGCCCCCGCGGCAGACGGCCTCGAAAGCCGGCCGGTCAAGTGCCGCCCGCCGCAGGGGTGTCGGCGGGCGGCACGGGGGGCCGCGGCCCGGCCGTCGGCTGACGGCCGGTCAACTCTCAGCTGTCGTCCTCCTGTTCCCTGGCCCTGGCGGCGACCTGCGGCGGCATGGGCTCATGACGGGCGTAGGCGCGGCTGAACCGTCCCGTTCCGTGCGACAGGGAGCGCAGATCCACGGAGTACCGGCCGATCTCGATCTCCGGGACCTCGGCCCGCACGAGTGTGCGTCCGCCCGGGGCCTGTTCGGTGCCGACGACCCGGCCGCGGCGTCCCGACAGGTCGCTCATGACCGGGCCGACGTACTCGTCGGGCACGAGGACCTGAACCTCCGCCACCGGCTCCAGCAGATGGATCCTGGCGTCGGCGGCCGCCTCGCGCAGCGCCAGCGCGCCCGCCGTCTGGAAGGCCGCGTCGGAGGAGTCCACCGAGTGGGCCTTGCCGTCGACGAGGGTCACGCGCACGTCCACCAGCGGGTGCCCGGCGGCGACTCCGCGCTGCGCCTGGGCGCGCACGCCCTTCTCGACGGACGGGATGAACTGCCGTGGCACGGCCCCGCCGACGACCTTGTCGACGAACTCGATGCCACTGCCGGCGGGCAGCGGCTCCACCTCGATCTCGCAGATCGCGTACTGCCCGTGGCCGCCCGACTGTTTCACATGGCGTCCGCGCCCGGAGGCCCTCTCGCCGAAGGTCTCCCGCAGGGCCACCTTGTGCGGCACGGCGTCCACCTGCACGCCGTACCGGCTGCGCAGCCGCTCCAGGGCCACGTCCCGGTGAGCCTCGCCGAGGCACCACAGCACCAGCTGGTGGGTGTCCTGGTTCTGTTCGAGCCGCATCGTCGGGTCCTCGGCGACCAGCCGGGACAGTCCCTGGGAGAGCTTGTCCTCGTCGGCCTTGCTGTGGGCCTGGATGGCCATGGGCAGCAGCGGGTCCGGCATGGTCCAGGGTTCCATCAGCAGCGGGTCGTCCGTGGCGGACAACGTGTCGCCGGTCTCGGCACGGCTCAGCTTGGCGACGCAGGCCAGATCGCCGGCGATGCACTTGTCGAGGGTGCGCTGCTGCTTGCCGAACGGCACGGTCAGCGCGCCGATCCGCTCGTCGACGTCGTGGTCCTCGTGGCCCCGGTCCTCCAGCCCGTGCCCGGAGACGTGCACGGGCTGGTCGGGACGCAGGGTGCCGGAGAAGACGCGCACCAGGCTCATCCGGCCGACGTAGGGGTCGGACGAGGTCTTCACGACCTCGGCGACCAGCGGCCCGCCGGGGTCGCAGGAGAACTGCCCGCGCGGCTTGCCCTGCGGGGTGGTCACAACCGGGCACTCGCGTTCCAGGGGCGTCGGGAAGCCGCCGGTGACCAGGTCCAGCAGCTCCACCGTGCCGATGCCCTGCTTGCAGCCCTCGGCGGCGGGGGCTGCGGCGAGCACCGGGTGGAAGGTGCCGCGGGCCACGGCCCGCTCCAGGTCCTGGACCAGGGTCTTGAGGTCGATCTCCTCACCGCCGAGATAGCGGTCCATGAGGGTCTCGTCCTCGCTCTCCGCGATGATCCCCTCGATCAGCCGGTCACGGGCCTCGGCGATCCGCGGCAGCAGCTCCCCGTCGGGCTCCGCGTCGGTGCGCTGTCCCGAGGAGTAGTCGAAGACGCGCTGCGGGAGCAGGCCGAGCAGCCCGGTCACCGGGGCGTGCCCGTCCGCCGCGCGTTCGCCGTGCAGGGGCAGGTAGAGCGGCAGCACCGCGTCCGGGTCGTCGCCCCCGAATGCCTCCTGGCAGGTGGTGACCATGTCCTCGAAGCCGGCCCGCGCCGATTCCAGGTGCGTGACGACGATCGCCCGCGGCATGCCGACGGCCGCGCACTCCTCCCACACCATCCTGGTGGAGCCGTCCACGCCGTCGGCGGCGGAGACGACGAAAAGGGCCGCGTCCGCGGCTCGCAGACCGGCCCTGAGTTCCCCGACGAAGTCGGCGTATCCGGGGGTGTCCAGAAGGTTGACCTTGATCCCGCCCCACTCGACGGGGACGAGTGAGAGCTGGACCGACCGCTGCTGGCGGTGCTCGATCTCGTCGTAGTCGGAGACCGTGCCGCCGTCCTCGACCCGGCCCGCCCGGTTCACCGCCCCCGACACCAGGGCCAGGGCCTCCACCAGAGTCGTCTTTCCCGATCCGCTGTGGCCGACCAGCACCACGTTCCGAACGTTCGCGGGCTGGCCGGCCGTGAGAGCCCTGCCGGCGGCCCCGGGGTGTGTCTTCTCGGCTGTGCTTGCCATCTGCCTCGCCTCCCGGCTTGTCACTGCACGGTGACTTCCCCCGTCGGGCGCGGTGCCGAGGGACGGGGGGAGGGGGCGCGGACGACCCGAGCCGTGGCGGCCTCGCTGCCGCCCGCGGTTACTTCGAGCTTTCCACTCCCGTCATGGCGCGTCCATAGGCCGGATGGCCGGGGCCGGGTCCCGCCGCCACGGCCGGGCCGGGCCTGGCTACGATGGGCCAGCCGGTGGCCATGGGGGTCGCGCGGCTCACCGACCCTCCGGGAAGGCCATGCTGAACAAGTACGCGCGTGCGTTCTTCACGCGTGTTCTCACTCCGTTCGCCGCGTTCCTCCTGCGCCGCGGGGTGAGCCCCGACGCGGTCACGCTCATCGGCACGGCGGGAGTCGTCACGGGAGCCCTGGTCTTCTTCCCCCGCGGGGAGTTCTTCTGGGGCACGGTCGTGATCACCCTCTTCGTCTTCTCGGACCTGGTGGACGGCAACATGGCGCGCCAGGCCGGGATCTCCAGCCGCTGGGGGGCCTTCCTCGACTCGACCCTCGACCGGGTCGCCGATTCGGCCGTCTTCGGCGGAATGGCGCTGTGGTACGCGGGCACGGGCGACGACAACGTTCTCTGCGCCGTCGCCATCTTCTGCCTCGCGAGCGGCCAGGTCGTCTCGTACACCAAGGCCAGGGGCGAGTCCATCGGTCTTCCCGTGAACGTCAGCGGACTGGTCGAGCGCGCCGAGCGGCTGGTGGTCTCCCTGGTCGCGGCGGGCCTGGCCGGCCTCCACTCGTTCGGTGTGCCGTACGTCGAGGTCCTGCTGCCGGTCGCCCTGTGGATCGTCGCCGCAGGCAGCGCCGTGACCCTCGGCCAGCGCGTCGTGACCGTGCGCCGCGAGTCCGCCGAGGCGGACGCCGCCTCCCGGGGCAGCGAGGCCGCCTCATGACGGTGCAGGACCGCCTCACCGACAGCCTGTACGGGCTCGGCTGGACCACCGTCAAGCGGCTGCCGGAACCCGTCGCGGTGCGACTGGGCCAGGGCATCGCCGACGCCGCCTGGAAGCGCCGCGGCAAGGGCGTGCTGCGCCTGGAGTCCAACCTCGCCCGGGTCGTGCCCGACGCCGGTCCCGAGCGGCTCGCCGAGCTGTCCCGGGCCGGCATGCGCTCGTACCTGCGGTACTGGATGGAGTCCTTCCGTCTGCCGTCATGGAGCAGGGACCGCATCCGCGACGGCCTCGCCATCGAGGGACTGCACCACCTCACCGACGGCCTCGCCGCCGGCCGGGGCGCCATAGTGGCCCTGCCGCACCTCGGCAACTGGGACCTCGCGGGCGCCTGGGTCACCACGGCCCTGGGGCTGCCGTTCACGACGGTCGCCGAGCGACTCAGGCCGGAGACGCTGTACGACCGCTTCGTCGAGTACCGCGAGAGCCTCGGCATGGAGGTCCTCCCGCACACCGGCGGAAGCGCCTTCGGCACCCTGGCGCGCAGACTGCGCGACGGCGGACTGGTCTGCCTCGTCGCGGACCGCGACCTGTCCGCCTCCGGCGTCGAGGTCAAGTTCTTCGGCGACACCGCGCGGATGCCCGCCGGGCCCGCGCTGCTCGCCCAGCAGACCGGGGCGCAGCTGCTCCCGGTGACGCTCTGGTACGACGAGACGCCCGTCATGAAGGGCCGGATCCACCCGCCGGTCGAGGTCCCCGAAGCAGGCAGCCGGGCCGAGAAGGCGTCTGCCATGACACAGGCGCTGGCCGATGCCTTCGCCACCGGAATCGCCGAACACCCGGAGGACTGGCACATGCTGCAACGCCTGTGGCTCTCGGACCTCGAGGAGCGCCACCCGTGAAGATCGGCATCGTCTGCCCGTACTCCTGGGACGTACCGGGCGGCGTCCAGTTCCACATCCGCGACCTCGCCGCCCACCTCATCCGGCTCGGCCACGAGGTGTCCGTGCTCGCCCCGGCGGACGACGACACCCCGCTGCCGCCGTACGTCGTCTCCGCGGGCCGCGCCGTCCCCGTGCCGTACAACGGCTCGGTCGCCCGCCTGAACTTCGGGTTCCTCTCCGCCGCCCGGGTCCGCCGCTGGCTGCACGAGGGCACCTTCGACGTCATCCACATCCACGAGCCGGCCTCGCCCTCGCTCGGGCTGCTCGCCTGCTGGGCGGCGCAGGGACCGATCGTCGCCACCTTCCACACCTCGAACCCGCGCTCCCGGGCCATGATCGCCGCGTACCCGATCCTCCAGCCGGCGCTGGAGAAGATCAGCGCCCGGATCGCCGTCAGCGAGTACGCCAGGCGCACCCTCGTGGAGCACCTGGGCGGGGACGCCGTCGTCATCCCCAACGGCGTCGACGTCGGCTTCTTCGCCGGTGCCGAGCCGAGGCCCGAGTGGCAGTCGGAAGAGGCGCGAGGCACGGTCGGGGCCGGCGGCGGCAGGCGGGCGGGAGGCACCATCGGCTTCATCGGCCGCATCGACGAGCCGCGCAAGGGCCTGCCCGTGCTGATGAAGGCCCTCCCCGGGATCCTGGACGCCATGCCGGAGACCCGGCTGCTGGTGGCCGGCCGCGGTGACGAGGACGAGGCCGTGGAGTCGCTGCCGGAGGAGATGCGCTCCCGCGTCGAGTTCCTCGGCATGGTCAGCGACGAGGACAAGGCCAGGCTGCTGCGCAGTGTCGACCTCTACGTCGCCCCCAACACCGGCGGCGAGAGCTTCGGCATCATCCTGGTCGAGGCCATGTCGGCGGGCGCCCCCGTCCTCGCCTCCGACCTCGACGCCTTCGCGCAGGTCCTCGACCAGGGCGAGGCCGGCGAGCTGTTCGCCAACGAGGACGCCGACGCCCTCGCCGACGCCGCCGTGCGCCTCCTCGGCGACCCGGCCCGCCGCGCGGAGCTGCGGGCCCGCGGCAGTGCCCACGTCCGCCGCTACGACTGGTCCACCGTCGGCGCGGACATCCTCGCCGTCTACGAGACGGTCACCGACGGCGCCGCGTCCGTGGCCGCCGATCCCACCCCGCGCCTGCGCGCCCGCCTCGGCCTGGCCCGCGACTGACCGGCGGGCGAACGGCAGGCAGCGCCTCGGGACCTCCCGCCGGACCGGACGGCACGCGGGGCTCCGCCGCCGAGGGGTGAGGAGGCGGAGCCCCGGGGGCCCGCACCCGACCCGCCCGCCTCCCTGCCGCACCGGAGTCACTAGTGTTGCCGCCCGTGACCTCCACCTTCATCTGGATCGCGGTGGCCGTGCTCGCCATCGGCCTCTACCTCAGCTGGACCGCCGGCCGGCTCGACCGTCTGCACGCCCGTATCGACGCCGCCCGCGCCGCGCTGGACGCCCAGCTCCTGCGCCGTGCCTCCGTGGCCCAGGAGGTGGCCACCTCGGGCATCCTCGACCCCGCCGCGTCGATCGTGCTGTACGAGGCCGCGCACGCCGCACGCCAGGCGGAGGAGGAGCAGCGGGAGGTAGCCGAGAGCGATCTCAGCCAGGCGCTCCGGGCGGTGTTCGGAGAGCCGGCGCAGGTCAGGGAGGTGCGGCGCGCCCCGGGTGGCGAGGAGGCGGCCGACGAGCTCGCCGCGGCCGTGCGCCGGGTCCCCATGGCGCGCCGCTTCCACAACGACGCCGTGCGCGCGGCCCGGGCGCTGCGCCGCCACCGCGCGGTCCGCTGGTTCCGGCTGGCGGGCCACGCGCCGTTCCCCAGCTCCTTCGAGATGGACGACGAACCCCCTGTGGCCCTGGCCGACCGCCCCACCACCTGAGCCGCGCCCCACCTCCTGAGCCGCAGGGGCGCCCCACCTCCTGAGCCGCGAAGAGGCCACGGCCTTCCCATTGGCCCTTGCCGTGGCCTGCTCGCCGTTGTTTCCTCGGTGCTGCACCCCATTCCTTCACTTCAGTGAGAGGTACCCCCGTGTCCAGCACCCCCCAGGCGACCACGACGACCCCCGAGACCGGTACCGCACGCGTCAAGCGCGGCATGGCCGAGCAGCTCAAGGGCGGCGTGATCATGGATGTCGTCACCCCGGAGCAGGCGAAGATCGCCGAAGACGCGGGTGCGGTGGCCGTCATGGCCCTGGAGCGGGTTCCCGCGGACATCCGCAAGGACGGCGGCGTGGCCCGGATGTCCGACCCGGACATGATCGAGGGCATCATCGAGGCCGTCTCGATCCCGGTCATGGCCAAGTCCCGCATCGGCCACTTCGTCGAGGCCCAGGTCCTGCAGTCCCTCGGTGTCGACTACATCGACGAGTCCGAGGTGCTGACCCCCGCCGACGAGGTCAACCACTCCGACAAGTGGGCCTTCACGACACCCTTCGTCTGCGGCGCCACCAACCTCGGTGAGGCCCTGCGCCGCATCGCCGAGGGCGCGGCCATGATCCGCTCCAAGGGCGAGGCCGGCACCGGCAACGTCGTCGAGGCGGTCCGGCACCTGCGCCAGATCAAGAACGAGATCGCCCGGCTGCGCGGCTACGACAACAACGAGCTGTACGCCGCCGCCAAGGAACTGCGCGCCCCGTACGAGCTGGTCAAGGAGGTCGCCGAGCTCGGCAAGCTCCCCGTGGTGCTGTTCTCCGCCGGCGGTGTGGCGACGCCCGCCGACGCCGCGCTGATGCGGCAGCTCGGCGCCGAGGGAGTCTTCGTCGGCTCCGGCATCTTCAAGTCGGGCGACCCGGCCAAGCGCGCCGCCGCCATCGTGAAGGCCACCACCTTCTACGACGACCCGAAGATCATCGCGGATGCCTCCCGCAACCTGGGCGAGGCCATGGTCGGCATCAACTGCGACACGCTGCCCGAGTCCGAGCGCTACGCGAACCGGGGCTGGTAATCCCCATGACCACGCCCGTCATCGGCGTCCTGGCCCTCCAGGGCGACGTACGGGAGCATCTGATCGCCCTGGCCGCGGCCGACGCCGTGGCCAGGCCGGTCAGGCGTCCCGGCGAACTGGCAGAGGTGGACGGCCTGGTCCTGCCCGGCGGTGAGTCCACCACCATGTCCAAACTGGCGAACCTCTTCGGCATGATGGAGCCGCTGCGCGAGCGCGTCCGCTCCGGCATGCCGGTCTACGGCACCTGCGCCGGCCTGATCATGCTTGCCGACAAGATCCTCGACCCGCGCTCGGGCCAGGAGACGATCGGCGGCATCGACATGATCGTGCGCCGCAACGCCTTCGGTCGGCAGAACGAGTCCTTCGAGGCCTCCGTCGAGGTCACCGGCATCGGGGGCGGTCCCGTGGAGGGCGTGTTCATCCGCGCTCCGTGGGTGGAGTCGGTGGGCGCGGAGGTGGAGGTGCTGTCCGAGTACGGGGGGCACATCGTCGCCGTACGCCACGGCAACGCGCTGGCCACGTCCTTCCACCCCGAACTGACCGGCGACCACCGGGTGCACGCCCTGTTCACGGACATGGTGCGGGCGTCCCGCAGATAGGCGGGCCGCCGATCCCGGTAGGATCTCTTGCGTTCGTACGGAGATTGGTTACGCGAAGGAGACAGGCAGATGTCCGGCCACTCTAAATGGGCCACGACGAAGCACAAGAAGGCCGTGATCGATGCCAAGCGCGGCAAGCTCTTCGCGAAGCTGATCAAGAACATCGAGGTCGCGGCCCGCACCGGTGGAGCCGACCCGGACGGCAACCCCACCCTCTTCGACGCCATCCAGAAGGCGAAGAAGAGCTCGGTGCCGAACAAGAACATCGACTCCGCGGTCAAGCGCGGCGCGGGCCTCGAGGCCGGCGGCGCCGACTACGAGACGATCATGTACGAGGGCTACGGCCCCAACGGCGTCGCGGTCCTCATCGAGTGCCTCACCGACAACCGCAACCGCGCCGCCTCCGACGTCCGGGTCGCCATGACCCGCAACGGCGGATCCATGGCGGACCCGGGCTCGGTGTCGTACCTCTTCAACCGCAAGGGCGTCGTGATCGTCCCCAAGGGCGAGCTGACCGAGGACGACGTGCTCGGAGCGGTCCTCGACGCGGGTGCCGAGGAGGTCAACGACCTCGGCGAGTCCTTCGAGGTGATCAGCGAGGCCACCGACCTGGTCGCGGTCCGCTCCGCCCTCCAGGACGCCGGGATCGACTACGACTCGGCCGAGGCCAACTTCGTCCCGACCATGCAGGTCGAGCTGGACGAGGAGGGCGCCCGGAAGATCTTCAGGCTGATCGACGCGCTCGAGGACAGCGACGACGTGCAGAACGTGTTCGCCAACTTCGACGTCTCGGACGACGTCATGGAGAAGGCCGGCGCCTGATTCGGCCGCCCGGGCCGACGGGCCGCCGTTCACCGGGCCTGGCCGGTCGTGCTTTCCACGGGCCGACGGGGACTCACCCGTCGGCCCGTCGGCGTCCGCCGCGCAGGGCGCAGAGCCGCCGGCGCCCTCGTTGTCAGTGCGAGCCGATAGCCTGCACAAACACATGACCGAGGGCGTCGGACGCCGAAGGGGAGGGCCGCGATGCGCGTGCTGGGCGTGGACCCGGGGCTGACCAGGTGCGGCATCGGCGTGGTGGAGGGGGTCGCGGGCCGGCCCCTGACGATGCTCGGGGTCGGGGTCGTGCGCACCCCGGCCGAGGCCGAGGTCGCCGAGCGGCTGGTCGCCGTCGAGCGCGGCATCGAGGAGTGGCTGGACGAACACCGGCCCGAATTCGTCGCCGTGGAGCGGGTGTTCAGCCAGCACAATGTGCGCACGGTGATGGGCACCGCCCAGGCCAGCGCCGTCGCCATGCTCTGCGCGGCCCGCAGGGGCCTGCCGGTCGCCCTGCACACCCCGAGCGAGGTGAAGGCCGCCGTCACCGGCAGCGGCAGGGCCGACAAGGCACAGGTCGGCGCCATGGTGACCCGGCTGCTGCGGCTGGACGCGCCGCCGAAACCGGCCGACGCCGCCGACGCCCTGGCCCTGGCCATCTGTCACATCTGGCGCGCGCCCGCCCAGAACCGCCTGCAACAGGCCGTCGCCCGGCACCGGACGGCGGCACCACGAGTCGTGAAAGGCCGCACCGCATGATCGCCTTCGTCTCGGGCCCGGTGGCGGCCCTCGCCCCCACCACCGCCGTGGTCGAGGTCGGCGGCATCGGCATGGCCGTCCAGTGCACCCCCGGCACCCTGTCCGGACTGCGCGTCGGGGAGCACGCCAGGCTCGCGACCTCACTGGTCGTCAGGGAGGACTCCCTCACCCTCTACGGATTCGCCGACGACGACGAGCGCCAGGTCTTCGAGCTGCTGCAGACCGCGAGCGGCGTCGGGCCCCGGCTGGCCCAGGCGATGCTCGCCGTGCACTCCCCGGACGCCCTGCGCCTCGCCGTGTCCACGGGTGACGAGAAGGCACTGACGGCGGTGCCCGGCATCGGCAAGAAGGGCGCCCAGAAGCTGCTGCTCGAACTGAAGGACCGCCTCGGCGCGCCCGCCGGCACCGGAGCGCACCTCGCCGCACAGCGCACCGCACCCGGCCCGGCCCCGTGGACCGAACAACTGCACTCGGCACTCATCGGCCTCGGTTACGCGCCCCGCGAGGCGGAGGAGGCGATCACGGCGGTCGCGCCGCAGGCCGAGGCCGCCGCGGAGCCGAACGTGGGGCAGCTGTTGAAGGCCGCCCTGCAGACCCTGAACAGGACGCGCTGACCACCGCTCCCCGAGGGCCCCGCCCCTCGTGGAGCGGCGGCCGGCGCCCGAGACACGCGACGACTTCGACGAGGTGAGACCCAGTGAGCCGGGACGACAGCAGTGACGCGGCCCAGGACCCGGGGGCGTTCGACCGGCTGGTCGGTTCCGCGGCCGACGGCGAGGACCAGGCCGTCGAGGCCGCCCTGCGCCCCAGGGACCTGGACGAGTTCGTCGGCCAGACCAAGGTCCGCGAGCAGCTCGACCTCGTCCTGAAGGCCGCGCTGCAGCGTGGCGGCACGGCCGACCACGTCCTGCTCTCCGGCGCGCCCGGGCTCGGCAAGACCACCCTTTCCATGATCATCGCGGCCGAGATGGGCGCTCCCATCCGCATCACCAGCGGGCCCGCCATCCAGCACGCCGGCGACCTCGCGGCGATCCTGTCCTCCCTCCAGGAGGGCGAGGTCCTCTTCCTCGACGAGATCCACCGGATGTCCCGGCCGGCCGAGGAGATGCTCTACATGGCGATGGAGGACTTCCGTGTCGACGTCATCGTCGGCAAGGGCCCCGGCGCCACCGCCATCCCCCTGGAGCTCCCGCCGTTCACCCTGGTCGGTGCGACCACCAGGGCCGGGCTGCTGCCGCCGCCGCTGCGCGACCGCTTCGGCTTCACGGGGCACATGGAGTTCTACGACCCGGCCGAACTGGAGCAGGTCGTCCACCGCTCGGCGCGCCTCCTGGACGTCGCCATCGAGGAGGAGGGCGCGGCCGAGATCGCCGGCCGGTCCCGGGGCACGCCCCGCATCGCCAACCGCCTGCTGCGCCGTGTCCGGGACTACGCGCAGGTCAAGGCGGACGGCGTCATCACCCGCGAGGTCGCCCGGGCGGCCCTCGGCGTGTACGAGGTGGACGACCGGGGCCTGGACCGGCTGGACCGCGCGGTGCTCGGGGCGCTGCTCAAACTCTTCGGCGGCGGCCCGGTGGGTCTGTCGACGCTGGCGGTCGCGGTGGGGGAGGAGCGCGAGACGGTCGAGGAGGTGGCGGAGCCCTTCCTGGTACGGGAGGGTCTGCTGGCCAGGACCCCCCGCGGCAGGGTGGCCACTCCCGCCGCGTGGACCCACCTCGGGCTCGTGCCGCCCCGGCAGCCCGGGGCCGGCGGCGGGCAGCAGGACCTGTTCGGGGGCTGAGCGCGGCCCGCACGGGACGCCGGCGGGCCAGGCCGGAACCCGGACACGGCTCCTCGGCACGCCCGGCGCGGCCCGATCGCGGTCCGGGGCCGGGAATGACGGCGGGGAGACTCGCCGGACGAGGAACCCGGGTGCCATGCTGGGCGTTGTTCCATAGGTGCGGACTCGCTTAGACTCCGCCGATGCCGACCGTACGGATCGGCATACCCACCCCCGTAGATCAGGCCGCTTCTCCTCGCGGTCGTGCGAAGGAATCTCCGTCCCGTGAATATCGTGACTCTCCTCCCCTTCATCGTGCTCATCGGGGCCATGTTCCTGATGACCCGGTCGGCCAAGAAGAAGCAGCAGCAGGCCGTGCACATGCGCGAGCAGATGCAGCCCGGCACCGGCATTCGCACGATCGGCGGCATGTACGCCACGGTGAAGGAGGTCCGCGACGACACCGTCCTCCTCGAGGTCGCCCCCGGCGTCCACGCCGTCTACGCCAAGAACGCCGTCGGAGCGGTCCTGGAGAGCGACGAGTACAACCGGATCGTGCACGGCACCGGTGAGGACCTCAAGATCGACGGCTCCGTGGTGCCGGACGACGCCTCCGCGCTGACCGGCACGGAGACCGCCACGGGCAGCACCGACGAGCCGCGCATCGACCTCGGCAAGAAGGCGGAGGACGGCACCGAGGACACGGCGGCCGAGGCGAAGACCGACGACGGCAAGGCCGACGGCAACAGCGACGCGAAGTAACCACCTCCGGGGACCGGTGGTTTCGTCGTTACTCCTCCG
>NZ_JAAAXQ010000769.1 GCF_009916105.1 Streptomyces sp. GC420 | reverse complement strand
CACCGGGGGCTGGGGCTCGGTGCGGTGCGGGTAGCCGTACGGGGGCGCGCCCGCGGCCGGGACGACCGGGTAGGGGGCCTGGGCGGGCCGCTTGTGCAGCGCCATGTCCCGGACGATGTAGTACACGGACACCACGGGGATGGTCAGCAGCAGGGCGATCACGCCCGCGTCCGACTGCCAGCTCTCGGTGGGGGTCGAGCCCGCCACCATGAAGCCGCCGAACGACCACGCCGCGACGACGCAGCACACCGCCCAGTCGGCGGGGCGGCGGCTGAGGATCGCGACGCGCACCATCGGGACGAAGGCGAGCGTGCCGCAGGACAGGAGAGTGAGGATGATCAGCACCACGCGAAGGGTGATGACCGTCCCCTCGTTGGACGGGGGCTTTACGGCTCCTTGGCCGGGACCGTTCACAAGCACTCCTGCTGCGGCTGTACGGGTGACAGGGGGAGACTATCCGGCCATGCCGGGAACGGCGCTCCCCGACTGCGAAGACGTACGCAATTGTGCTGCGGTTTCCGGCTATTCCACCCGGAATCACCGGGTCCGGGCGCAGGTGGGACCCGAGGGCCGGGTGGGGGTACCCGGTCCCCGCGTGGAACGGGCCGGACCGACCCGTCCGCGAGACCGTCGTAAAGGCCCTGTACGAGCCGCTCGCCGAGCCTGCCCGCCTCACGCAGCGCGCCCTCGAATTCGGCGAGCGCTCTGAACCGCTCGCCGAACCTGCGCTGTTCGGCGAGGGGGAGCCGGGGCAGCTGGAGGCGCCGGACGTCGAGCCGGGTGGCCGTGGAGGCGTAACTGCTGGCCTGCCGCGCGTTCGCGGTGCCGCGCAGGAAACCGGCGAGGAACCAGGGGTCGAGCGCCTCGGGCCCCGGGCGCAGCAGGAACAGGTTGCGGCCGAGCGCGGCGCCCGCGGTGGCCTCGTCGACGACCCTGGCCACTCCCCCGCCGCCGACGACGGGCACGACGACGTCGCCGGGCGCGAGCATCACGGCGTCCTCGGCGGACGCCGTGATGTCGGCGGGCGCGGCGGTGCCCGAGGGGGCGGTCCCCGCCAGCACGTCGTGCTCGGTCAGCACGGGCACACCGTCGGCCGCGGGCCCTCCGGCGCGCAGCAGCAGCGCACCGGCGCGGGCGAGTTCGCCGACGGTGGTGGTG
>NZ_JAAAXQ010000768.1 GCF_009916105.1 Streptomyces sp. GC420 | reverse complement strand
GGATTTCGACCTGTACCGGCCGTCTGAGGAGCACGAGATGCTCCGGGAGTCGGTGCGTGCGCTGGCCGAGGCGAAGATCGCTCCGTTCGCGGCGGAGGTGGATGAGGCCGGGCGGTTCCCGCGGGAGGCGCTGGACGCGCTGGTGGCGGCGGATCTGCACGCGGTGCATGTGCCGGAGGGTTACGGGGGTGCGGGGGCGGACGCGCTGGCGACGGTGATCGTGATCGAGGAGGTCGCGCGGGTGTGCGGGTCCTCGTCGCTGATCCCGGCGGTGAACAAGCTGGGTTCGCTGCCGGTGGTGCTGTCGGGTTCGGAGGAGCTGAAGGCGAAGTACCTGGGGCCGCTGGCGCGGGGCGAGGCGATGTTCTCGTACTGCCTGTCGGAGCCGGACGCGGGTTCGGACGCGGCGGGGATGAAGACGCGGGCGGTGCGTGACGGTGACTTCTGGGTTCTCAATGGTGTGAAGCGGTGGATCACGAATGCGGGGGAGTCGCGGTTCTACACGGTGATGGCGGTCACCGATCCGGAGAAGCGGTCGAAGGGTATTTCGGCGTTCGTGGTGGAGAAGGACGATCCGGGTGTGTCGTTCGGGGCGCCGGAGCGGAAGCTGGGGATCAAGGGGTCGCCGACGCGTGAGGTGTATCTGGACCATGTGCGTATCCCGGCGGACCGGATGATCGGTGCGGAGGGGACGGGGTTCGCGACGGCGATGAAGACGCTGGACCACACGCGGATCACGATCGCGGCGCAGGCGCTGGGGATCGCGCAGGGGGCGCTGGACTATGCGAAGGGGTATGTGGCGGAGCGGCGTCAGTTCGGCAGGCCGGTGGCGGACTTCCAGGGTGTGCAGTTCATGCTGGCGGACATGGCGATGAAGCTGGAGGCGGCGCGGCAGCTGACGTATGCGGCGGCGGCGAAGTCGGAGCGGGTGGACGCGGACCTGACGTTCTTCGGGGCGGCGGCGAAGTGTTTCGCGTCGGACGTGGCGATGGAGGTCACCACGGACGCGGTGCAGTTGCTGGGCGGGTACGGCTACACGCGTGACTACCCGGTCGAGCGGATGATGCGCGACGCCAAGATCACCCAGATCTACGAGGGCACCAACCAGGTCCAGCGCGTCGTCATGGCCCGCAACCTGCCGTAACGGACCCGCGAACCCGACGGACCG
>NZ_JAAAXQ010000767.1 GCF_009916105.1 Streptomyces sp. GC420 | reverse complement strand
GGCGGGAAGGGCGCGGCGGAGGAGGCGCCGGAGCCCGAGGTGAGCCTGATGACGGTGCTGCGCGACGGGCGGTTCATGTCAGTGGTCGGCCTGTCGTTCGTCATCGCCCTGATCTTCCAGCAGTCCTCGGTCGCCCTGCCCGTGGCGATGGGCGCGGCCGGCTACTCGGCCTCCGACTACGGTCTCGTCATCGCCGTCAACGGCGTACTGATCGTCGTACTGCAGATCCCCGTGACCCGTCTCATCGAGCACCGCGATCCCCGGCGGCTGCTCGTCGTCTCCTCCGTGCTCGCCGGCTACGGCTTCGGGCTCACCGCGTTCGCCGGGTCGATCGGTGTCTTCGCGCTGACCGTGTGCGTGTGGACGCTGGCCGAGATCGTCAACGCCCCGACCCACACGAGCCTGGTGGTCCGCCTCTCGCCGGTCCACGGACGCGGCCGCTATCAGGGCATGTACACGATGTCCTGGTCGGTGGCGGCCCTCGTGGCCCCGCTGATGTCCGGCTTCGTGATCGACGGGTACGGCGCCGGATGGCTGTGGGGCGCCTGCGCGGTGCTGGGGACGGTGTCCGGGGCCGGGTACTGGGTGCTGATGCGCGGGCTGCAGGCGGAGTCCGCCGCCGAGCCCTCACCGGCCGACGGCCCGCTGGGCACTCCGGAGCCCGCGGCCCGGGCGGCGGCTCAGTAGTAGCCCGTCTCCCCGTCGAGCAGTTCCCGGACGGCGTCCGCGTGGCCCGCGTGCCTGGCGGTCTCCTCCACCATGTGGAGCAGCATCCAGCGCAGGGTGGCGGCCGAGGCGGCGAAGTCCGGGTGCCGGCCCACCGCGTCCAGGGAGTGGGCCGCGATGATCTCGTTCGACACCGCGCACTGCCGCTCGTAGTCGCCGAGGAGCCGGGCGAGGGGGACGCCCTCGACCATCATCTCGGCGTCCTCCGGCCCGCCGTCGAAGCGCGGCCCGGCGGCGGGCCCGCCGAGGAAGATCATCTCGAACCAGGTGTACTCGACCCAGCGCAGGTGGGAGACGACTCCGGCCATCGTCATGTGGGGCGAGGAGGGCAGGACCGACCGGTGGGCGTCGTCGTCGGACAGTCCCTCGCACTTGTAGTGGATGATCGCGCGCTGCATTTCCAGCCAGCCGACGAGCTGGGTCCGTTCGTCGGCGACATAGGGC
>NZ_JAAAXQ010000766.1 GCF_009916105.1 Streptomyces sp. GC420 | reverse complement strand
GCACAGCGCTGCCGCCCGCCCTGGCGAGCGCCCTGATCGGCCATGTCGCCCAGGGGCCGATGGCCGGACTGACCGTCTACGACGCGCTCCAGGACCCGCGGCTCGCCGGGCTGCTCTTCGAGCGTCTTCGCACCCCCGGCGACCTGGGCGGACTGCGCTTCGACCGGCTGAAGGGAGCCGTACTGCCCGGCTCTCTGGTGCCCCGCCCGCTCTCCGCGGAGCAGTCCAACTCCTCGCTGGTCTTCGGCGACGCGTACATCCTGAAGGTGTTCCGGCGGGTCAGCGCCGGGATCAACCCCGACCTGGAGCTGCCGCTGGCACTGGCCCGCGAGGGCTGCTCGCGGGTGCCGGCGCCCGTCGCGTGGTTCGAGACCGTGCCCGAGCGGCAGACCGACGAGCCCCTCACCCTCGGCGTGCTCCAGCCCTACCTGCGCGGCTCCCGCGACGGCTGGCAACTGGCTCTGCGCAGCGTCGAGGAGGGCACCGGCTTCACCGAACAGGCCCGCGCCCTGGGGCGCACCACCGCGGAGGTGCACACCGCGCTCGCCTCCGCGCTGCCGTCCTTCACCCTGCGCCGCCCGCAGATAGAGCGGCTCGCCGCCCAGATGACCGAGCGTCTCGAGGCGGCGGCCATCGCGGTGCCCTCGCTGCGCCCCTACGCACCCGGGCTGCGCACGGCCTTCGACGCGCTCACCGTCCTCGGCTCGGGCGGCCGCACCTGGCCCGCCCAGCGCATCCACGGCGACCTGCACCTCGGCCAGACCCTGCGCACCCCGGACGGCAGCTGGTCACTGATCGACTTCGAGGGCGAGCCCGTCAAGTCCCTGGCGGAACGCCGCCGCCCGCAGCCGCCGGTGCGCGACATCGCCGGCATGCTCCGCTCCTTCGACTACGCGGCGCGCTCGGGCAAGCCGTGGGACCAGGAGTGGGCCGCGCGCTGCCGCACGGCCTACTGCGAGGGCTACGCGGCGGCCTCAGGCACGGACCCGCGCGACGAACCGGAACTCCTGCGGGCCTACGAGACCGACAAGGCCGTCTACGAGGTCCTGTACGAGGCCCGGCACCGGCCGGACTGGCTTCCGGTGCCGATGGCCGCGATCGAACGTCTCTGCGAACCTCACGGGGTCACGTCGTGAGGCCCCCGCCCCGCGCCCGCCACGACGCGGGAGGCGACCGCTCC
>NZ_JAAAXQ010000765.1 GCF_009916105.1 Streptomyces sp. GC420 | reverse complement strand
GGTCGGGGGGCGGCCCCAGAACGCACTGAGGGGGAAGTTGATGTACGGCAGTCGAGATCGCCGTGAGCAGATCACTGTGGGGGTGAGGGCGGGAGCTGCCGCGGCAGGTGCGGTCTTCCTGCTGACGGGCCTGACGGCCTGTTCCGGTTCCTCGGACGGGGACGATCCGGCGAAGGGGGGCGGCAAGGCCTCGGGGCGGCAGCAGCCGAAGGCGACCGACCCCTACTGGGTCAACCCCGACAGCAACGCGGCCAAGCAGGTCGCGGACTTCAGGGAGAGCGGCAAGGACGAAGAGGCCGAGCTGATCCAGAAGATCGCCGAGCAGCCAACCGGCGAGTGGATCGGGACGGAGAACCCGGAGCAGGAGGCGCGCGGCTTCACCGAGGCCGCGGAGAAGGCCGACCGGGAAGCGCTGCTGGTCCTCTACAACATTCCGCACCGCGACTGCGGCCAGTTCTCCGGCGGCGGGGCAGCCGACGGAAACGCCTACCGCACGTGGCTGGACGGGGTGGCCAAGGGCATCGGGGACCGCAGTGCCACCGTCATCCTGGAGCCGGACGCCGTACTGCACCTGGTGGACGGCTGCACCCCGGACGAGTTCCACGAGGAGCGGTACGACCTGCTCAAGGGTGCCATCGAGCGGCTCAAGCAGCTGAAGAACACCAAGGTCTACCTGGACGCCGGCAACGCGGGCTGGAAGTCGCCCGACTCGTTGCACGAGCCGCTGAAGTGGGCGGGTATCGAGAAGGCCGACGGCTTCTCCGTCAACGTCTCCAACTTCCAGACCACCGAGGCGAGCAAGGCCTTCGGCAAGACGCTGTCGGTGAAGGTCGGCAGCAAACCGTTCGTCATCGACACCAGTCGCAACGGCAATGGCCCCTCCACGGAGGGCGATCCGGCGGAGAGCTGGTGCAACCCGCCCGGCCGTGCCCTGGGAGAGGTGCCGACCGTCAAGACCGGTGACGACCTCGTGGACGCCTACTTGTGGATCAAGCGTCCCGGAGAGTCCGACGGCGAGTGCAAGGGCGGCCCGCGGGCGGGTCAGTGGTGGCAGGACTACGCGCTCGAACTGGCCCGCAACACCAAGAGCTGACCGTTCCGCCGGCAGTCCGGCGCGTCACCCACGGGTCCGCCGCGGCCGGTCGCGCCCACGCGGCGGCACCCTCGCGAGGCTGTCTCTTATA
>NZ_JAAAXQ010000764.1 GCF_009916105.1 Streptomyces sp. GC420 | reverse complement strand
CCCTCCTCCGCCTGATCGCACCACCCCCGCCGCACCGCCACGCCTCCGGCGTCGCGCCCCCCGACGGCCGCGGCGACGGCCTCGTCCACTTCGTGCTCGCCGCCCACGAGGGCCAGCGCAACACCCGCCTGTTCTGGGCCGCCTGCCGTGCCTGCGAGAACGGCCTCGCCGACGCCCTCACCGAACCCCTCGTCCAGGCCGCCGTCCGCACCGGCCTCCCGGAACGCGAGGCCCGCGCCACCATCGCCTCCGCCGCCCGCATGACCTCCCTGCGCTGACCGCCGGCGCCCTTGCGACCGGCCACCGTCGGCCGACGCCCGCGCTCTGGTAGGACAGTCACATGCGGGAACACACGGCTCAGGGAGCCATCGACATCTTCCTCTCGGCGTTCAACGCCTCCACCGACGCCTACGTGACGGACCTGATCAGCCAGGCCCTCACCCCGGACGTCGTCTTCTGGGGGCCTCTGGGACGCAGTGAAGGGGTGGAGGCCGTCGAGCGATTCGTCATGGAGATGAGACGCCACCCGGCCGGTCCCGGCACCATGGTCCGCACCTCCGTCGTGGACGCTCCCGGAGAATGGGCCCGCTACCAGTGGGTCTACAGCACATACGACGACGGCCCCCGGCTGACGGGCACGGACGTTGTGCACCTGCGCAACAACCTCATCGACCAGATGATCGTCTTCGCCGGCGACGTCTCGCCCCGATCCTCCTGACTCCCCGGGACGCCCACTTCCCGTACGCCTCCCGCCACAGCGGGGTTGCCGGAACCCCTGGCGTCGATGACGCCGGCACGGGCCCGGCGGCGCACATCGGCAGGCCCGACGATCGAGGTGAGCCGGATCCGCCCGGGGGACGTATCACGGATGGCGCCCGCCCAATGCCGTCTGAGCATCGTGCCCCTCCATGTCCGACAAGGCAGCGGCCGGCGCGGAGCAAGAGTCTCGGCCGGGCGGCAATCACGGCACAGCCCCTGACCATGTTCGCTGGTCAGGGGCCGTTTCGTCTGGCGGTGGGTGTGGGATTTGAACCCACGGTGACTCGCGCCACGACGGTTTTCAAGACCGTTCCCTTAGGCCGCTCGGGCAACCCACCTCCGCTGCCGCCCACCTGGGACGGAGCGGGTACAGCGTACCGGCCCCGAGTGTTTCGCGGGGGCCGTGGTCCACACGGGGTCCACTGG
>NZ_JAAAXQ010000763.1 GCF_009916105.1 Streptomyces sp. GC420 | reverse complement strand
GTATAAGAGACAGAGGCGGAGGCGGACGGCGCGGCGCGCGTCGCCCTGAAGTTCCTGCCCACGGACGGGCTCGCGCCGCGGCAGGCCCGGGGCCTCGTGGACAGCGCGCGGCGGGAGATCGAGTTCGGGCGGCTGGTACGGCACCCGAGGCTGATCGGGCTGCTGGACACGCTGGTGATCAGCGATCCGGAGCGGCCCGGCCTCGACGGGGCCCTGGTGCTGGTCATGGAGCGGGCCGAGCGGAGCCTTCAGGACCTGCTCGACGGGGCCGTGCTCGACGGCTCGGCGACGGTCGGCGGAAGGGCGGCCGGTGAAGAACCCGCCGGTGAGGCGTCGGCGGCTGCGGGGCCGGTCGGTGGGGTGCCCGCCGGTGAGAGGGCGCGGCTGCTCACCGGGATCTGCGAGGGGCTGGCCCACCTGCACGGCCTCGGCTGGGTGCACGGCGACCTCAAGCCCGGCAACGTCCTGATCATGGCGGACGGGGCCGTGAAGCTCTCGGACTTCGGTCTAGCCGCCGAGCTGGGCGGCACGCAGGGCACGCACGGCTGGATCCCGCCGCTCGGCACGCCCGACTACCTGCCGCCGGAACGCTGGAGGGCCCCGCTCGGCGAACGTGGGGTGCAGGTGCGGCCGAGCTCCGACATCTGGGCCTTCGGCATCGTGATCCACCAGGTGTTCGCCGACGGGGTTTCGCCGTTCCCCGGGGCCACACCGACGGCGCGCGGGGCGGCCGTGCAGGAGTATGCCGAGGGCCGGTCGCCGCTGCGGATGGCCTGCTCCGTACCACCGTTCTGGCGGGAGCTGGCCGCCGACTGCCTCGCTCCGACGCACGCGGCACGCGCGGAGCACACCGGGCAGCGCCTGCTGGACCGCATCCGGGCGGCGGCGACGGCAGGCACGGCAGGCACGGCAGGCACTGCGAGCACGGCAGGCACGGCGAGCACGGCGGGTGGGGCCCCGGTGACCGCGGAACCAGGGGCGGAAGGGATACCGGAGGCACCGGAAGTACCGGCGGGAGCGCCACGGCGGCGAGGGCGCAGAGTGCCGCTCACCGCCGCCGTGATCGCCGCGGTCGTCGGCCTGGTCGCCGCCGTGGCGGGCGCGGCGGGGCTGGCGGGCTCCATGATCTGGCCGTACGACGAGGAAGGCGAGGGCGTCGCCCGCCCGGGGCCCGCCCGTACGACCGCCCCGGCCAGGGCCGAGG
>NZ_JAAAXQ010000762.1 GCF_009916105.1 Streptomyces sp. GC420 | reverse complement strand
CCGCACCTTTGACATGTGATGTATCTCTAAAGTCCTAACTTTTTTCTTTTTTTTTTTTTTCGGAGAGTGGTATAGAGACAGGGGTGGGGGCGTAGAGCACGGCCGTGCTGCCGGGCGGGATGCCGAGGTTCTCGCGGATCCGCGCCACGTCCCGCGCGGTGGCGTTGAGCAGCCGGTCGTTGCGCGGCCGGCCGTGTTCGAGGGTGGTGTAGCCGCCCGGGAACGCCCGCTGGAGGACGACGGTGGAGTGGCGGTTGCCGGACAGCACGTAGTCCCAGCCGTCTGCGGCGGCCGGCAGCCGCGCGAGGTCCGTGTTCCGGGCGGTCCTGTCCCGGACGGTCGTCTCCCGGACGGCCGCGGGCCGGTCCCTGAGGTCGAGGCCGACCCGCTTGAGGGGGGTGCCGGTCCCCGTCCGTACGACGGTCCGGCCGCGCCGCCTGACCGGCCGCAGGCCGAGGCCGGTTTCGGTGACGACGTACGCCGAGCGGGCCAGGGCCGTCCAGTACGCGGCGGTGCCGGGACGCAGCCGGCGCGTCGCCGGCGGCACGGTGTGCAGCCCGGCGGGCTCGGCGATCCAGGCGGTGCGGATCCGGGGCGCCAGTTCGCGCACGGCCGCCTCGACGGCCGCCGGGTCACCGCAGTAGCCGCGGCCCGGCCCCGACGAGGTGAAGACGGCGTGGTTCCTCCTGAGGGGGAGGAGCAGCTGCACGCCGTAGTGGATCCGCAGCAGCGCACGGCGCAGGCCCCGCAGGGCGCGGGCCGTGACCCGCCAGGAACGCCGCAGCACCCGCGCGGCGAGGCTCAGGCCCCGGTGGGCGCGGTGGCTGCCGAGCCGCAGCAGTGCGTGCCGCAGCCGGGCGGCGGGCCGCCGCGGTACGTCGCGCGCCGAGCCGTGGCGGCGGCAGAGCTCCGCCGCGCGGCGGGCGAACGCGGCGCGCTCGGCGGCCGGCACGCGGCCGCGCGCGGTGAGCAGCGCGGCCACGTCGTCCACCGCCCGGCGGAAGAGCACCGGCCGCAGCCGCGCCCACTCGGGCCGCGAACCGACGAGGGCGAAGACACGGTCGTACTGCTCGAACAGGTCCAGGCAGCCGGAGGAGCCGGGGGTGCCGGGGGTGCCGGAGGGGCCGGAGCTTCCGGGCGGGCCGGGTCGGCGGGCCCGGCCCGCCCGGC
>NZ_JAAAXQ010000761.1 GCF_009916105.1 Streptomyces sp. GC420 | reverse complement strand
TGCCCACCCCGTCCCACGACGCCGTCTTTCCCGTTCCGTGCACCTGGCAGGACGGAGCAAGGCCGCCGCTGGATGCGGCCGTTACTGATCAGGGACGATTCCGCAGGGATTCAGCGACAAGATCCGGACGACGACGGCTTCGCTGGGGAGGGCACACCGCTTGTGCATGAGGTCGGGCGGCAGGCCGGCACTGATGCGGGGGTTCACCGGACCGGACCGGACCGGGGGCACCGGATACTCAGGGCAGCGGAGCGGGGGACACGTACCTCACGGTGTTCTCGATGGTGACCCCGTGGCTCTTCACGTCGATGGCGATCCGGTCCCCGTCGGCGATCCGGAACCCGTCGTGGAAGCTGGCCTCGTCGGCGCCCAGAAGCACGTAGTTGACCAGGCCGGGCCGGCGCACCGCGGGGAACGAGAACAGGTGCTCCACCATGTCCCTCACCCGGAAGTACAGGGCGTCGCCCCCGCAGCTGAAATTCCCCTCCCACGCGGTCACGCCGTCCCGGGCGATCGTCACCCGGCCGGTCACCGAGTGCGGCGGCTCGCCCAGGAACAGCCAGGGTGCGAGCGCCGTGTCGCACAGCTTGCAGTACGGGTTGTAGCCCGGGTCCTCGCGGTGCAGGCCGATGTCGCACAGGTCGTTGCCGAAGGTGTAGCCCGCGTAGTGAGGGCTGCCGTCCGCGTCGTTCACGTACACGAGGGCGACCTCGGGCTCCTCGATGAGGGCGACAGGGTTCGCGGGCACGTGCAGCGTCTCGCCCGGCAGCCGCACCCAGTCGCCGAAGCCCTTGAAGAACCACTTCGGCGGTGTGAACTCCCCGCCCTCCGGGGCGGTCCGGCCACCCCACTTCTTCTTGTGAGTGCCCATGAAACCGCTCAGCAGCGCGTTCCCGGTGGCCGTCGGCAGCAGCGGCGGGAGCAGCCGCACCTCGGGGTCTTCCATGGCGACCGTGACCGTCGCCGCTCCCTCGGTGACGGCGGACCTGATCGCGGCCATGGAACCGTCGGTGGCGACGAAGGCCGCGGCGAGCCGCCCGTCGGCCACCCGGTACAGGGTCTGCGGGGTACCGGGCTCGGGCGTGCCGAACCCGACGTGGCGCTCGCCCCGGTACAGGGCCTCGAAGAGGGTGGGAAGAGACATGGGAAAGGGCCTCCTGATGAGGGATCGGAGAGATGCCGGGACGGGATCAGGGTCGCGGGACGGTCGTGGGC
>NZ_JAAAXQ010000760.1 GCF_009916105.1 Streptomyces sp. GC420 | reverse complement strand
GACGGGGACGGGATCGGTTCGGTCGTCACAAGGTCCATCCCATCAGACAGACGGCGAGGGCCGCCGCCGGGAGGGCGGCCGCGTGTGCCCACTGCGCACGGGAGGCGCTCAGGTCGTCGATGACCGGGACGGTACCCGCGTACCCGCGGCTGATCATGGCGAGGTGCACCCGCTCGCCGCGCTCGTAGCTGCGGATGAACAGGGCACCGGCCGTCTTGGCGAGGACACCCCAGTGCCGGACGCCGCGCGCCTCGAATCCCCGTGAGGCGCGGGCGATGCGCATCCGCCGCATCTCGTCGGTGATGACGTCCCCGTACCTGATCATGAAGCCGGCGATCTGGACGAGCATCGGGGGTAGCCGCAGCCGCTGGAGGCCGAGGACCAGGGCGCGCAGTTCGGTGGTCGAGGCGAGGATCACGGAGGCGGCGACCCCGAGGGTGCCCTTGGCGAGGATGTTCCAGGCGGCCCACAGGCCGGACTCGGAGAGCCGCAGGCCGAGGACCTCGGTGGTCGGTCCCTCGGCGACGAAGGGCATGAGGACCGCGAAGGCCACGAACGGGATCTCGATCAGCATCCGTCCGAGCAGCACGCCGTACGGGAGCCGGGCCACGGCCGCGACGGCGGCGAGGAGGGCGGCGTACGCGCCGAACGCCCACATCGCCTCGCGCGGGGTGGCGACGACGGTGACGACGAAGGCGAGCACGGCCGCGATCTTGGTGTGCGGGGGGAGGCGGTGCACCGGGCCGGCGCCCGGGCGGTAGAGCTTGTGCACGTGTCCGGCACCCATGGCGTGATCAGACCGCCGCTTCCGTCTTGCCACCGGCAGCGGCGTCGGCCTGCGCCGGCACCCCTGCCGCTGCCCCTGCCGCACCGTCCCGGCCGTCGTGCTCGTCCCGGCCGTCTCGGGCGTTCCCGCGGTCCCGGCGGCGTACGACGAGGAAGACCCCGGACCCGACGGCGAGGGTGGCGCCGACGCCGATCACTCCGGCGAGGCCTCCGGACAGACGCTCGTTGCCGACGTTCTCGACGCCGTAGTCGGCGAGCGGCGAGTCGGCGGTGCCGTGCTCCTCGGTCTTCTCGTCGATGCCGTGGTCGGCGGCGACCTTCTCCAGGCCGTCGGGGCTTGCCGAGGCGTAGAAGCTGAGGACGCCCGCGCACAGCAGGGCCGCCGCCAGCCCCGCCAGCAGGGGGCGGCGCGTGGAGCGGACGGCACCGGGG
>NZ_JAAAXQ010000075.1 GCF_009916105.1 Streptomyces sp. GC420 | reverse complement strand
GCTCGACCTGGAACAGCACGGCGGCCGGACCTTCGAGGGCGTCGCCGTCCGCGTCGCTCAGCGCGTCCTCGCGCTGGCCGCGGCGATCTGGCACAACCACAAGACCGGACAGCCGGTCATGCGATCCTGATCGCCTACGACCACTGATCACATCGGAATGACTCGTCTAGGGCAGCGTGGGGTGTGATGCCGAGGGCGGTCAGGAGGTCCTGCTGGCCGGGGTGGAGATGCTCCCAGGACTTCTGCTGGACACGGATCCAGCGGCCAAGGCCTCGGGGGAGGTTCGTGGCCGGTAGGCCGTCGGCGCCCGTAGCTGCCGTGCGGAGGCGGTGGTAGGCCTGCTGCCATGGCAGGGGCCAGGGCGGATTCCACCACGGATCGATCATGGTCAGGGCTTCAGCCCGGCTGGGGGAGAGACGGCCCTGACAGGCGCGTCGTCGTTGCCAGGCCAGCCACTTCCCCAGCGGGAACTCGTCGAGGACGGTGCTGGTCGGCGCGGCGATATGGCCGTATCCGGCGGCGTAGGCGCGGGCTTGTGTGAGCGCGGTGTCCAGAAGATCGGGCTCGGCGCGGGGAGCCGGTGGTCGGGCGGCGCGGGCTGTTTCGGCGGTGATGCCGATCTTGGTCAGCAGGCGGTGCTGTTCGGGGTGGAGTGTGCCGTAGTCGGTGCACTGACGCCTCAGCCAGTCGGCCAGCTCCTTCTCGAGGCCGGGAATGCCGGTACCGTCGGCGTCGGCTGTGGACGCGGACTCCGACCGCTCGCGTACGCGGCTCCAATTGCGTTGCCACTCCAAGGACCAGGTCGGGTTCCAGCAGGGGTCGAGCGCTGCGAGGAGCGTGCTGACCGGCCATGTCCCGCCTGTACTGCGGTGGTGCTCCCGCGTCTGGTGGCGTTGTTCGCTCAGCCACCGGCCCAGCGGAAACCCCTCAGGACAAGCTTTCAGGGGCGTGGCGAGGTGGCCGTGTGCGGCGGCGTACGTGCGCGCGTGGGCCAGCCCGGGGCCCGTACCGCAGAGCTGGGCGATGATCTCGTGGGGGCAAGCGGCCGCGGTCTCGGCGGTGATGCCGATCTCCGCCAGCAGATGCTGCTGCAGCGGATGCAACTGCTTGTAGCCGGTGCACTGTACGGACAGCCACGTGGGCCAGCCCTCACTGCCGACCGGCCAGCCACCTTCTGCAGCCCCTTGGTGCCGGTCTCGGGCATGAGCGCGGATCTGGTGCCAGGTGCGCTGCCACGCCAGGGGCCACGGCGGGTTCCACCACACGTCGATCGCATCGAGCACCTGGAGGTGCGCGCCGGGTTCGTCCTGGCGGCGGGTGAGGAAACGCTGGGCAGTGAGCCACTTCCCGAGTAAAAACCCCTGGTACGAGATGTTCTTGGTGGCCAGGGCCAGGCATCCGTGTTCGGCGACGAAGGCGCGCGCACAGGCAACAGCCGTATCGATGCCCGCTGTCCGGCTCGTTCGGCGCAGGCGTGCGCTGCCGGCGGCCTGGGCCGTGATGCCGATGTCGGCCAGCAGACGGCGCTGTTCGGGGTGGAGGGAGCCGTAGTCGGCGCACTGCAGGTACAGCCACTCCCCAGTCAGTACGTGGGTGTCGGGGAAGCCGTCGGCGGCGTTGAGGGGGCCGTGGCGCCTGACGTGGTCGCGGGCGCGGTAGTAGGAGCGCTGCCACTTCACCGACCAGGGGATGTTCCACCACGGATCCACCTCCTTCAGGGCGGCGGCCTTTTCCTCGGGCAGGGCCAGGGCGTGGGCCTGCTGGTTGTGCACCCATTTCCCCAGGGCGAAGGAACCGACTCGGGTGTCGCGTTGGGTGGCGAGGTGGCCGTGCTGGGCGGCGTAGGTGCGCGCGTGGGCCAGGCCGGCGGCGAAGGCGCCCTCGGCGTGCACGCTGTGGCCCCGCAGCCGTTTCTGGGCCGGCAGGCCCTCTGTGCCCGCGGTTTGCCGACGCTGGTAGCCCGCGAGAACGTCGGCGAGAGGCCGGGGACGGAGCGCCAAGGGGACCTGCCACAGCCGCCGTTCGGCGTCTCCACCGCCGCCTTTGGTACGGATGCACTGGTACGTCCAGGCAAACAGCGGTCCGTGGGTGCAGGCGGCCAGACGCTCGGTGAGCCACGGACGCCGCAAGCGATGCCCCAGCTCGCTGGGCACGCAGGGCACATCAGCCAACCGGTAAGGGAGGTGACCACCACCGTCAGCCGCGACACGGAGCCGCCAGGCCCGGCTGGCCAGAAGCGTGGCAAGGGCGACGGTCTCCGGGTAGGTGACCAGATCCCGCGCCAGGATCCGCCACCGCTGCGGATCCTCACCCGCGGGCATGGCCGCATCCAGCCGCACCGGCCACAGACGCTCCTCGGGCCACTTCTGCGCCCACCACCAGGCTGTGACCGCCTCAGCAACCTCGAACGCCGAACCAGCGACGGGGGAGCGGCGCAGCAGCCTCCGGTGAGCCTCCTGCGCCTGGACCACCTCCGGGCATCCGGCCAACCCCACGACACAGCCCCCGCTGCCAGGCACGCCCATCAGCCAGCACCGGTGACGTGGGCAGACCCGCTGGTGCGCCGCCAGGTACACCCGGGCCGGTGCAACGCGACCGGTCCGCGCAGCCACACAGCCCGGGCACGCCGGACCCCAGGCGGCAACCGTCTCCACCCCGTTGCCCAGCCGCGCCGCCGGCCTCTCCTTCGAGGGGCCCAGCGGCTCCTCCCGCGTCCAGGCCGGCAACGCACGGCGTAAGCCCACCTGCGGCACACGACACAGCGCCGCGACCCGGTCCCGGGCCGAGGCGTTCAAGAACACCTCACTGTCGCCCCGTAGAGCCCCGACGACGCCCTGCTGGCCGGCCACTTCGGTAACCGACGACAGCAGACTCCGCACCGTCAGGCCGTACCTGTCCGCGATCCGCCCCAGGAACGACAGCGTCATCTCACCCTGCAGGGGAGCCACCCGAAAGGCACCCGCAGCCAGCAACAGTTTCCCCACCCATCCCGTGGCATGTGACAAAGATCGTGCTTCGGCTCAGACGAGCCGTGACTGAGCGGCACAGTTGGCCAGTGTGGCCGAACTGGAGCACTCGATGGTCCGCGACGAGATCAGCCGCCCCGAGCCGGCCTGTGTGCCTCCCCCGAGGGCAGCCGATTGGTCAGCCGCGGACGTGGATGCAAATGCGCACG
This sequence comes from Streptomyces sp. GC420, assembly GCF_009916105.1. Taxonomy (GTDB): domain Bacteria; phylum Actinomycetota; class Actinomycetes; order Streptomycetales; family Streptomycetaceae; genus Streptomyces. The sequence goes on along the minus strand of NZ_JAAAXQ010000075.1, from coordinate 22,382 downwards.
GTCCCTCCGATGGCTGCCGCCGCAGCGCCGATCCCGAGGACCGTACCGAGATAGCCGGCGTTGTCGGTGAGGGCGAGCACGATTACGGCCGCGACCGTGGCTAGGAGAGTCAGCGCGGTGATCCACTGCAGCGCCTTCTCCATGCGGCTCGAATGCGCCGGTGCTGAATCATGGTCGAGCGAAGTCATTGTGGTTTTCCTTTGCGAGTCAACCGATGGCGGAGCTCAGCCTTGTCCGGCTGGGGCGGGCCGGGCCAGCAGTCCGGGTTGTCCGGCGGATGGACCCGGACGGGGTTTCGGCACGGCAGCATGGTCCTGGCTGTTGATGCAGGCGGGGAGGAAGGCAAGGCGATGAACGGGGCGGGAACGAAATGGGGGCCGTTGTCAGGACCGAGTGCCGCGCACAACGAAGTGGCCCAGCTGTTGCGGTCGTGGCTCGACCAGGCTGGCTGCACCGTGCCCGCCTTGATCGACCGGTTTACCCCGGAGCACTTCGGCGACGGTGCCCCGCCGCGACGCACTGCAACTTATGAGCGCCTCGCGGGCAGGGGCCTGACGTGGGAATTCATCGAGGCCGTTGTGGATGTCACCACGGACAACGCCGCACTGCAGGAACGGCGTCTGGCCGAAGTCCGCGTCCCCTGGGACGCGGCCTGCCAGAGGGCGGTCTCTCGCCGCGAGCTGGTGGACAGCCATCTGGCGCACCGGGCACTCGATCTCGCCGAGCAGCTGCGCCAGGCAGAGCAGCGTGAGGCAGCGCTGCTGGCGGAGCGGGACCGCATGCGGCAGGTGGCACGGGCCCTGCTGATGATCTGTGAGCGGATCCGGCAGCGCGTGGATGATCTGCGACTGGCTCAGGCCCGGGGACAGCTGGCAGAGGGAGATTCGTCGGTACTGGCATGGAAGCACCGGCTGCAGGAGAGCGAGTGGCAACAGGTCGTTGCCGAGATGGAGCGGGACCGTGCCCAGCGCATGCTGGTGGAGTGGTCGCAGTACGTCGCCGATCTCAGCCGTTCCCTGCTGCCAGGAGGCCGCCCCGGCGAGCCGCAGCCGACCATCGCGAGGGCAAGTGCTCCGCCAGCTCTCGATCTTCAGGATGGCGAGCTTGCCGACGTCGACCGCATGTTGGGCCTGACGGGGCAAGAGGTCGAGATTGCGGGAGAGGTCCTCGACGGCTTCTCCGACGAGTTCGCCCACCAGAACGGCACATGGGAGGGATTCCTGCAGTCGGTGCGGCTGGTCGGCGGGCAGCACGTTGGGCTGTCCTCCTTGCCGATCATCCGAAGCTTGCAAAAGGGGGTTTCGTTCCACTCCGGGATTACTGTCTTGGCGGGCCCGAACGGCTCGGGGAAGTCGGCCGTTCTGGAAGCACTGGCACTGCTGACACACTGCCGCTTCAGCAACGGCGGCCTGCCGCATGGGCTTAGTTCACTCAGCCGTGTGATCGCCGGGGGGCTGGAGGCGCGGTGGTCCACCTCGCGGGAGCCAGAGAGCCGCCTGTTCGTGTCGTACCTGGGCACCTCGCCCGAGGGCTCGGATGCGCTCCTTGAAGGTATGGACGGGCCAAACCGGCTGTTTCTGCTCGATGAGCCAGAGGCTGGCCTGCACCCGGAGGCCAGCGCCAGGCAAGTGCAGTGGATGTACGAGAGGGTCGAGCAGGGCTGTCAGTTCGTAATTGCGACGCACAGCATGACCCTCGCGTCGCTGTCGCGGGCCCGGATCATTCGTTTCCGCCCGGAGAGACCCCCATAGGCCGAGCTCGCCGCAACTGTCCCGGCGAGGCATCGGTAGCCGCTGCTCCGCACTCCGCCTTCTGGCTCCAGCCGGTCTGCTGCGCGTCCAGCAAGGCGCCGATGCTGCGGGCGGCTCGCCGAGATGCGGTGTTCAGAACGGCCAGGTGAAGCACTAAGTGGCCAAATCAAGCGCTAAATCACACGAGCAGGTTCCGGGCTCCCGGTCGTTGCCGGGGTTAGTAGTCGAGGTCGAGGTAGTCGATGTCGTTGAGGGTGACGTCGGAGAGCCCCAGCGCGCGGCTGCCGCTGTCCTGGAAGTAGATCTCTTTGAAGCCTTCGGCGATGATCTGCCGCATCTGCTGGTCGCTGGCTCCGGTGTCGCGGGCGTTGAACAGGCGCTGTGCGTAGGTGGGGGGAAGGTGGACGGTGAGCCGTCGGAAGCGTCCGTCGTCGGTCGTGCCGATGGGTGCGGTGTAGCCGAACCTGGCCCTCGTCTCCACAGTGATGCCCGTGGTGGTGGCGGCCTGCTTGCGGCGGCGTCTGCGTACCTGGGGCTGCCAGCGCGCCCGTACGGCGGCGTCGATCCGTTCGGCGATGGCCTGGGGCGGGTGCTTGCGTTCACCCTTGCGATAGCGCTCCACCGACCGCTGGCTGACGCCGATCTCCTCAGCGACAGCCCGGGTCGTCTTGAGCTGCTTGATCAGGTAGCCGATCTGGCCTTTGAGGGTCTTGGGCGGCTGGCGGGTGAACGCTTCCCGGTCGGCCCGCTCGATGGCGTCCTCGATCTCTGCCACGGCTCAGCCCTTCTCGGCGGTGGGGTCCTGGCTGCCGGTGTCGGCCGGCGGGAACCGGGTCATGTGCGTCGGGCCGGTGTCGGGCACTGGCCTACTCTCCTTCGTCCAGGACGGCGTCGCCGCCCTTGATGTGCCGGGCGGGGTTGTGGCCCTGTTCCATGAGGTCGACCGCCCACAGCATCGACTGGACGCCCTCGAGCTTGGCCAGGCCCGGGGTGGGCCCGAGGCGGAAGCCGCCGGGCTGGGGCTTGCCGGACGCGGCGTAGGGCAGGAAGTCGAGCGGGCTCGCGCCCGGTGAGGGGTAGACGACGCAGTCGGAGAGCACGGCGAGCGGGTACAGGCCCGTCATCGTGGCCATGTTGCGCAGTTTGCGGTGCATGTTGATGCGGGCCTTGGAGATGACGGCGGCACGGATGTCGGGGCGCCAGGTGGGGCGCTGAAGGGCCGGCCACCGCTCGCCCTCCTTGTAGTGCTTGCCCTGCGGGCGCTCGCGCAGCTTGCCGATGCCACCCTTCACGGTGGCTTTGATGGCGGCCAGGACGGCCGCCATCGCCGGGTCGACCTCCTTGTGCCGCTCCATCGCCGCGAGGAACTCGGCATCCGACAGGTCCTTGGTGACGCCGAGGTCGGCGAGGGTGTCGACGTAGGCGGTCTTGAGCCGGTCGTGCCACGGGTCCAGGTAGGCGCCGGTCTCGCGGCGCAGGTACGCCTCGATCGGGGTGACGTTGTAGCCGAGTTCCTGGGCGTAGGCGACGGTGTGCGTCTGGTACCAGGCAAGCCCCGTCGGACGCATGCCGTCCGGCGTGAACGGCGACGGCAGACGCGGGTCCACCTCGACGTGGGACAGATCGACCAGCCAGGAGCCGGGGATCTTCGGGTTGAACTTCGGGCCCGCGAAGTGGTCGGGGGCGGACAGGCCGACGACCAGGCGGGCCGCGGCGGCGAGGAACGCGGTGTTGAGGTCCAGGCCGACCGCGAAGGGCAGCGTGCACTCCTCATCGGTGAGCAGGTCCACCGGCCGCACCCACTGGTACGCCTCCTCATTGAGGAAGCCACCGGTCCAGCCGCTGTCCACGACGACGGGGTGTTCCGGGGTGGCCTCCGGCGGCGCCGGGTCCATCGGCTCCGTGCCCAGCGAGCCGGGGTTGTAGGCGGACACCCAGTTCCCGGTAGCTTCGTCGCGCACCGCACGCGTGGGCGGGCGCAGCGCCGTCATCAGCTCCAGTCCGGACACGGCCGTGGAGCCGCGCGGTGTGATGACCCGCTGGGCGTACACCTCCAGGACGCGGGCGACGTCGGCGGGCTCCATCTCCGCAACGCCGGGCCAGGACCGCTCGTCGAGGGCGTCCCAGGACAGGATCGCCAGCTGCACGCACTGCCGCTCGCGGCCCTGGGCCTTGCGGTAGATCCTTGCCCACGGGCCGAACCCGCGCTGGGTGAGCCGCCACTTCGCCTTCACCACCTGCTTGACCACCGGGTGATCCTCCGCAAGGCGCAGGGAGCGGCGCTGCTCGTGGCCCTCCAGGCGCTCCGGCAGCCCCAGCTTCACCGCGGCCGCGGCGGTGAGCACGATCAACGGGTCGCTGTCCTTGCCGTTGCGGTGCAGACGCGGCGCACCGAGGCCGGACTCGCGCAGCGTCCACTCCACCAGCTCGACCACGCTTGTAGCCGGGCAGTCGAGCACGATGCCGCCCACGCCGTACGCGCAGCCGTCGCCTGTCAGTTACCTGCGTAGTTGCAATATCAGAAGATCCTTGACCTGGGATACTGCAGTTCTATCGGTAGGAATGATAGGGGGCCAGTGAGCTGCGGAGACGTAGCCAGCTCTAACTTGATCATGCTTCTGAGCTGGGATGCGTTAGTTCTAATGGGAGATGTTGCAACTTCGCTGGTAAGTCTTTTGGGTCGGGGGAGAGCTATAGCTCATATGGCGTGTACATGTCATGTTTGGGGAGATGGTAGGCGGCTTATGCCTCTGCTGGAGACCTACGAAGACGGGTCTCCAGCAGAGGCGGTAAGGCTTCTCGGGACTCTGTCAGGTCTCAACGTCGATGCCGTAGTCGGTGGCCAGGACCGCGAGGCCGGTGTCATAACCCTGCCCGACAGCGCGGGCCTTCCATCCGGTCGTGTGGCGGTAGAGCTCCACTGCGATGGTGACGGTCTCACCCGAGGAGAAGGGGCCAGGTGTGAAGGTCAGCTGGGTGCCGGAGGGCTGGGTGATGTCTGCTTGCCACTGGGTGTGCTGGTCGAAGACTGCGGCGGGTTGGGCCTCGAGGTCGATGCTGACGATGACGGCGATGGTTGCGATGCCGTCAGGGATGAGGTGGAGGTCGGCGGTGACGGTGTCTCCTGCGACCTGGACTCCGTCGTGGCGGGGATGGTTGTAGAAGACGAGGTCGTGGTCGCTGCGTACCTTGCCGTTGCGGGTGAGGAGTACAGCGGACACGTCAACGGGTGCGCCGGTGCAGGTGATGCGGACCGTCGTCGGCTCGGTGCGGATGGCCGCGTTGGCTCCCTTCGTCCGCAGTCGCAGGGTGTCGCTCTCCTCGCCGGGTAGCGGGCTGGTGGGGGAGTGGGTAGCGGTCGGGGCCAGGCTGGTATGGGTCAGCGCGGCAAGGACGCGCTGGAGGACGGGCCAGCCTTCGGTTTCCTCGCCGGGCCAGGGCCAGGTCAGACGCTGGGCGCCGAACTCCCTGGCCGTCGGCGGCTGCCCGAGTGCTTCCTGTAGCTGGAGGTAGCGCAGGCTCTCAGTGGCCAGACGGCTGAGCTGCCACTGCCGTTGGGTTTCTTCCGGCTGGTTCACCCATGTGTTGTGGTCGACGGGCTTGCCCCCCAGCTCCTGGTACACCCGGCGGGCGAAATCGTAGCCGTCTTCGGCCAGCAGGCGGGTGGGCCGCTTCTGCTGGGACGGCGCCGGCTCGCCGATGGCCGTGTACAGCGCTCCCAGGTCGCCGCCCGTCCAGTGGTTGGCTGCCGTGGTGGCGAACCGGGCGAACTGGGGCAGCGTGGGGGGACGCCCCTTGGCGGCGACGATGCGGTGGTGCTGGTGGGCGACCTCCTCCAGCTCGGAGCGCCAGCGGTGCTCCACGAAGGCGCCGAGATACTGCTCGGCCCAGGCACGCCGGTGTCGTGTGATGAGGTCCCGCACCCGCTCGAAGCCGGCCCGGCGGGTGCCGTGACTCATGCTGGAGGTGAATGTCACCTGCCCGTACGGGGTCTCGACCGTACTGTCCTCGCTGTCGGTGATCTCCTCTTCCGGCCCCAGGAGCTGTTCGGCGGCATGCAGCTCGCGGAAGAAGACGGCGTTGACGGGGCATCCGGCCGCGCGCAGGGCAGCCAGCGGCTTGCTGTAGTAGCGGTCGACACGGTCCAAGGTGGTGCGGGAGTAGGGACCTTCGCACACGAACCAGGCGGTCAGGCCCACGCCGTGCCAGAACTCGACCGCAGGACCGAGGGCTTCGGCCATGGTCTGGTGCGGGCGCGGGTTGCTGACGATGCTGCCGGGGTGCCGCTGGAGCGTCACTGTCTCCCACAGTTGCCCCACCCGTTGGCGGACATCGGCGGGCAAACGCTGCCGGTACAACTGGGGGGTGAACCCCTGCTCGGTCCGGGACAGACTCATCAGGTCCTGATCGACCAGGCCCCACAAGGACGCCATTCCCCGTGACTGGACGGCATGCGCCTGGTCGAAGCCCGCCCACCAGTCGCGCAGGGCCGAAGCTCGCTCTTCCACTGGGGACACGGAACTGCCGCCGCCGAGGAAGGCCGCGAGCATCGCATGAACCTCGTCCTCCGCGATCCCCGCCTCGGCAGCCATGTCGGCCGTTTGGGCGGCCATGCCGACGTACAGACGAGGCTCGGGCAGGGCGGTGATGATTTCCTCATCCGGGTGAGGCGGGACCTGAAGGTAGTCCAGCACGGCCAGCCAGTCGCCCCCGAAGTACGCGGAGACGACGGGCTGGAGTTCTTTGGTGAGCACCCGGCGGGCCAGGGCTGTGCCTGTCTTGGCCTTCTTGGCGAATCCAGCCATCAGTCCCTGCAACCGCTGGATCCGGTGACGTGCGACAAGCTGCACGAGATCAGCAGCGGCAAGAGTGTCCAGCAGAGCCAGGCGGGCCTGCTGCTGTCCCGCACGGTCCAGCTGGTGCCAGCCGCCGCCGAAGCGGAAGGCTTCCAGCGCGCCCTCGTCGATGCCCAGCAGCCGGTAGCGCTCCTCGATGTCTGTCCAGAACCGCTGCTGCTCTGTACGGGGGACGATCTCTCCGGCCGCCCGCAACCGGACCGGCTGAAGCAGTGTCTCGAACAACGGCACCAGCAGCGCCCACAGCAGGACTGTGTCCCAGCCCTCCACGGCGGTGAGACGGGCGGTGTCATCGGCGGCCAGCGTGAGAGCGTGGGCGGGGTGTTCACGCAGCAGATACGGCAGGTTGACTGCTCCGGCCTTGACCGAGACTTTCTGCGGCAGGTACCACGCGCCGAGCCGCTGCTGCGCCTGGACACCGAAGGCGCTGGCGCATAAGCCTTCCTCTTCCCCGGTGAGGGCCGTCACCTTGGCGGTGTCCGGCGTCTGACGCCCTCGGCCGGGGACGACGGTGGCCACCGGCTGTCCGGCGAGCCCTGCGGCCAGCAGTCTGGCCGCCAGCGCGTCGATTTCTGCGAACCGTTGCTGTTGCCCAGCCGCCCGCTCATGGGCGAGTGCCGTCTCGGGACTGATTTCCACGGCCGGCTGCCACCAGCGCGTCGGGTCACCGGCCACCGGTCAGCCTCCGCATGTACTCGACGAACTGCTCAAACGGCACCGGGGCCGCAGTGCCCTGCACATAGACGGCGTAGCGCTGGGCCATCAGCTGCATCTCCCGCTCGCTCCTTCGGGCCTCCACACGGTCCAGCTCGTGCACCACGCGCTGCTCGACGCGTCCCCGCTCGTACAGCACGAACGCGTCCACCCCTCCCGGACCGCCACCGGCCCCCTCCGTTGCGCCGTCTCCGCCGACGAGATCGTCGATCAGCGGGACGTTGAGGAGCAAGGCCGGGTCCATGTCGTTGTCCGCGCACATGGCCTCCAGATGCTCCTCCAGGCCGAGCTCGGCATGGCAGACCACGTCCAGGTACTGCTGATCGGCAGCCACTGCGGTTTGGCGCAGGACGCGGACACCGCGGCCGATGAACTGGTAAAACTCGCCGAAGCTGCCATAGGGGCGCAGCGGCACGACCACGGTGATCGGCGGAAAGTCGTAGCCCTGGCCGAGCATCCGCAGCTGCACGATGCCCTGCAGGTCCCCGGCGTCGGACTCGAAGCGCCGCCGTGTGGAGGCGATCGCGGAGGCGGGCATGCTGTGGTGCAGCGTGGCGCAGGGGATCCCGTGCTCCTCGGCGATCCGCGCGATCTGCTCGGCATGTGCCTGGCCCATCGCTGCGAACAGCACCCGGGGCTTGACGGGCGCCAGCAGCTTGGCCTGCGCATCCAGACAGGCCCTTGTCACGGCCATCACCTGGCGGATCGGCGCCTCGGACTGCGCGGTGATGCGGGCCATCTTCCGCTCGTCGCCCAGCGTGGCCAAGAGAGCATCACGGCCCACGATCTGCTCGCGCCGTCCGTCCGGCCACACGGCCTCATACACCGTCAACGCCACATCGGGGGCGAACCGGTGCACTCGCAGGTTCTTCGCCGAGCCGTCCGCGACGGAGTCCACCAGCCGGTAGCGGTAGACGACATCGGCGTCGATCGGCTTGCCGTCCAAACGCTGGAAGCACGCCGACATCAGCAGCGTGCGCGCATCCTGAAAGTGTGCGAACAGCCGTTGATATGAGGCGCTGGCCGCGATGTGCGCCTCGTCGACGACGATGAAGTCGACATCGTCAGGCTCCAGTTTGGCCAGCAGATCCCCGTTACTGTCGCCGGTGCCCAGCGCATGAAAGTTCGTGACCAGGACGTCCGCTGCCAGCAGCCGCTCACGGCTGACCTGGTTGATCTGCCCGTCGTCCGCGTCCAGGACGAGCGTGGCCGGCGGGCGGACACCCAGCAGCGGCCCTCCCGCCAGCCCATACAGCACGTTGCCCGGCATACCCGGATCGAAAGCCTTGGCGAAGGTGCCGCGGATGACCGAGCCAGGCGTCACCACCAGGGCCCGCCGTCTGCTGAACGACAACGCGGCCGCCACCCCCAGGGCCGTCTTACCGGCCCCGACCGCCATCACCGTGGCCGCGTGCTGGCCACCGGAGGCGTAGTAGTTCGCGAGCGCGGCCAACGCCTCGTCCTGGCACGACCGCAACGGCGCCCGGTCCACCCGGGTGCGCGCCCCGGCGAAGTACACCCCGCCCGACGACAGCGCGGCGTAGCGGGGCGGATCGGCCGCCCGCATCGGATCGCCGGCCATGTCCGGGATCTCGATACGCGGCACGGCAGTCACCAGCGGCGCCAGAAGTGGATCCTGCCGCAGCATCGTCTGCAACTGGGCCACGCAGCGCGCGGTGTCCACACGCACCGCATCGTAAGAGAACCGCAGCACGGTCAGGCCGGTTGCGGCCAGATCGTTCTGCCGTAGCCGGTCGTAGGTGAACGCGGCCCGGTCACTGTGGAAGGCGAACCCGTCCAGCTCGACGGCCAACTGCAGCACCTCACCCGCGATCAGGTAATCCAGCCGGTAGGTTCGTTCGTTGACGGTGACCGGGTGCTGACTGTGCACCCGCGAAACGATCGACGCGTCCGCGGCCGGCGTGAGCACCCACCGCAAGAACGCCTCCTCCAAGTAGGAGGCAGCGGGTATCAGTCGCTGCAGCCCCGCGTTCATGACGATCCACCCTGTGCCGCGGCCTCGGCCACCAGCGCCTGGGCTTTCTCCGTCAGCCGGGCCGCCACGTCCTCGCCCTGCCCGAAATGGGCCAGCCGCCACGCAAGCTCAAGTGCTTCCGTGAAGGCGCCCTCGCGCTCCAGCAAACCAATCAACCGGGGCACCGAGGACACCCGCACAAACATCGTCGGAGCACCAGTGGTGTCGAAGGACACCGCCTGCGGGGCGGCTTCCATCAACTCCAAGTCCAGTAGGGCGAACACCTCGAGCGCGGCGAGGGCCTCAGGTTCCGCACGACGTGTACTCCACAGCCGATCGACCGCGCCTTGCAGGACGAAGTGGTAGTCCATGGCCGAGCCCGGAAGCTCCAACGCTTCCCAGACACGAGCGACCAGCTCCGCCCCGCGTGCATCGAACGGCACATGCCGGCTGGCCGGCGCCGAAGACGTACTGCCCTCGGCCGTCGGCCACATCGGCGAGCCGTACGACTCATCGGGCCGATCCCCTGCTCCCGGCACCGCCTCACGCACGACACCCGGGCTACCGGCGAAGGCAATGCCGGGGATCGCCGCCATGCGCTCAAACCACGCCCCCACGTTCCCCCCCTCATACGCGTACAGGCTCCGCACCCTCACACGCCGTGCAGTAGCCCCACCCACCCCTGGGACAGCTCATTGTCACAGCCCGCATAGCGTTCTCGCCACGCAGCAGGAATGCCCGAACAGACACTTCGGCAGAGCGTCGACGTAGTGCAGTGGCTGACCGCCCTGCCAAGCCCCGTAGGGACGCACGCCGCCTACGAGAGGGCTGCAGCAACTCGTGCGCGTCTACCCAGCCGGGCTGGCAGAAAAGTCAGCACCGGCAGCGGCAAGCAGAAGACTGGCCGCCTTTTTCACCCCGTCGTTTTCGTCGGGGATCTTCGCGTGCCGCAGCCCGGCCCAAGGTGCTGGGCCCCCGCCGACTTGCGCCTCTTGGTCGGGGGAGACGGGGGAGTTGCTTCGAGGGCGCCGCACGATGATGGAGAGTGAGGGGGCGTGGCTGTGAACGAGCCCACATGCGGTCCGGTGCGATGGTGCTACTTGCCGCGGAGCTCATCGATCCGACGCTGCTCCCACCAGTCCAGGATCATGTCGAGGCGCCTGACGGACGGTTCGATACGGCTCAGGGCTCGGTCCAGGTTGATGAACGGAATCATCAAACCAGTGAGCGACGACGTCTTGGACTGCAATCCCTCAGCCTGCTTCCTCCAGGACGGCAGCTGCTTGGAGGCGTCATGGAGCCCGGCCAGCATGCGAGCCATGTCGTCATCTGGGAGGGAGGCGTCCGGTTCTCCGGAGCTGTTGACGCCCAACAGTTGCTGCGCGATGGCCACGGCCGCGTGTACAGCCTGCACACGCTTCACTGCGTGATCGCGGAACCGGCGGGCCATCGCCTTGACATCGACGTCGATGCCTTCGACGAGCTGGCCTTGAAGCTGCTGTGGCGTCACGACGGGAGCTGGGTTTGATGACGCCATCGTGTACGCGATCGGTTTATGCCGGCTGACAAGCTCATCAGCCAGAACCCTGTAAGCCAGTACAAGATCCGCAATCAGATCCGGTTCCAGTGTGTCCCGGTGATATGCCGCGTTTCGGTACTGGTGCAGCCGGTCGAGCACTTCGCGTTCCTGGGCTGTCAGCACGCCCCTCTGCATCAGGAACTTCGTCTTCTCGCGCAGATGGTCGTCCATCGCTTTACGGAGATCCGGCCCCACGTGCTCGTCGACCAGCCGGCTCAGCTTCTCATCGAGCTGACCTCCGCTGTTACGGAACTCGCGCATCTCCTCAATGACGCTGTCAGCGATCTGGAAGGCCAACTGAGCATTGACCTCACGGCCGACGACCACCTCCACCAGGTGGTCGAGGAGGATGAGAGCAAGACGGTCGTGTGCCTGATCGCCCGCCTCGGCGCACCGCCGGATCTCAGCGATCTCGACCGCGAGCCAGTTCCACTGCTCGGCCTGCTGTACGGACACGCGGTCCCAGTCGGAAGCGAAAGGCTGCATAAGAGGCATGGCACCAGCCTCCCACCACCTGGCGAGGCAGCCACCGACCACGCAGCATCGGCAGCGCGACATCGCCCAGCAGCGCCACGTCATCGCCCAGCAGCGCCACGTCCAGGATCCTGTCGATGCCACCGCGAGCATGCCTGCGCACCACCCTCCTGCCGGACCGTACAGGATGGACCTGACGGTGCCTGCTGGCGCCTCTTCGAAAAGACCCCCGGCCCGGCCAGAATGAACAGGCCGGTTCACCTGCAGCAACACCTGTCGCCTACGGTGATCGCTACCAGGCTGCGTGCGCAGAAGCATTGCACCAACACGCGCATAGCCCAGTCCTGAAAGGGATAAGCATCGTGTCCAACGCTGTAGCCGCCATGCCCGTCACCCCTGAGGAGCGGTGGAGCCGCCTCGACCTTTCACAGGAGCGCACCGGCGCCGAACACCTGGCCCAGGAACTCGACGCCTGGGTGGAGGGGAACATTCCCCCCTTCACAACGGCGATCGGCATGAAGGTCCGACTGCGCTACGTCACCTGGGGCGGGCGCAACCTCACCTGGTTGAGGGCGGCGGGACTCGACGTCGCAGGTCCCACGGTCGACGGCTGGAAGAACGGCACGCTGCGCCCCGACAACAGCGAACTCGAGAAGATCAACAAGGCGTTCTGGCTGTGCCGCCGTGCCGACACGGCTTCCCTGCTCAAGGCTTGGCTGGGAAACCGAGGCCGTGGCACGTACATGGAGATCTGGCCGTGCGAAGACCGCGATTTGCCGATGGAGGGCCTCTGGGTTCGACGCGAATGGCAAAGCATCGTGGAAGCCTGGAGCGAGAACGATCTCCAGAAGCTGGAGAGGATATGGCGGAAGATGACGAAAAGTCTGGGACCTTCTCCTGACGACTATCTCCATGTCTTCCACGTGGCGTTCTGGCGCGGACCTAGGCCACGTTGGCACTCACCCCGGTCGCCCTGCTGATCCATACCCGGCACGGATGATGCGGGGCGAGCCGGAAGCGGGCTGCGCGAACCGCCCCCGGGCTGTGCACCGTGGCCGACCCCTTCCGGCTGCTTATGGAGTCTGCGGCCGGCGATGACGGGGCGTCAGGGTGACGCTGCCCTGGCCATCGCCGACGGTGGAACCGACATCCCCGGTTACCGCAGCCACTCGTGCAAGGGGGCCGGCTCTTCAGGGGTGACCAGCTGGACGCGGGTCGAGCCGGCGTTTTGCCCCGGCGTGTACAGATGGGCGACAAAGGGAGGGACCCCGAAGCGGTCCCGGGCCTCCTGGCGCGTCATGACGGGCGCGGTATCGGTGGACTTGGTCTCGAAGGTGTAGCGGCCCTCTGTAACAGTCATCAGCGCGATGCCGTGGGCTTGGGCGAAGACCAGAGCGCCTTTCTGGTAAGGAGCGGTGGACACCATCAGCGCCTTGTGCGCCCCGACGCTCGTGAGCTTGTGATGCAGAACCTGGACAAGTTCACGCTTGATCGGATGGGTGTGGTGCTTGGCTTCGACCAGAACCAGGAAATCCATGCCCAGGAGCTCGTAGCGCACGGTGGCGTCCATGTCGTAGTCGCCGTCCATGCCGTGGACCATCTCGTGCAGTGCCACCTGGAGATCGACTCCGGCAGGGTGTATGGACTGCAGCAGCTCTACGACGAACTGCTCGAACTGGGCAGGCGTCATGTCGGCCCGGGGGTAGTGGGCCGTGGGCCGTGCGATGGCCTCATCCTGATGCGACGTGTTCGCTTCCACGCTTACTCCTTCGTACCGTCCGACGTGGGCCGTCTGGTGCGCAATGTGTTCGGGGCTGCTACCACGGCGTGCGGGCGGAGCCGTCTGCTTCCAGGCCGCAGCGGACCAACTGGGCCTCCCCGTCGGGAGAGTCCGGATGCAGGAGCCGAGCGAGGTCGGTCAGCACGCTGTAGTCGCCGCCGTCGATGGCGCCGCGGTAGAAGAACTCGGCCTTCGTCGCGTTGCCGGCGATCAGCGCATGCTGTCCCAGCAGCCGGCGTGCCTCGGTCTGGTGCGCAGAAGCCTTCTCCAACAGTCTCAGGATTTCCTGCGGCACCGCCGACCCTGCCACGGGCCCGGACTGTTGCCACTGATCAAGGCGCCATACGGCCAGCACCATCTGTGCCCCACTGGAACCGTCCTGCGCGAGCTGGCCAAGGTGCTCCTCGGCCAGACGCCGTACGGCAGGCTGGGGCCGAGTCAGCAACGGCCGCACGGCGGACACCACGGCCTGCGCCCGCCCGCTGCGACGGCAGTGCTCCAACAGTTTTCCCGCCTCCTCGGGCCGACTCGTACACCAGCGGGAGACCAGCTCGGCGACCGCCCGGTCGTTTCCTTCCTCCGCAGCCGTCGTCAGCACGGATGCCGCAGCCTCATCCCGTCCTTGGCGTGCCAGGAACCGTTCGAGGTCAAAGACGGCGATCTGCGAGCCGCTGTCGATCAGGGCGGACAACAGCTGCTCGGTGAGATCTGCGTATCCGTGGTCAGGCAGGCGGGTCTGCCAGCGCAGCGGCAGCAGCGACGGCTTGCGGGCGAGGCGGCGTGCCAGCTGGCGGATCTCGCCCGGCGCTGCAGCGATTTTCGCTGGCCCGTGCTCGTGCGGGCCTGCCGAGTGCTCCAGCACCTCCCGGATTCTCTGGACGAGCACAAGATCCGCACCAGATGCGGCGGCAGGCTCGACCTCGGCCTGACGCGCGTGCTCGGTGAGCTGGGCGGCCTCCTCGGGCAGACCCGTGCTCTCCCACAGTTCAGCGAGGGAAAACGCGGCGTCCCGGTATCCCGCCGTGTAAGAGTCGGCCAGCAGATCGGCGGCCAGGACGCACATCTGCTGGTCGCGCTCCTCTGTGCCGATGCTGGCCAGGGTGGAGCCGACATACCACAGGCTGTAGCCGCCATCGTTTGCCTCGCGTGCCAGTGCGGCGACCTCGTCGCGACCCGGCAAGGTCAGAATGCGGCCGGTTTCGGTGTAGCTGAAGCACATGCCCTCCACGGCATCCGGGCTGCCCCGCATCCCAGCCCGCAGATACAGCTCGCGGGAGGTCCGGTAGCGGCTGCGTGAGAAGGCGTGCAGTGCCAACCGCTCAAGATCCTCGCCGCTGCCGAGGTGTTGATACGCGGCATCCCAGAACGTGGCGGGCGGCACCTGGTCCCAGCGCCGGGCTCCGGCGTGCTGCTCGAGATAGTCCACCACGTCGACCACGCCCGGCAGCGGGCCCATCTGCGTGGGGTGGGCCACCGGCAGCAGTGCACTGGTGACCTGCTTGATCGGCTGGCGCGCATACGCCAACGCCTGCTCGAACCAACTGGGTTCCGCTTCGGCCCGCTCGCGTGGTGTGAGATATCCCGTGACCGCCTGTTTCAGGAAGGCCTCGGGCAACGGTGCGCGCACGCCAAGGCGCCGTGCGTCGATGGCCGCGGTGAGCACCGCCTTGCCGTAGGCGTGCGGCGCCTGCTGCCAATGCTCCAGCAACTCCGGCCCGGCTGCCAGGGTCTGGGTCACCGCCCCTCCTCTGTTAGCAGCCGCCACCGCTGCCAGAGACGGGTCCGAGGCGGCCCGCCGCACAAACTCCTGCCACGCCTGGCCGGTGAACGACTCAGGCACGTCCACCGTCCAGCCGCTGCTGAGCAGAGCGCGGGCCTGGCCATGGCGATCTGCCTGTCCGTCATAGGGCGTCGCCACCAGTGCCCGGTAGTTCTGCGGCCAGATCGTCGCCACCGCAGCCACCGGACCCGGCTGCTCCAGCAACTCCCGCAGCAGGGCCGCCGCCTGTTCCCCCTCAGGCTCGGCCAGCAGCCGGTGAAGATCGTCCAGCCATACCACCGTCCTCGCCGCCACGGGCGAGCCGGCCAATAGCTCCACCAGAGCCTCGGCCGTCTTCGGATACACCAGCGGCCAGGCGGGGACCACCTCCCGCACCGCCTCGTACGCGGTGCGGGTCTTGCCTGTACAGGAGCCGCCCCGCAACACCAAGAGCGCTGCCTCGCCGCTCTCCGCAAGACGCCGCAGCCGGTTGCGGACCAGGACATCGTGCTCCCGCGGCACATAGGCGGGCAGCGCGAACTCCTCCTGCTCGCCAGCGCATCCTTCGCCCGGCACTGCGGCGTGCACGCGCAATTGGCGGGCGCTCCACGAGGACACCGCACGGTGCACGACCGGACCCTGCACTACAGCAGCGCCAGCCGGATGTGGCTGCGCCCGCCGCGCTCGCCCGGTACGGGCTGACCGGCTGCGCGCCTCACCGCGCACGGACTGGACAGCCGCGTGCGCCGACGACCAGTCGACCTGATCAAGGCGAGCCACATGGGCGGCAGTTGATGCGCCGGAGTGCTGGCGTGCCGCAGCCAGCAGCAGACCGGCCGCCCTCTTCACCGCATCGACCTCGTCGGGGACCTTCCCGTGCCGCAGCCAGGACTCCAGGGTGGTGTGCGGCACGCCGATCTGCGCCGCCAGCTGCCTCCAGGACACCTCAACGAGGCCCCGCAGCTCACCCAGGGCAAGCAGCAGCGTGCGGAAGTACTCCTCCGGCTCTACCGGGCCCTTCCCGCTCACCGCCACAGGCCCGACGCCCTCCCCGCCTCGCTCCGCCCAGAGCCCGAGCCCCGCGCACCGTCGGACACCCTGCCACACGCACGACCCCTCTGAACTGCACATTTCATGGCCCGGGCACAGGGCTGTCCGACTGACGTGACGGACACCAGGCGCTGTCGGCACCGTAGGGGCATCACGTTACGCACCTGGCGTGATCCACCCCAACTGAAGGAGAAAACATGTCTCTTGCCCTCATCGTGGCCTTCCTCGTCCTCGCCGTCACCGTCTTGTGCGCCGCGCTCATGGCCGCCCTGGCGGGGCTGCTGCATCGCCTGGACGGGGCCAGCCTGCCCGTCGCCATGAGAGAGGCCGTCTCGGCCTTCTTCATCATGTTCGCCACGGGTATCGCAGCGCTCGCGCTGCTCACGTCGTGGATGCTCAGATGACCAGGTACCGTCGCCGACCACGACCGCCGCCGGCCCGGTACCGCCGCTGCCGGGCCAACGGAGCGCCAGCACACCCGCATTCGGCGATGCGCGCACCACCGAGCCGCTACGGTGGACGCCGGCTTGGATCACCGGAAGGCCCGCTCGATCCCAAAGACCAGCTGGTGGGCGCGTGGCCAGCCCGCGGCGACGAACACGTCGCAGATCTGCCGCACCGCGGTCAGGCATTCAGGCGTGCGCAGCAACTGTTGATGGTCGGCCAGAATCCGCTCGACCAGACGGACACACAAATCCAGCGCCAGACTGTCGGAGACGTACGCTGCGGGCGCCCCCGGCGCGGTCAGCAGATCGCGTACCGCGAGCAGAGCCTGCTGCGGCATGCTGGTAAAGATGTGCTCGTACATCTGGATGAGATGGTGCGTGGCGCTGGGCACGGAGGCGTTCTCGAGCAGCGCCACGATCGGTGCGGCCTCCTCGACTAGGAGCTGTCCGGGCGATCATGTGACCGCCTTGTGCCTGGGTCGTTGTGGTGGGCATGGGGCGGGGCGATCTGACAGATGACGAGTGGGAACGGTTGCGTCCGTTCCTGCCAGTGAGCAATGGACGTTGTGGCCGATGGCGGGATCATCGACAGGTGATCGACGGGATCCTGCACCGGGTTCGGACCGGAGTGCAGTGGAGGGATCTTCCCGAGCGGTTCGGCCCCTGGAAGACCGTCTATGAACGCCACCGGCTGTGGTCGGCCGACGGCACGTGGGAGCGTCTGCTGCAGCAGGTCCAGGCCGCTGCCGACGTCGCAGGCGAGATCGACTGGGACATCTCGGTGGACTCCACCATCGTGCGCGCCCATCAACACGCGGCCGGTGCCCGGACGGATCCGCCGCCAGCGCCCGCGCCAAAGGGGGCCGAAGCGGCAGAACACCAGGGCGAAATGCCCTGGCAGAGCCTGCTCGCCCGGCTGGTGGAGGTGGTGCAGGAGGTGAGGGCTTGGGCCGCTCGCGGGGCGGGTTCACCAGCAAACTCCACCTGAGCGCCGATGGCCGCTGCCGCCCGTTGTCTCTCGTCGTCACTGGCGGACAGCGGGCGGACTGCACACAGTTCCAGACGGTGCTGGCGAAGATCCGCGTTCCGCGGGTCGGTCCCGGCCGGCCCCGCACGAAGCCCGACAGCATCGCGGCCGACAAGGGATACAGCAACGGCCCGTGCCGCGAGTACCTGCGGCGCCGAGGCATCCGCCACACGATCCCGGAGAAGTCCGATAGCCAGGCCGCCCGCCTGCGCAAACGCTCACGAGGCGGACGACCACCCGGCTTCGACGAAGATCGGTACAAGAAGCGCAACACCGTCGAACGAGCGATCAACAGGCTGAAGCAGTCCCGGGCTGTGGCCACTCGCTATGACAAGCGCGGCTACGTCTTCCTCGGCACCGCAACCACCGCAGCTCTGCTCATCTGGCTTCGCAGCTGAGTCCCGACCTCACAAAGCGATTGGCCGATAGCCAGGGCCTGATCGACTACCTCATCAGCCGAAAGCTCCCGCCCCGGCGGCCAGAAGATCAAGTCGCTGACATGGCCGGACGGACATGCCAGGGCTCTGTCGAGCCTGTCCAGCCAGCCGTCCACCTCGTCGTCTGAGGCGTAGTCCGCTTGCATGATCCGCTGCACGAGCGCGACGGCATCCGCACGACTCATCTCCACAGCACTCATCAGGTCCCTCCGCCAAGTCACCCTAACGGGACGCGTGATCGCCCGGACAGCTCCTAGCCGCACCTGCTCAACGCTGGGGGCCGTGCTCTCATTGCCAGTGGCGCCGCTGGCGGCGCACAGCCCCAGGGCGATGTCGTCCAGGAGGCGGGCACTGGCTCGCAGGCGTTCCTGGTCGGCGCTGTCCAACGGCCTGTCGGAAGCAGCCAGCGACTGCTGGAGAATGCCGAGGGCAGGCTCGGCGAGCCGACCCACAAGGGTGAACGCACGGGTGCGGACAGCGTCATCGTCGTGGGTCAGCAGGTTGTTCTCACGGAGGTTGAACAGCAGCCTCGACCAAATGGTGTGACCGGCCCAGCGCTTGAGGAACTCGTCGAGGACGGTACCGGCCTCTGCGAGGGCTGTGTCCACCCACAGGTATCCGGTGATCTCGGTGCAGAGCGCGGAGACGGAGGCCGGGCCGTCCTCGGGCTCTACCCGGTCCGCCACCCGGGACAGGAGTCTCACGCCCCTGCCCGGGTCGCCCAGACGCAGGCAGGCCATCCGCACGGTGTCACACAGCAGCACCGGGTCGGACTCCTGATCAGCGAAGCGCTCCAGCAAACTCCAAGCCGTTTCCCCGTCGGCCCGGCCCAGCATGCCCGTGCCCCGAGCGATACAGATTCTGACCCAGTTCACGGGATGCTCGGCCAGACGACAGATGGCTTCCTTCACTGCGGGCGTGTACTGGCCGGGCAGCTGACTGAGCTGCGTCAGGCCGGTGGCCGCCCAGCCACATGCATCGTCGGGAATCACCCCGCTGAAGTGGCCGCTCCCGGCGGTGGTTTGAGGTCCGGCCTGCATGCTCAGCAGCACCTCGCGCGCCAGTTCCAGGGACGGGCCGGACACCCCGACAGGACGCGTAAATAGTTCCGCTGCCTGCGCCAGAGCACGCTCGGCCCGCTCTCGCACAGCGGCGGATAGCAGGTCGCCGGCCGCGAACAGCTCACGCACCACCGCCTCGATAGCGGTGATCGCCTCCACCGCAGGACTGCCCTCACGGTGGGCGGAGACGAACTGTTCCACCTCACCCGTCAGTTGCAGGCCCCTTCGGTACGTCGCGCTGAGAGGCCCCGGTCCAGCGGCAGCATGGGGTGCGGCCGGCGCCAGATCACTGTCGCCGCTGTCCGCGGTCCCGGCAGAGCCATTCTCGGCAAGGCCGGGCAGGATCATAGGCTGAGGCGACAGCGCATCGACGAGCAGCTGGTAGGGATCAGTCCACGACCAGGCAGCGCCGCCTTGAGCAGGGGCGGAGTCCTTGAGCGCACGGACGGCCGCCTCGAGCCGGCCGGCCTGCTGCTCGTCGAGCGTCGGGTACACGGCACCGATCAGCCCGGCCAGCGGCACCAGCAGATCCGGCAGGCTCAGCGAGACAACCATCGCCTCTGCCGGCGCGGCCAGTTCCTGTGCCAGTACCATGTTGTTTGCCGCAGCCCGCAGAACGTGCCGCCACACAGCAGCCGCCTGCGGGGCCGCCGCCACCGCATCCAGCAACTGCCGCGCCTGCACTGGGTCGCCGAAGGCGGCGATAGTCTGCTCGAAAGCATCCAGCAAGGCCGCCAGATCTCGACGTTGGTACGACGGACGGTCCCAGAGCCGCGAACCGTCGGCTATTACACCGACAGCGCGGCCGGCCAGCCAACCGGTGTGTACAGCATCCGCCTCGCCTTGGAGGCGGCTGAGCCGGGTCAGGATGTCCAGGGCCCGGGTGAGGTCGTGCCGTACAACCCCGGGAAACTGCTGGATCAGCTGGTAGCGGCTGGCGCTGTAGTCCTGCTGCTGGGTCGAGACCAGCGTCAGCACGGATCCCGACCCCAGCTGGGTGGCAGCGGTGGACGTCTCGTCGTAGCTCATGACGGCCACGTACAGATCCGTCACCAGCGACGGAAGACACTCCATCAGGCGGGGGACGTCCTGGGTGAGAGGGAACAGGTCATTGTGGCCGCGCTCGGCCAGTTGCTCGCCCTTCAGCGCCTGGCGCAGCAGAGCACAGGTCGTCTCCGGGGCGCTGGATGCGGTGCGGATCACCGCGGTGATCGCCGGCCAGCTTTGTCGGGAGACAGGCAGCGTCCACAGGTGGGCCACGAGGGCCCGCGCCGCGCGGCCGCACTGCTCCGCGGCGGGCGCCGGCAGCGCAGTAGCTGCCAGGTCGCTGACCAGGATGAGCAGGGCGCCGGTAGCGGCTGCGGGCTGCTGGGACAACTGCTCGGCCCAGTCGCACCAGATGCCCGGATCGCCGACGGCGTCGTTGCCTGCCGCGAGGGACACGGCGACGGCAACCGCATGCGCCAGCTGCCGTGCCTCGGGGGAGCCCGCCGCGAGCTGAGTGAGCAGCGGTGCCAGAGCGCCGGCGGTGCGGCAGCAGCGCACCACCACCGCGGCGACCGCCGCAGTCGCCATCCGCGGCAGCGACGGCGCCGCAAGCCGAAGCGCGAGCTGCCAGAACCGCTCGGGCCCCTGACGCCAGGACAGCTCCAGATACATGTCCACGCTGGGATGGGCGAACAGCAGTGCATCGGGATCGGAGCCGAGACGGCCAGCCAGGCCATCATCGCCGGTGGCGAAGTGGGCGACAGCGAGGGCGTAGTCGAACAGGACATTATGGGAGAACTGCACTGGCCCCAGCAGCCCGCTGTCCACCCCGATCTCGGACACGGAAGCAGGCATCAGTACCCGGTCGGACAGCAGGGCGTTCAGCACATCGGCTGCGGTCGTGTTGCCGGCCAAGACAGGCTGAGCGGAGATGGCCAGTTTGCGGGCCGTGACCGCGGCTTGACACCACTCGGCAATGAAGGCGCGTCGCTGAGGGCTGTCCGGATGCCCGCTCACACGGTGCTGCCAGTAGCGGCTCAGCAGATCCAAACGGCTGTCGATGGCCTGCAGGTCGGCGGGCACCACACCTTCCAGGAGCAGCTGGGCGGCCAGACGCAGGTTGAAAGGATTTCTCAGCAGGTGCTTGACCTGTTCCTCGGAGGAGGCTTCCAGCTCGGCTAGAGAGACCAGGGACCTGGTGATCTCGTGGAACTCGGCGTCGTCGAAGTCGCCCACCACCACGGCATCGCCAGAAATCAGTGAGCCGAGACTGACCGAGTGCACCAGGTCCCAGGTCCTGATCGACGCCACCACACTCCAGTGGGGAAGCCGCTGATGCACCTGTCGGATGAGTAGCCGCCACAGCTCACCGGCTGCATCGGCGCGTGCAGCATCCAGGGCATCCAGCACCATCAGTCCCCGGCTGCCCGGCGACCACTGCTCCAGCGTCTCGAGCAGCGGATGCTCCAGTTGCAGCTCACCCTGCAACTGGCCAGCACTTGTCGCGGCGATGCTTCCCACCTGCACGAACAGCACTGGTCGGTCGGCAGATACCCAAGTGCTTGCCAGACAGTGCAGAGCGGCGCTCTTACCTGCGCCAGGCTCGCCCGTCACCAGGCACGACCCCTGCTCCACGCGTGAAGCCAGAACCCCGTCCACACTCCGATGGACCCTGATGTCGCCCTGGGGGCCGGGGATCGCGGTCAGTTCGCCTTCCATCTGCTCCAGCGTTTGCTGGGTCAGCGCGGCCAGTCGGGCCACGTCCTCGCGGAAGTCACGGATCGTCGCAAGCTGAATCTTGGACGTCTCGGTGAGTTCCTGCTGTAGTCCTACCAGGTCGATGCCGATCTTCTGCTTGGACAGCTGGGTGCAGACCCGCAACAGCGCATCCCAAGCGGCGTCGGCCCGAGC
Source organism: Streptomyces sp. GC420 (assembly GCF_009916105.1). Classification (GTDB taxonomy): domain Bacteria; phylum Actinomycetota; class Actinomycetes; order Streptomycetales; family Streptomycetaceae; genus Streptomyces. The sequence goes on along the minus strand of NZ_JAAAXQ010000075.1, from coordinate 575 downwards.
CGGGTCAGCGACGACAGCGGTCCGCAGCAGTGTCAGGGCCTCGCGCTCGCCGTCTCGGCCCTCTTCGGTATCCAGCACCCACACCCAGCAGTGCGCCAGAAAGGCCCGCAGCTCCTCGCCGGTCGGCTCGGCAGCAGGCCGTGCGCGTTTCCACTCCCGCTTCACGTGATCGACGAACGTGGCATGGGCATGGACCTGCTTGGCGTTGAACCCGGCGGTAGGGCTGGCAGCGGCAGGAGCCTTCCGCATGCGTTCCAAAACCTCTGCGAGATCCTTGGTGACAGCTGAGGAGGCGTCCGAAGTGGTCACCAACACCAAGCGGTCCTCTTCATGCCCCGACCACAGATGTTGCCGTACGAACTGGCCCGCAGTCTTGGCCAGTTCGCTCTTTTCGGTCGTTCCCAGCGAGATGGACCGCTTAGCCTGCAGCGCCAGGACCGCTCCGCTCGCTAGTGCTGTGACCGCATAGGTTCACCGGGTTGCTCGTTGTGCTGGTTGGAAGCGATGTCGCTTCCAACCAGTAGGGGAGGCGGGATGGCACCACCGGTCAGGGTCCGGAGGCTGACGGAGCAGGA
>NZ_JAAAXQ010000759.1 GCF_009916105.1 Streptomyces sp. GC420 | reverse complement strand
GGGGTGAACGTGATGGGCAGCCGGACCGGACCCGTGTTGCCGGAGTCGGGCAGCCACTCGGCGCCCTCGTCGATACGGGGGTCGCGCATGCGGCGGGCCAGCAGCGGCAGGGCCTCGCTCATGTCACCGCGGGCCACGAAGTGGCCGAGGCAGTGGTGGGCGCCGCCACCGAAGCCGAAGTGGGGTCTGCGCTCGGCGGTGATGTCGAAGGAGGGCTCGCCGAACACCCGGGGGTCGGTGCCCGCGGACTCGCTGAAGAGGTGCACGGTGGTCCCGGCGCCGATGTCCAGGCCCTGGAAGGTGAAGTCCTCCCGGGCCTCGCGGGTGACCCAGGTGACGGTCGGGTTGACCCGCATGACCTCTTCGACCGCCGCGCCGCCCAGCTCGGGCCGTTCGGCGAGCAGGCGCCACTGGTCGGGGTGTCGGGTGAAGGTCTGCATGGCCAGGCCGAGTTGGTTGCGGGTGGTGTCGAAGCCGCCGAAGATGAGCAGGACCAGGCCGTCGCGCAGCTCACGGTCGGTGAGCGAGTCGGCGTCGCGGTGGGCGCGGACCAGCGCGGAGACGAAGTCGTCGCGCTCGGCCCGGCGGCGGTCGGCGATGAGTGCGTCGGCGTAGGCGTACAGATTGGCCAGGGCGGCCTCGATCTTCGGAAGGTCCTGACGGAGGGTCACGCCCATGGCCAGGCCGATGGTGGCCGACTCGCGGGCGATCACCGGCCATTCCGACTCGGGGATTCCGAGCATCAGGGCGATCACCCTGGCCGCGTACGGCTCGGCGAACTCGGAGACGAACTCGCAGCGTCCGGGCTCGCGGAAGCCGTCGACCAGCTCCGTGGCCAGTGCCTGGAAGCGGGGCACCAGGCCGGCGATGAGCTTGGGGGAGAACGCCGGGTTCATCAGGCGGCGCAGGCGGTGGTGCTCCTCGCCCTCCTTGTTGAGGATCCAGCCGGCGAACCAGTCGGCGAACGGGCCTTCGGTGACGCCGTTGTGGGCGGGCCAGGCGGCGCTGCCCTGCCGGAGTTTGGGGTGCTTGATCAGCCGGCTGACCTCCTCGTAGCGGAGTACCGCGAGGCCGTAGTTGGTCCGGGCGTACCAGCTGCGCTCGCGGGCGGCGTGCACGGCGGCGGACTTGATGGCGAAGTTCGGGTCGGTGATGTCGAGATGGGGCACGGCGTCGAGCGCGGTGGCAGCCAAGGGGCCTCCCACCTGTCTCTTATACA
>NZ_JAAAXQ010000758.1 GCF_009916105.1 Streptomyces sp. GC420 | reverse complement strand
GTGCTCGCGATCGTCGAGAAGTAGGTCGGGCGTCCGGGGGCGTGGCGCTCAGCCGAGGGCTTGCGGGAACAGTTCGATGAACGGTTCCGCGGTGTCGGAGCCGCTCCGTCCGAATGGTGCGTCGAAGTCCCAGATCAGGAAGAGCAGGAAGGCGATCAGGGCGCTGAAGAGCCCCGCGAGCAGCAGTTCCCGGGAGGTGCGGCGGATCTGCAGGGCGAAGATCAGCCCGACCGTCACCAGGCCGCCGATGATGAGACCGAACCAGACCACCCCCGGCATGGTGGAGCCCGCGCCGCGGCCGCGCGCCTGCCTGGCCTCGTCCGCGGCCGCGATGTGGTCGACGAGCGGCTGGTATGCCTGGCTCTCGTGGTCGGTGCGTGGACGGTAGTCCGTCACGTCGCGGCGTACCCGCTCGAGGAGCGCTCCGCCCCGTTCCGTGATACGGCCCCGTTCGCCCTCGGCGGGCCACTCCTCGCCGACCACATGAGCCACATACGCGTCGACGTCCTCGCGGACGCGCTCGCGGACCTCCGCCGGATAGACCTGGACGCGCTCGCGCACTTCGTGCAGGGCCTGGGCCTCCCGCGCGACCTGCTCCTCGGCCGCGCCCCGCGCCTCCCAGACGCCGGCGATGGCCAGGCCCAGCACGATGGCGTACACGACGCCGATCATCATCGTCATGTACTCGAGGACGTCCGGTGTCCCGGAGGTGTCGTCGTTGTCGCTGGTGAAACGGTGGTTGGCGATGACGATGACGAGCACGACGGCGCATGCCGCGATCATCGCGATGCTCAGGACGAGCCATTCGGACACGGGTGCCTCCACGGGCCTTGCTGCGGTGCGGAAATCGGCTGCGGGGCGGGGTCGGCGGGATCTGTGACGGGCGCGGTGGCGGCTCGGTGACGGGTTCGGTGTCTGTTCGACAGGGGATTCGAACGCGCTCAGTCGTGGATCCGGCCGCGGTTCAGGCCGCGGATCCTGCCGCGGACCAGGCGGTGGTGACGGAGGGGCGGGCCGGTCAGCGGGAGCGCGGCCGCAGGATCGCGGCGGCGAGCAGGGCGGGCACGGTGACGAGAAGCGCGAGCCGGAACACCGACAGGCCGCCGGCCGGGCGGGTGCTGCCGGCGCCATCTGGTGGAGATCTGCGAGGCGGCCGGCTTCACTCCGCGCATCGACTTCGCCACGGACGACTATCCGGCGGTGATCGGCCTCGTCGGTGCCGGTC
>NZ_JAAAXQ010000757.1 GCF_009916105.1 Streptomyces sp. GC420 | reverse complement strand
CCTTGACCACGGCCCCCTTGCCCAGCTGGGCCACCCCGGTGGGCAAGGCCGGTTTCCCCTTGACCTCGTCAGGCCGCAATCGCGGTCAGACGGCGGTCAAGGGGCCCGTCGGGAGTGTGAGCGCCATCGAGACCAGATGGCGCGAAAGGACGGACACGGACGTGGCCACCACCCAGCACACCCCGGCACTCAACTTCTCCGAGTCCACGCCCCGCTACGACACGCTCACCGTGATGAACCGCGACTGGGCCGCGCTCTGCCGAGACCTACGAGCGGCGGACCGCGTCGCCGCGTGGGCCGGGGAGCACCCGGACCTCGCCGGAGCGGCCAGTCCTCAGGACGTGGTCGACAAGATCTCCGCGTACCACCGCTGCGGGGAACTGGACGGCCACGACCGCGTGATGCACCTGCTGGTCGAGCGGGCCGGGGGGACCGGCTTCGACGCTCACCTCGCCTGGCGGGTGGCGGTGCGAGTCCTGCTGCCCAAGGCGGTCTTGATGGCGAAGACGCAGCGGCGGTCCTACGGCCTTCCGTGGGACGACGTCTGTGCGACGGTGCTCGGCGCCGCCTTCGAGGTCGTCCGCACCTACCCGCTCGACCGGCGGCCGCGGCGGATCTTCAACAACCTCGCGCTCGACACCCTGCAGCTGACCCGCCGCACCCTGGCCGCCTGCCTCGACGACGTGGAGGACGTCCAGGAGTTCGCCGCCAGCGTCGCGCCCTTGGCCGAAGCCGAGTCCCACACCCGATACGCGCACGTCGTCGCCAGCGAGGACCCCGACACCCCGCACCACACGGTCGAGCTCGCCGATCTCCTTGTGCGGGCCGCGCAGATGGAGCTCGTCGACGTCGACGAGCCGGCCCTGTCGCGTCACGAGACGCGGACGGAGGTCCTCGACCTGCTGCTGTGGGCGGTGGAGGTCGGAGCGCTGAAGGAGCTCGAAGCCCAGCGCATCGCCCGCTACTACCTGTCCACCTCGCAGCGCCCCGACCAGCGCCACATGACCACCCGGTCCATGGGCCACGAGGGAGACCTGCTGCGGCAGCACGCCAGCCGTGCCGTGCGCACGCTGCGCGCGAAGTCGGACCTCGCGCAGTACCACGCCGCGGCCTGAGGGCGCCCGGCGCCCCTCGGATCGGGCGCCGCAGAAGTCGTTCGAAAAAACCTCGGCCCCACTGTCACACCGCGCGCTTTCTCAACACCTGTAGCAGGCGAGAGGGCCGCCAGAT
>NZ_JAAAXQ010000756.1 GCF_009916105.1 Streptomyces sp. GC420 | reverse complement strand
GGCCGGGTTCGAGGGTGGCCGGGGGCCGGTCGGGTGCACCGCCGAGGAACTCCTGAAAGCGTCGGCGGGGGCCCGACCAGCGGCGGTCGTGGCGGTAGGCGCGCAACTGCGCCCTGGCCCGCGCTCGGGGCCGGTTGCGGTAGAAGCGCTTCGCCCACGGCGAGCCCGGCCGGGCCAGTCTGATCGCCCCGAAGAGCGCGACGAGGGGCACCACGGCGCCGATCAGCGCCATCCGGAACTTGCCCTTGACCAGGGCGAAGAGCGCCGCGAGGAAGTTCAGCGCGAGACTGGTGAGAAGCGTGGCCCGGCCCTGCTGCTCGTCCTGGCCGACGTCGTTCACACCGAACGGCGAGAAGCCGACGAGGCCGAGCCCGACGACGGCCGCCGTCAGCACGACCACTTCGACGCTCTTGCGGCCCTGATCGCTCCAGTAGACGTCGTCCAGATGCAGGATCAGCGCGAACTCGTCGAGTACCAGGCCCACTCCCATGCCGAAGATCACGGCGCTCAGGCCGGCCCCGAAGTCGTGGCGGCCGCTCGTCACCGCGCCGAAGCCGCCGATGACGGTGAGGATCACGCCCGGCACGACGTGGTGGACGTGCACGCCGCCCGGGGTGACGTTGCGGAAGGGACCCCTGCCCGCCCGGATGAGGCGGGTGATCAGCCGGGTGACCAGGAAGGTGAGCACGAAGGACAGGAGCGCGAGGAGCAGCGGGAGCTTGCCCGGCTCGACGATGTTGCGGTACCACCAGTGACCCATGCCACCCGCTCCCGATATATACGTATTGCGTAATTTAGCGGCTGAGGTCACCGGATAGCCTGCGCGCGATGAACACGTTGATCGGCCACGGCGTCCGTTTCGCCTTCGGCACCCTGACGGTGATTCCCGTGCGCGTGACCCGCTGGGACCGCGACGCGGCCCGCGCCGGGATGCTGTGCGCGCCGCTCGCCGGGCTGTTGCTGGGGCTGCTCGCCGGCGCGCTCGGAGGTCTCGTGCTGGTGTGCGGCGGCGGAGCGCCCCTCGCCGCGGTGGCGACGGTGGCCGTGCCCGCCGTGCTGACCCGGGGCCTGCACCTCGACGGCCTGGCGGACACCGCCGACGGCCTCGGCAGCGGCAAGCCGGCCGAGGACGCGCTGCGCATCATGAAGCAGTCCGACATCGGCCCCTTCGGGGTGATCACGCTCGTCCTGGTCCTGCTGGCACAGGTCGCGGCGCTGGCGGAGCTGTAC
>NZ_JAAAXQ010000755.1 GCF_009916105.1 Streptomyces sp. GC420 | reverse complement strand
GCCGGAGCGCGGGCGGGTGAGGAGTTCCTGCGGGATCATCATCAGCGCGCCCGTTCCCCCGCGTGCGGAGGGCCGGAAGGACACCGACAGCCCGTGCTTGCGGGCCAGCCGGCCGACGACCGCGAGGCCGAGCCGGGTGCCGGAGAGACCGGCCAGGTCGCCGGCGTCCGCGGACACGGCCCGTTCCGCGCGGCGCAGGGCCACCTCGCTCATGACCAGGCCGCTGTCCTCGACGGTGATCACGAGCCCGGCCGGCACCTCCTCGACGTACACATGGACCTCGGCGGTCGGCGGCGAGAAGTTGGCGGCGTTGTCCATGAGTTCCGCGAGCGCGTGCATGACGCCCTCGGCGGCGTGTCCGGCGACCGCGACCTCACTGGTGGAGTGCAGTCTGACCCGCTGGTAGCCGCCGATGCGGCCCATCGCGCCGCGCAGGATGGACTCCATCACGATCGGCTTGGCCCAGCGGCGCCCGGAGCGCGCCCCGGTCAGCACGGCGATGCTGTCCGCCAGCCGTCCGGCCTGCGCCGTCCTGTGGTCGAGGTGCAGCAGGTCGCTGAGCACGTCGGGATCGGAGTGCCGGTGCTCCATCTCCCGCAGGTCGGCGAGCATGCCGGTGGCCAGGGCCTGCATCCGCCCGGAGGCGTTCGCGCAGGCCGCGACGGCCGCGGCGCGCATGGCCTCGCTCCGGCCCAGCTCGTCGGCGACCGCGGTCAGCGCGCGGCGCACGGCGCCCTTGGGCGGCAGGGGCAGCGCCTCGAGCGCGGTCTGTGCGGAGTCACCCGCGCGCAGCCGGGCCAGCAGCGCCGGGACCGTCTCGTCGGCGTAGCGGTCGGACTCGACCTCGAAGGTGGCGATGCGCTCGCGCAGCGCCCGTACGGTCCACCGGGCGCGTACGGCCACCACGAGGGCAGCGCAGAGCACCAGGACGCCGGCGGCCGCGACCCACAGGGCGGGTTGCCGCAGCCTGTCGGGTTCGGTGTAGCCGGCCCAGACGGCGAGGGGACCGGTGACGGCGATGGGGATGAGCATGGCCAGGGCGGTGGCTTTGAGAGGGGGACGCGCCTCGGCGGTGTGCGCTGTCATCGATCGGGGACCTCGGGACCTCGGGGACCAGTGGATCTGGCGGGCAGGTGGCTGGAGCAGGGATCTGGCGGGAAGTGCTCGGGACGGGCCGGTCCGGGAGACGAGCCGGTCCGACCGTCGGTCTTGCGGGTCGGTCTTGGGGATCGGTCTTGGGGATCGGACTGGGGTGGGGCGG
>NZ_JAAAXQ010000754.1 GCF_009916105.1 Streptomyces sp. GC420 | reverse complement strand
CAGGTGGTGCTCGAGGATGCGGCCCATCTGGACGTATCCGGTGAAGACGAGGGCGGCTTCGTCCCGGTCGGCGAGGGTCGCGGTGAGGTCGTCCAGGGCTGCGAGCTTGCCGGAGCGGCGTGTGAGGCCGGCCGGTTCGGCGCCGTCCAGGGGTTCCTTGAGGTAGAGGGTGGGGGTGTTGCAGATCTGGCGTAGGGCCTGGAGCAGCTTGAGGACCAGGCCGCGGCGTTCGATCCCGCTGCTGGTGGTGATCTTGTGCATGGTGTCGCGGACGATCGCCTCGTACAGGCCGGTCTGTTCGTCGGTGAGCGCGACGACGCGGTGGTGGTGGATCTTGCCGGGCAGTTCGGGGGCGATGCCGGGGTCGGTCTTGCGCCGGCGGAGCATGAACGGGGCGATGAGCCGGGCGAGCCCTGCGGCGGCGGGCGCGCCCGGGTCCTTCTCGACGGCGCCGTAGCGGGCGCGGAAGGCGGCGCGGGTGCCGAAGAGGCCGGGGTTGGTCCAGTCGAGGATGGCCCACAGCTCCGTGAGGGTGTTCTCGACGGGGGTGCCGGTGACCGCGAGCCGGGCCCGGGCGGGGACGTCGCGCAGCGCCTTGGCGGTGGCGGAGGCAGGGTTCTTGATGTGCTGGGCCTCGTCGGCGACGACCAGGCCCCACTGGGTGGCGACGAGGTCGGGGTCGCGGCGCAGGGTGCCGTAGGTGGTGATGACGACCGTGGTGTGGCCGAGCGCTTCGGTGTCGAGGGTGCGGCCGGTGCCGTGGTACCGGAGGACGGCGGTGTCCGGGGCGAAGCGGGCGATCTCGCGCTGCCAGTTCGTGATGAGGGAGGCCGGGCAGACCACGAGGGTCGGGCCGGCGGCTTCACCGGCCGTTTCGGCGCGGTGGAGGTGCAAGGCGATGGTGGTCAGCGTCTTGCCCAGGCCCATGTCGTCGGCGAGGAGCGCGCCGAAGCCCAGGTCGAGGGTGTGCGCGAGCCAGGTCAGGGCCCGCTGCTGGTAGTGGCGCAGGCTCGCGTTCAGGCCGGCCGGCGGTGGCACGGGGCGGGGGTCGTCGGGGGCCTGGCGCAGGGCGTCGACGAGGGTGGCGAGGGTGCCGGCGGGCCGGACGTCGAGGGTCTCGCCATCGAGGGTGAGGGTGCCGGACAGGGCGGCGGCGAGCGCGTCGAGGGAGGGCAACGGCGCCAGTTCGCGGTGGCGGGCGCGTCGGGCGGTGTCGGGGTCGATGAGCAGCCAGCGGCCGCGCATGCGGATCAGCGGCCAGGCGGCGTCGGCGAGGGCGGTCATCTCGTCCCTGTCTCT
>NZ_JAAAXQ010000753.1 GCF_009916105.1 Streptomyces sp. GC420 | reverse complement strand
GCCCCCTGCTCCCCCGTGCTTCCCCCTGTCCTTCAGGGGCCGCGCCGTTCCGCCGCCCCGTGTCGGCGGTACCGGCGCCGCGCCCCCTCCGTGCCCACCACTCTTCCGTCCGCGCAGGTCGGGGCCTATCCGCGCGACTACTCATCTCCCCCACTAGGTACGGGTACTCAGCTCTGAGTGCGCGGGCGCAGACCCGGGCGGCACCGACTGGCTACGATCGCGTCCGTGTCGGTACTCCCTCTTGTCTTCACCAGCGGCTGGGCCAGTGGGATCAACGCCTATGCGGTGATCCTGCTGTTCGGCATATTCGGCCTCACCGGCCTGAGCGACGAGGTGCCCGCATCGCTCCAGCGCACCGATGTGCTGATCGTCGCGGGTGTGCTCTTCCTGATCGAGGCGGTGGCCGACAAGATCCCGTACGTGGACTCGGTGTGGGACGCGGCGCACACCGTGATCCGGCCGGTCTCCGGTGCCGTGGTGGCGGCGCTGCTGGCGGGTGAGAGCGGTTCCCTGCCGCAGCTGGCCGCGGGCGCGATAGGCGGCTCGACGGCGCTGGCCAGCCATCTGGTCAAGGCCGGAACGCGGATGGCCGTCAACACCTCTCCCGAGCCCGCGAGCAACATCCTGGTGAGCGTCGCCGAGGACCTGGGCGTCGCCGGGATCATCACCGTCGCGGTCTTCCACCCCGTGGCGGCTGCGGTCGTGGCCGGTTCGCTGCTGGCCCTCGGCATCCTGATGGTGGTCTTCCTGGCCTCCCGGATCCGGCGCTTCCTGCGGCGCAGGGCCCAGCGCAAGGAGGAGAAGCGGCTCGTGGCGGCCGGTCACCCGGCCGGAGCACGGGCCGGAGCGCCACCGCTCTGACGGTGTTGTCGGTGGCGCCGGATAAGGTCCCTGACATGGCACGGATTGCGGTGATCGGCGCCGGGACGGGCGCCATGGCGGCGGCCGCCCGGCTGGCCGTCGCGGGCCACCGGGTGGTGGTGTACGAACGCGGGGGGACGTACGGCGGCGCGCTGGCCCGCCTGGAGCGGGAAGGCTTCGGCTTCGACACCGGTCCCGGTCTGCTGCACCTGCCCGCGGTCTACCGCGATCTGTTCCTCAAGACCGGAAGGGAACCGCTGGAGGACGGCGTGGAGCTGGTCCAGGTGGACCCGGCGAGCGCGCACGTCTTCGCCGACGCCGGGCGCACCCGCGTCGAACTGCCGGGCGACGGCGTGGTCGAACTCCAGCAGCCTCGGATCGTCGCCATCGGCAGGCGCGGTCAATATCGTGGGTTGGCGAGGGGCCTTGCTCTGCGGTGT
>NZ_JAAAXQ010000752.1 GCF_009916105.1 Streptomyces sp. GC420 | reverse complement strand
CTTCCAGGCCTCGGGCTGCGGCAGCCAGGGCTCGCCCTGCCCCTGCCGCCCCCGGACGGTCCCGCTCGCCGCGCGACCTGCGGCCCGGGCGGGGCCGCGGCCCGAGCCGGGCGCCCGGCTCGGGCCTGCCAGCCCGAGTGTCCTCGACCGGTCCGGGGTGCGGTGCCGTGCCGGGCGCGGGTCGCAGCCCCGGGCCGCGCGGTCCGGGGTCCGGGCTGCGCGGCCCGGGTGACGCGTACCGGGGCCGGTGCCCGGCCCGCGGATGCGTGTCAGGAGGACGGTCCCCGGCGCGCGGCGGGCGGTCCGGGGACCTCGGCGCCGACGGGTCCGGCACTGGACGCCGGCCCGCCCCCGCGCGGCCGGGAGCGTGAGACGGCGACCCCGCCCAGGCACAGCAGGCCGCCCACCAGCGTCAGTCCGCCCGGCACCTCGTCGAGGACCAGCCAGGACATCACGACGACCAGCGCGGGCACGGCGTACGTCGTCGCGCCCATCCTGCCCGCCGTCGTACGGGCGAGGGCGTATGCCCAGGTCGTGAAGGCGAGCGCGGTGGGGAAGACGCCCAGATAGACCATGTTGAGGGTGGCGGACAGCGGGGCGTCGCCGATCTGGCCGAGCAGCTGCCCGGTGAAGGGCAGGCACGCCGCGGCCCCGGCCACGCACCCGAAGGTCGTCACCTGCAGGGCGCTCGCGTGCCGCAGCGCGGGCTTCTGGCCCACCACTCCGGCGGCGTACGCGACCGCCGCGAGCAGGCACAGCAGCACCCCGAGGACGGACGAACCCCCCTCGCCCGACATGGACATCCCGACGACGACCGCGCCCGCGAACGACACACCCATGCCGGCGAGCAGCCTCGGCGGCAGCCCTTCCCCGAGCAGCCACCCCGCCAGCAGGGCGATCAGGATCGGCCCGATGTTCACCACCAGCGCGGCCGTGCCCGCGTCGACCTTCTGCTCGCCCCAGTTGAGCGCCACCATGTACAGCCCGAACCACAGCAGCCCGGAGACGGTGATACCGGGCCACGCGGCGCGGGGAGGCAGCCCCTCGCGGCGTATCAGGAGGATCGCCCCGAGCACCAGCGCTCCGGAGAGCAGCCGGCCGAGGGCGAGCGCGCCGGGGGAGTAGGCCTCGCCCGCGCTGCGGATCGACACGAAGGCCGAGGCCCAGAGCACGACGGTGACCCCCGCCGCGATCGGCGCGAGTCGTTCCGTTCGTTGTGCGGAGTTCGTCATGCGCCGAAGGTAGGGCCGGGACGGTTCGGTGTTCACCGCAATATCCGATGACCGCCAGCTGGCGAGTCCCCCGGCCTCGCCGCTCCCGGGC
>NZ_JAAAXQ010000751.1 GCF_009916105.1 Streptomyces sp. GC420 | reverse complement strand
ATCTCGTCGTCGATCTTCACGTACAGTGCGGTGAGCAGGGTGTCCAGGTCGCTTGTCACAGAACGACCTTGGACACCCTGTCTGCGTTCCCGGACGCACCGTCAGCATTCGGAATGACTCGTCTAGGCAAACGACCCGCCCCGGCCACACGCACCTACCCCGCCAGCCCCGGAATCGACCACGCACGCACCTACGCCGCCCAACACGGCCACCTCACCCCGGACAAGCACACCCACCACAACGGCTTCCCCCTCGGCCAATGGCTGGGCCAGCAACGCCACAAAGCCCGCGCCGGCACCCTCTCCACCACCACCGCAGCCGCCCTCACCCACCTGAACCCGTGGTGGAACCCACCCTGGCCCTACACCTGGCACCGCACCTGGCAGCAATACCGCACCACGATCAGCGGGAACGAGCCCCTCCCCGACACACTCCAACATTGGGCCAACGCCCAACGCAGTCAATGGAGCACCCTCCACCCTGGCCAACGACAACTCCTCACCACTGCCAGCTTCGCTGAGGGCTGGGACAGTCCGGACATGAAACCCTGAGCTCAGCGCCTTTGCGCCGCCCCGAACCACCGCCAAGCACACGACCTCGCCCACGAAGGCTCCCGAACGGGCCCTGGAAGGCGGCGCGATGGGCGATACTGGTGGGCAGGTGTGGCGTGCCCGCGACAGGGTGCACGCGGCCAGCGAGTAGAGAAAGGCGGTGCGGCAGAGGTCAGATGAATCGGCTCAGGGGCTTTGTAAACATTCTTTTTGTTAGCTCACAGGTGTAGCCCACCCTGCCCAAAAAGCCGAAGAAAACCTCCCCCGCAAAAACCGCCAAACAAGCCATCTGAAACACACCCCGGGATCAATGAAATTCCCTCCCGGGGTGGTGAAAAGCCTGCCGTAAAACACCACCGGCCCGCCTCACAGCGACGCCGGCCGTCGGCATGCCCTCACCCTCTGGCACACACATGCCGCCTCTTTCCGTCCCAGTCGGCCCAGGCCGACTCGTTCAGGCATGAGGCGGCCCAGCCGTCGCGTGCTGGAAGGGCATCCACGCGATGAACTCGTCCTCCCTCGCACCCGTCGCCGGCCTCCTGGCCGGGCTCCCCGCCGTCCTTGCAGGCGCTCTGGGCGGCGCGCCATGGTGGGCCGTGGGAGCGATCGTCATCGCGGCATACCTCGCCATCCCCCTCACCAGCCTGATCCTCGACCACAACCGCCAACGCAAAGGAAACATCGTCGACGAAAAATTCGCAGCCGCCCTCGACGAAATCACCGACCCCGAAAAAAGAATCCAAGCAATCATCACCTACCGTCAGGCCACAGCCCCCGCC
>NZ_JAAAXQ010000750.1 GCF_009916105.1 Streptomyces sp. GC420 | reverse complement strand
CGCCCCCGCCGCCGCAGGAGTGACCGCCGCCGTGGCCCGCCCCGGAGTCCGGGCCCCAGCCCGAATCGGAGTGCCGGTCGGGGTCCGAGTCCAGTGCCTTGCCCATGCGGACGAGTCTCCGGCCGAGCCCGGACGGCGGTGAGTCCACGCCGAAGGCGGCGCGGCGCAGCGTCCTGCCGGCAGCGCCGTCTCCACGCCCCGCCGCGGCCCGCCGGCAACCGCCCTCGTGCGCGCTCGCCGGCGAGCAGTCGGCAACCCCCTCCCGGGCCGGGCAGTCTCCCCGGCCCGTGCCGGGAATGTCACCCGCGTGGGCGGCGGAGAATCCCGCGCGGCCGTGGTTCAGAGGAAGCACTGAGCCTTGCGCGCGGACGGCCCGATTCCGTGGGCGCGGCGGGCGCGATCAGCCGCCGGACATCAGGACGAACAGAAGGATCAGCAGCGTCCAGCCGCCGATGGCGAGCCAGCCCATGGCCAGGCCGGCGATCGCCATGCCGTCCCCGTCCTCACCGGTCCTGCGGATCTCGGCCCGCGCCTTGTGGCCGAGGATCACCGCCGGGACCCCCGTCAGTCCCCCCGTCACCATCGTCAGAAGGCCGCAGACGAGCGCGCCCGAGGCCGAACCGTTCGTCGGCCGGGGCGGCGGAGGCAGGAATGCCTGCGGTACCGCGGCGGGACCGGGGGCGAACGGCAGCGGCCCGTGCGGCAGATCACCGACGAGGCGCACCAACTCGCCGTAGGTCGCGGCGCGGTAGACGGCGCCGACCCGGTGGTCGTGCTCCGACTTGGACAGGCGCCCTTCACCGTACGCGGCACGCAGCACATCGACGGCCCGTTCACGGTCCGCGTCCGAGGCGCGCATGTGCGCGACACCGTGCTGCGACCACGGAACGGGCGGCCCGCCGGCGCTCCACTGGTTCATCGACATGAGGCCACCTTGATCGCCTCCCCCGCTACTTGCCGTGAACAACGCACAACGGGGCCCCGTGGTTCCGGCAGGCGCGGCCGGATTCACCCGCCACGGATCGTTCCGGCGCGGCGGACGCGGCGACGCCTGCGGGAGTTTGGAGCATCTGGTAGGCGAAACGGGGCCGGGCCGCGTCGCGATGGCCGGGCCCGAGGACAACTGCCGCCGCGGGGCGGGCCGGGCGCGGCCCGGTGCCACGACCGGAGTCCTGAACCCGGGCGGGCCCGTGCGCCGGACGCCGCCGGGGAGCGGGCCGCGCCCGAGCGGAGCGGGCGGCCGCCGGCCGGGGCCGCGCCACCGGCCGCTCCGCGACCCGTACGGGAGCGTTCCCTCGCCCGCGTGTGCGAGGTGCCCGGGCCCAGGGCCC
>NZ_JAAAXQ010000074.1 GCF_009916105.1 Streptomyces sp. GC420 | reverse complement strand
ACCCGGTGCCCCGGCGCCCCGCGACGCCCCCGGGTCCTCCCCGCCCCGCCGTCCACAGGACCGTGCCCCTCTCCCGGCGGGTGTGCGAGCATGAAGTCAGGAATGATTCCGTGGCCCCGGCGGTTGGACCGTCGGCAAGCAGTCCGTACAACCCGGGAGAGAAGCAGATGTCCGTATCGGACGAGACCACCACCGTCAGCGACGGCATTCTCCTGACCGACGCCGCCGCGGCCAAGGTCAAGGCCCTGCTCGACCAGGAAGGCCGCGACGATCTGGCCCTGCGGGTCGCCGTTCAGCCCGGTGGCTGCTCCGGCCTGCGGTACCAGCTGTTCTTCGACGAGCGCTCACTCGACGGTGACGTCGAGAAGGACTTCGGCGGTGTGAAGGTCGTCACCGACCGCATGAGCGCCCCCTACCTGGGCGGCGCCACCATCGACTTCGTCGACACCATCGAGAAGCAGGGCTTCACGATCGACAACCCGAACGCCACGGGTTCCTGCGCCTGCGGCGACTCCTTCAGCTAGCCGGTTCCCGCGGGGAACCGCGGCAGGCACGCGCGTAAGCCGATGGCGGCCGCCCCGGACCGGGGCGGCCGCCATCGGCGCGTCGTGGACCACCGTGGCACCGGTGGACCGTCACTTCGCCGTCACTTCTTCTTCGGGACCGGCTCCCCGGTGGCCGCGTCGAGTACCTTCCGGCCGCCCAGCGGCTCGTCCAGCGGCACCGACCGGGTGAACTCCTTCGCCAGCGTGATGCAGACCTTGCCGGGGTCCTTCGGCGTCGAGGTCACCCGTACCGTCACCGAGCCGGCCTCCTGCTTCTCCGCCTTCACCGAGAAGGTGTGGCAGACGCCGCCCGTGAAGGTCACCTTCAGCGTCCTGCCCTCCACCGCGTACGAGTCGGCCGGAAGCGTGGTCGTCTCCGCGGCCGTCCCGTCGCCCGGGTCCACCGTCCCCGCGCCCGGCGACTCGGGAGCCGCCGGCTCCAGGTACTCCGGCTCCACCGCCGGGTGGGTGACCGTGTAAGTGCCGTCCCGCCCCTCCCGCGGCTCCACCTCGAACAGCCAGGACGGCACGAGGGCCTGCTCGCCGTCCACGAAGTACGCGGCCAGCCCGAAGACCGCCTTCTTCACCGTCACCGTCCGGGGCGAGCCGGAGGACGGTGCGCACGGGTCCCCGGTCGGGGCCTTCTCCGCCGTACCGGGCGGGGTCGCGCCCTCCAGCGGCACCGGAGTCGCACACGCGGTGGACTTCCCGGCGGTCTCGGAGTTCAGGGCCTTCAGCGCCTCCTCGGCGCCGACCACCGGATACCCGGCGTCCTTCACCGGCTTCTTCAACCGACCGCTGCCCCCGACGATCTGTCCGTCGGAGCCGACCTGCACCCCGGTGGCCCAGCCGTATGTGGGCAGTCCGCCGACGACCGGGTCGGCGTTGACCGTCCGCACCGCGCCGTCCGTCCCGGAGGCGTCGAGCTTGGCCTCGTCCTGGCCCACCGCCTTCAGCACCGGCGCGGCCGCCTTCTTCGCGGCCTCCTCGCCCACCGCCGCGGAATCGGCGCCGTCCTGGGTGTCACCGCCGCCCGGGGCGGGGCAGCGCTGCCCGGCGCCGGCCGGGAGCCTGGGCTGCCCCGGCTCCACGCAGTTGTCGCCGCCGCCCGGGTACCGGCTGAAGGACCAGGTCCCCGGTGCCGCCCTGTTCACGGTCAGCACCGCGCCCGTGCCGTCCTTCACCGACCCCACCCGCCAGGCCGCGTCCTGCAGCCGGGGTTCGCCCGGCACGTCCAGGGCCTTCGCGAGACGCGCGGCCTCCTCGGCCGTCACCTCGCCCTCGGCGCGGTGGACGGCCGCCGAGTCCGGCCCCTCGGGCAACTCGCCCTCGGCCCGGTAGACGATGCCGTTCGGGTCGGGCTCGCCAGGGGCGATCCCCGGGCCCGTGCCGTCCGGCCCGCCTCCCGTGCCCCCCGGCACGGGGGACCCCAGCCGCAGCGGCGGCGGGCCGTCCTTCCCGCCGTCCGCGCCGGTCCTCGAACCGTCAGGTCCCGACGAGGCGGTCGACGCCCAGTACGCGCCGCCGCCCCCGGCCAGCAGGACCGCCGCCGCGACCGAGGCGACGGCCAGCCGGGAACGCCGCCGGCGGGAACCGTCCGCGTCCGGGGTCCCGTCCGGGGTCCCGCCCGGGTTCTCCGGGGTGTCCGACGTCTGCTCGGTGGTCACCGCATCGCTCCTTCGACTGCACATCGCGCATCCGTACCGAGACGTATACCTCGGTACGGATGTGACGGAGCGGACGTGCGGGCGGTTCCGTGCGGCTCAGTCGCCGTAGTCGGACATCGAGTCCAGCAGCCGTGCCGAGGACGCCGGGACGGTGACACCGTGGATCCGCGAGGGGGACACGGGCTCGGGCGCGGAGGCCGCGGCCGTCGGCCAGTGCGGCGCCATGCGGGCGCAGTCCCCGCGCAGGGCGGCCAGACCACCCTCGATCTCGTCGAGGTCGAGGTCGAGGCCGAGGTCGAAGCCGGGGCTGAGGGTGACGTGGTGCGGCATCGGCATAGCGGTGGCTCCCGGTCCAGAGGGGCGCGTACGCGCACACGGACGATCACTGCCACCGTATGCACGGGGCGCCTCCGCGAAAAAGCCCTACTATCGGGTAGTTTTGCCAGTTCAGCCAGGTGGCCACAGCCGGTAGCTTGGAGTGTCCACCCACGCCGCCCCCTCCGAGGAGCAGACCCCTCGTGCGTATCGCAGTCACCGGCTCCATCGCCACCGACCATCTGATGACCTTCCCCGGCCGCTTCTCCGACCAGCTGGTCGCCGATCAGCTGCACACGGTCTCCCTCTCCTTCCTGGTCGACGGCCTCGACGTACGCCGCGGCGGCGTCGGTGCCAACATCTGCTTCGGCATGGGGCAGCTCGGCACCGCGCCGATCCTGGTCGGCGCGGCCGGCTCCGACTTCGACGAGTACCGCGCCTGGCTCGACCGGCACGGCGTCGACACCGCCTCCGTCCGCATCTCCGAGGTGCTGCACACGGCCCGCTTCATCTGCACCACGGACGCCGACCACAACCAGATCGGCTCCTTCTACACCGGCGCGATGAGCGAGGCCAGGCTCATCGAGCTGAAGGCGGTCGCCGACCGGGTCGGCGGACTCGACCTCGTCCTCATCGGCGCCGACGACCCCGAGGCCATGCTGCGCCACACGGAGGAGTGCCGCAGCCGGGGCATCCCCTTCGCGGCCGACTTCTCGCAGCAGATCTCCCGCATGAACGGTGAAGAGATCCGGATACTGCTGGACGGCGCCGCGTACCTCTTCTCCAACGAGTACGAGAAGGGGCTCATCGAGTCCAAGACCGGCTGGTCCGACAAGGAGATCCTCGGCCGGGTCGGTCACCGCGTCACCACCCTCGGCGCGCGGGGCGTCAGGATCGAGTCCCTCACCGGCGACCCCGTCGAGGTGCCCTGCCCGGAGGAGGAGCTCAAGGCCGACCCGACCGGCGTCGGCGACGCCTTCCGCGCCGGCTTCCTGTCCGGGCTGGCCTGGGGCGTGGACATGGAGCGGGCCGCGCAGGTCGGCTGCATGCTCGCCACGCTGGTGATCGAGACCGTCGGCACACAGGAGTACCAGCTGCGCCGGGCGCACTTCATGGACCGCTTCACCAAGGCGTACGGCCACGACGCGGCGGCCGAGGTCGCCGCCCACCTGTCCTGACCGGAACGGCCTGACCGGGCCGGGCCGGGGGGACCACCCCGGGTCCGGCCCGGACCGTTTCCGGCCGCCGGGCGCGCGGGAGCGGCGCCGGCCCGTCCGTCAGCAGACCCTGCGGACCACGTACGCCGCGCCGCGCCGCGCGGGCCGTTCCCCCAGGTACTCCTGGCCCCGCATCCCGCACCACGCGGGGATGTCCAGCCCGGCCGCCTCGTCGTCGGCCAGCACGGTGACCGTCGAGCCGACCGGCACATCACCGATGACCTTCGCCAGCTCGATGACCGGCACGGGACACCGTGTCCCCAGCGCGTCGACCACCAGGCCGGTCTCCTCGCCGCCGGCGCCGGCGGCATCCTCGGCCGCGTCGCCGGCACTCTCCCCGGCGGGCGCCGCGGACACCGGGCCGGTGACGGGCGCGCCCAGCCGCTCCCGTACGGACGCCACCACTGTGGGCAGCACCTCCAGGAAGCGCTCCACCTCCTCGGCGGTGGTGCCGGTGGGCAGCGAGACCCGCACATTGCCCTCCGACAACACGCCCATCGCGCGCAGCACATGACTCGGCGTCAGCGTGCTGCTGGTGCAGGAGGAGCCGGAGGACACGGAGAACCCGGCCCGGTCCAGCTCATGGAGCAGCGTCTCCCCGTCGACATAGAGACAGGAGAAGGTGACGAGGTGGGGCAGGCGCCGCACCGGGTCGCCGACCACCTCCGCGTCCGGGACGTCCCGCGGGACCCGGGACCGGATCAGCTCGACCAGTTTCCGCAGCCGCGCGGCCTCGGCGGCCGCCTCCTGGCGCACGGCCCGCAGCGACGCGGCCGCCGCCACGATCGCGGGCAGGTTCTCGAAGCCCGGCGCGCGGCCCGACTCCCGCTCGTCGGACGGGCCCCGGGGCGCGAAGCGGGTGCCCTTGCGGACGGCCAGCAGTCCCACCCCGGCC
Organism: Streptomyces sp. GC420; assembly: GCF_009916105.1. Lineage (GTDB taxonomy): Bacteria > Actinomycetota > Actinomycetes > Streptomycetales > Streptomycetaceae > Streptomyces. The sequence continues at coordinate 21,097 of NZ_JAAAXQ010000074.1, read as the reverse complement.
GGACCGCCCCACTTGTGGGCGCTGGCCGTCAGCAGCGACCAGTCGCCGTCCACAGCTCCCCACGCGAGCGACTGCGCCGCGTCCACGAGCAGCGGCACCCCGGCCGCCAGGCACGCCTCCGCCACCTGGGACACCGGCTGTTCCGTGCCCACCTCGTGGTTGGCGGACTGCAGGCAGGCCAGCGCCGTGTCCTCGCGCAGTGCCTCCACGTACGTCGGCACGGACACCTCGCCCCAGCGGTCCACCGGCACCTCGGTGACGGTTCCCCCCTCGGCCTCCAGGGCCTGGGCCGCGTGCAGGACGGCGGAGTGCTCGACGGCGGAGACGACCAGATGACGGCCGACCCTGCGGCGGCCTGCGAGGGCCCCGGCGATCGCGGTGTGCACGGCGCGCGTACCCGAAGAGGTGAAGGTCAGCTCGTCCGGGCGGCAGCCGACCTCCCCGGCGGCGGTCTCCCGCGCGGCGTCGAGCAGCATCCGGGCCCGCCGCCCCTCCTTGTAGAGACGGGCGGGATCGGCCCAGCCCTCGTCGAGCGCGGCCACCAGGGCCTGCCGGGCGACGGGATGAAGGGGAGCGGACGAGGCGGCGTCGAAGTAGGGCACACAGCCACGCTAACGCCGCTCCCGGCCACGACGGGCGCGCGCCGCCCGTACCGTCCCGCCGCCCGCAGGCGGTGGAACGGCGCCCGGACCCCCGGCCCCGGCTCGTGGACCCCGCTCGTGGACCGCACCCGAGGGCGGGCGGTCGTGTGTGTGCCGCCCGGGGAGGCGGCGGAGCCGCGCCGGTGGCCGGAGCGGCTCTGGCGGGTAGGGCGGAGGCATCCCTTCCGGGGTGTCGGAATGTTCGGCTCCGCGCGCGCGGAATCCTGGCGTCCGGGGGGTCCCGGACTGCTCCGAACGGGAGGTCGGGCTCTGCCGGACGGCTCTACAGCAGCCCCCGGTAGGGGGATTGGGACCGGATTCCACCCCTTCGGGGTGAGCCCCGGCGCGTTGGGTACCCTCCCCGCGCGGCCCCAAAAGGCGTCCAGTAGGGTTTGGTCCGCATAAACATCCAAACCCCTGCCCGCGTCAGGGCCGGCGACCGACCAGCGAGACGGCCGCAGCCGACCTGCGGGCGAGACTCTCGGGAAGGCGCTACGTGAGTCCCAACGGCTCCGACCGCTCGCCGCGGCGCCCGATGCGGCGGAAGCTGCTGCAGGCGCTGACTGCGGGCCTGGTCCTGGCGACCGCCACCGGTTGCGAATACACATGGGAGGACTTCCCCCGCCTGGGAATGCCTACCCCGGTAACGGAAGAGGCCCCGCGGATCCTTTCCCTGTGGCAGGGCTCCTGGGCGGCCGCACTGGTCGTCGGCTGCCTGGTCTGGGGCCTGATCCTGTGGAGCGTCATCTTCCACCGGCGGTCGCGCACCAAGGTCGAGGTTCCCCCGCAGACCCGGTACAACCTCCCCATCGAGGCCCTGTACACCGTGGTCCCGCTCATCATCGTTTCGGTCCTCTTCTACTTCACCGCCCGCGACGAGTCCAAGCTCATCGAGGTCTCCGACAAGCCGGCCCACGTCGTCAACGTGGTCGGCTACCAGTGGAGCTGGGGCTTCAACTACGTCGAGGACGTGGACGGCAACGCATCCACGGGCAATGCCGAGGACGCCGAGGAACTCTCGGCGGTCCCCGACAGGATGGCCAAGCGCTTCCCCGAGGGTGCCGAGGGCGTCTACGACGCGGGCATCCCCGGCGACCGCAACCCGCAGACGGGCAACCCCGGCCCGACCCTGTGGCTGCCCAAGGGCGAGAAGGTCCAGTTCGTACTGACCTCACGGGACGTCATCCACTCCTTCTGGGTGGTGCCGTTCCTCTTCAAGATGGACGCCATCCCCGGCCACACCAACGCCTTCGAGGTGACTCCCGACAAGGAGGGCACCTTCCTGGGCAAGTGCGCCGAGCTCTGTGGCGTCGACCACTCCCGGATGCTCTTCAACGTCAAGGTGGTCTCCCCGGAGCGCTACCAGCAGCACCTGAAGGAGCTGGCCGAGAAGGGGCAGACCGGCTTCATCCCGGCGGGCATTGAGCAGACCGACCCGGCTCGGAACGCGGAGACGAACAAACTGTGAGCATCCCCAACGAAATCAAGGGTGCCGCGGCAGAAGACCCCTCGGTCTACGAGGACGAACTGCCGGTGCGGCGCAAGGAGCCGGGCAACGTCGTCGTCAAGTGGCTGACCACCACGGACCACAAGACGATCGGCACGCTCTATCTGGTCACGTCGTTCGTGTTCTTCTGCATCGGCGGTGTGATGGCGCTCTTCATGCGCGCCGAGCTCGCCCGTCCGGGTCTGCAGATCAGCTCGAACGAGCAGTTCAACCAGGCGTTCACGATGCACGGCACGGTCATGCTGCTGATGTTCGCGACGCCGCTGTTCGCCGGTTTCGCGAACTGGATCATGCCGCTGCAGATCGGTGCGCCCGACGTGGCGTTCCCGCGGCTGAACATGTTCGCCTACTGGCTCTACCTGTTCGGCTCGCTGATCGCGGTGGGCGGTTTCCTGACCCCGCAGGGCGCGGCCGACTTCGGCTGGTTCGCGTACGCGCCGCTGTCCGACGCGGTGCACTCGCCGGGTGTCGGCGGCGACATGTGGATCATGGGTCTGACGATGTCGGGCTTCGGCACGATCCTCGGCTCGGTCAACTTCATCACCACCATCATCTGCATGCGCGCCCCGGGCATGACGATGTTCCGGATGCCGATCTTCACCTGGAACGTGCTGCTGACCGCCGTGCTGGCGATCATGGTGTTCCCGGTGCTGGCGGCCGCGCTGTTCGCGCTGGAGGCGGACCGCAAGTTCGGTTCGCACATCTTCGACGCGTCCAACGGCGGGGCGCTGCTGTGGCAGCACCTGTTCTGGTTCTTCGGGCACCCCGAGGTGTACATCATCGCGCTGCCGTTCTTCGGCATCATCAGCGAGATCGTCCCGGTGTTCTCGCGCAAGCCGATGTTCGGTTACATCGGTCTGATCGCGGCGACCATCTCGATCGCCGGTCTGTCCGTGACCGTGTGGGCGCACCACATGTACGTGACCGGTGGTGTGCTGCTGCCGTTCTTCTCGTTCATGACGCTGCTGATCGCGGTGCCGACGGGTGTGAAGTTCTTCAACTGGATCGGCACGATGTGGAAGGGCAGTCTGTCCTTCGAGACGCCGATGCTGTGGGCGCTCGGGTTCCTGATCACATTCACCTTCGGTGGTCTGACGGGTGTGATCCTGGCGGTGCCGCCGCTGGACTTCCACATCTCGGACTCGTACTTCGTGGTGGCCCACTTCCACTACGTGGTGTTCGGCACGGTGGTGTTCGCGATGTTCGCCGGCTTCCACTTCTGGTGGCCGAAGTTCACCGGCAAGATGCTCGACGAGCGTCTGGGCAAGATCACCTTCTGGACGCTCTTCGCCGGCTTCCACGGCACCTTCCTCGTCCAGCACTGGCTGGGTGTCGAGGGCATGCCCCGCCGGTACGCCGACTACCTGGCGGCCGACGGCTTCACCGCCCTGAACACGCTCTCGACGATCGCCTCGTTCGTCCTGGGCCTGTCGATCCTCCCGTTCTTCTACAACATCTGGAAGACGGCGAAGTACGGCAAGAAGGTCGAGGTCGACGACCCGTGGGGTTACGGCCGTTCGCTCGAGTGGGCGACGTCCTGCCCGCCGCCGCGGCACAACTTCCTCACCCTGCCGCGGATCCGCAGCGAATCCCCGGCGTTCGACCTGCACCACCCCGAGATCGCGGCTCTCGAGCAGCTCGAGCACGCCGACCTCGGTGAGCAGGCCCTCGTTGGCGGCAAGGAGGCCGGCAAGTGAAGATCCAGGGCAAGATGTTCATCTGGCTGAGCGTCTTCGTCCTCGCCATGGCGATCGTCTATGGCGTGTGGTCGAAGGAGCCGGCCGGTACGACGGCGCTCTTCCTGGCCTTCGGCCTGTGCATCATGGTCGGCTACTACCTGGCCTTCACGGCCCGGCGTGTCGACACGGGTGCCCAGGACAACAAGGAGGCCGATGTCGCGGACGACGCCGGCGAGCTGGGCTTCTTCAGCCCGCACAGCTGGCAGCCGCTCTCGCTGGCCGTCGGCGGCTCGCTCGCCTTCCTGGGCGTCGTCTTCGGCTGGTGGCTGCTCTTCTTCTCGCTGCCGATCATCATGGTCGGTCTCTTCGGGTGGGTCTTCGAGTACTACCGCGGCGAGAACCAGAACCAGTAGCCACCGCGCCACTGGTCACAGCATGAGGGCGCCCGGACACCGAATGGGTGTCCGGGCTCCCTCGTTCGGAGGTGTTCGGCGCGCCGTGCTTGACGCCGGTTCATACCGTGTGATCATGACCAAATCACGCTGGAGCGCCGAGCGGGCCGGCACGGCCGGGGGCCCTCAGGACACCCCCCGGACAGGGCCGGCAGCTCGCACCGGGAGCTGCCCCCGGACGATATTCGGCTGCACGCTGCTGGCCGTGTCCCTCGGACTCACGGCCACCGCGTGCGGCGAGGACGACCATCCGCTGTCCGCGGCGCCGTACGACGCCACGGAGCAGATATCCCTGGGCGGAGCCCTCGGCGGCAAAGAGGCCGACCCGGACGAGCCCATAGAAGTGACCGCCAAGGACGGCGGCGGCCGGATAACCGACGTGACCGTCACGGACGAGTCAGGACGGCTCCTGGCGGGTGAACTCAGCGCCGACGGCTCCCGATGGCACAGCACCACACCGCCGGCCGCCGGAGCCCGCTACACGGTCCGTGTCAGCACCGAGGACAAGGACGGCTCTCCCGGCCGCCGGACGGCGGAATTCCGCACCGCCGCCGCGAAACGCACCCTGGACGTCACCTTCGGCCCCCGCGCCGGCAGGTACGGCGTGGGACAGCCCGTCACCGCCACGCTGAGCAAGCCGCTGGGGGACCGCGAGAAGACGGCCCGCGCCGTCGTGGAAGGCGCTCTGAAGGTCAGCTCCGAGCCCTCCGTGGAGGGTTCCTGGCACTGGGCCGACGACAAGACCCTGCACTACCGGCCGAGGGAGTACTGGCCCGCCCACGCCACCATAGAAGTGCGCAGCGCCCTCAAGGGCCTGAAGGTCAAGGACAGGCTGTACGGCGGCGAGGCCGAGTCCCTGAGGATCACCACCGGCGACCGGCTGGAAGCGATAACCGACGCCGCGGCGCACACCATGACCGTCCGGCGCAACGGAGAAGTGATCAACACCATCCCGGTGACCACCGGGAAACCCGGCTTCTCGACCCGTAACGGGATCAAAGTGGTGCTCGGCAAGGAGTACTTCGTACGGATGCGCGGCACCAGCATCGGGATACCGGACGGCAGCAGCGAGTCCTACGACCTGCCCGTCTACTACGCCACGCGGGTGACCTGGAGCGGCGAATACGTGCACGCCGCGCCCTGGTCCGTCGGCTCGCAGGGGGTCGCCAACGTCAGCCACGGCTGCGTGGGCATGAGCACCTCGAACGCGGCGTGGTTCTTCGAGACCTTCCGCGAGGGCGACATCGTCAGGGTCGTCAACAGCCTCGGTGAGGACATGGCCCCCTTCGGCAACGGCTTCGGCGACTGGAACCTGTCCTGGGGCGCCTGGCGCGAGGGCAGCGCCCTGGCAGTGGGCACCCCGGACGATCCCGCCGCCACCGCGAACGCCGCCCGGCTGCGCCCCGAGGTGTGAACGGCTCAGGCTTCGACGGAGAGCCTGCTGCGCAGCAGGGAGGCCAGCTTCCCGGGGAAGTCCACCGGGTCGACCGGGAGGGTGACCGCGGCGTCCGCGCGGCTCCAGGTGGCCAGCCAGGCGTCCTGGGGGCGGCCCATCAGGAGGAGGACCGGCGGGCAGCGGAAGATCTCGTCCTTGATCTGCCGGCAGATGCCCATGCCGCCCGCGGGCGTGGCCTCGCCGTCCAGCACGCACACGTCGATGCCGCCCCGCTCCAGTTCCTTGAGAACCGCGGGCAGCGTCGCACACTCGACGAACTCGACGGGCGGCACGTCGGCGGCGGGCCTGCGGCCCGCCGCCAGCCGCACCTGCTCGCGGGTGCCCGCGTCGTCGCTGTAGACCAGCACCGTGGCCGTCGGCTGCTGCATGGTTCCTCCGTGACTGCGCTGTCTTCGGGGTCGTCTTGCCGTGGACCGATGCGCGGATGCTACTCCCTCACCTACCCCGCCAACACCTGTGTGAACGGTGCTCCACTGGGCCGTTCGGGCTGGACACCGGACCGGAACACTCCGAACGGCACCCCCCGGAGTGAGCGCGAGATAAGCGACCGACATAATGTCGGTCGTGGCGACAGCAACGACAGTAGAAACCGGGCACGCGCACCCGTCGGTCAACAGGCCGAACCTCACCAGCGTCGGAACCATCATCTGGTTGAGTTCCGAGCTGATGTTCTTCGCGGCCCTCTTCGCGATGTACTTCACCCTGCGATCGGTTACGGGCGCCGAGTTCTGGTCGGAAAAGGCCGACGCGCTGAACTTCCCGTTCTCGGCGACGAACACCACGATCCTGGTGCTCTCCTCCCTCACCTGCCAGCTCGGCGTCTTCGCCGCCGAGCGCGGCGACGTGAAGAAGCTGCGCATGTGGTTCGTGGTGACCTTCATCATGGGCGCGATCTTCATCGGCGGTCAGGTCTTCGAGTACACCGAACTGGTCAAGCACGAGGGCCTCTCGCTCTCGTCCGACCCGTACGGCTCCGTGTTCTACCTGACCACCGGTTTCCACGGACTGCATGTGACGGGCGGTCTCATCGCCTTCCTGCTGGTCCTGGGACGGACCTATGCGGCCCGGAGGTTCACTCACGAACAGGCCACTGCGGCCATCGTCGTGTCCTACTACTGGCACTTCGTCGATGTGGTCTGGATCGGCCTCTTCGCCACGATCTACATGATCAAGTAAGTGGGCACCGGCCTGAGCAGGCCGGGCGGGCCCAATCATCCAGAAGCATCGACGCAGAAAATCCTGACACCGGGGTAATCCGTGAAAAAGCTCTCCGCACGACGGCGCCATCCACTGGCCGCAGTCGTCGTTCTACTCCTCGCGCTGGCGGCCACCGGGGGGCTGTACGCCGTGTTCGCGCCCGCGGACAAGGCGCAGGCTGAGGAAACCGCCCAGTCCCTCGCCATCGACGAGGGCAAGAAGCTCTACACCGTGGGCTGCGCCAGCTGCCACGGGACCGGCGGTCAGGGCACCAGCGACGGCCCGAGCCTGGTCGGCGTCGGTTCCGCCGCGGTGGACTTCCAGGTGGCCACCGGCCGCATGCCGGCGCAGCAGCCCGGCGCGCAGGTGCCGAAGAAGAAGAACATCTACACGCAGGCCGAGATCGACCAGCTCGCCGCCTACGTCGCCTCTCTCGGCGCCGGCCCGATCACGCCGACCGAGGAGCAGTACAGCCCGGAGGGGGCCGACATCGCCAACGGCGGTGTGCTCTTCCGCAACAACTGCGCGCAGTGTCACAACTTCACCGGCAAGGGCGGCGCCCTGACCGAGGGCAAGTACGCCCCGAGCCTCGACAACGTCAGCGAGAAGCACATCTACGAGGCCATGCAGACCGGCCCGCAGAACATGCCCGTCTTCCCCGACACGACGATGCCCGAGCAGGAGAAGAAGGACATCATCGCCTACGTCAAGGCGGTCAACGGCGAGGAGACGGAGACGCCGGGCGGTATGGCACTGGGCGGTCTGGGCCCGGTCGCCGAAGGCCTGTTCGGCTGGATCTTCGGCCTCGGCACGCTGATCGCTGTCGCCGTCTGGGTCGCGGCCCACACCGCAAAGGCCAAGAAGTCATGAGTCAGACTGGACCATCCAACAACGTGCCCGAAGAGAACCTGCCGAGCGCGCAGCACGGCGACGCACACGGCGCGCTGCAGACCAAGAGCGACCCGTTCGCCGATCCCGGTCTGCCGCCGCACCGGCCGCGCATCCAGGACATCGACGAGCGGGCGGCCAAGCGCTCCGAGCGCACCGTCGCCCTGTTCTTCACCGTGTCGATGCTCGCCACGATCGGCTTCATCGCCTCCTTCGTCATCTTCCCGGTCGACAAGATCGTCTACATCTGGCCGCTGGGCCGGCTGAGCGCGCTCAACTTCTCGCTCGGCATGACCCTGGGTGTGGCCCTCTTCGCCATCGGCGCAGGCGCGGTCCACTGGGCCCGCACGCTGATGTCCGACGTGGAGATCGCCGACGACCGGCACGCGATCGAGGCGACGCCCGAGGTCAAGGCCAAGGTCATGGCCGACTTCCGGCAGGGCGCCAAGGAGTCCGCGCTCGGCCGCCGCAAGCTGATCCGCAACACCATGTTCGGCGCGCTGGCCCTGGTGCCGCTCTCCGGTGTGGTGCTGCTGCGCGACCTCGGCCCGCTGCCCGAGGACAAGCTGCGCAAGACCCTGTGGGCCAAGGGCAAGCTGCTCGTCAACATGAACACCAACGAGCCGCTGCGTCCCGAGGACGTCCCGGTCGGTTCGCTGACGTTCGCCATGCCCGAGGGCCTGGAGGAGCACGACCACGACTTCCAGACGCAGATCGCCAAGGCCGCCCTGATGATCGTCCGGATCGCCCCGCAGGACATCAAGGACAAGCGCGAGCTGGAGTGGTCGCACGAGGGCATCGTCGCGTACTCGAAGATCTGCACCCACGTCGGCTGCCCGATCTCGCTGTACGAGCAGCAGACGCACCACGTGCTCTGCCCGTGCCACCAGTCGACGTTCGACCTGTCCGACGGTGCGCGAGTGATCTTCGGCCCGGCCGGGCACGCGCTGCCGCAGCTGCGGATCGGCGTGAACAATGAGGGCTACCTCGAAGCGCTCGGCGACTTCGAAGAGCCCGTCGGTCCTGCCTTCTGGGAGCGCGGATGAGTACGAACACTGCTGCTGCAGACAGCAACCGCAAGCAGGCACCCGCGGGCGAGCGGGTCGCCGACTGGGCCGACGGCCGGCTGGGCATCTACAGCCTGGCCAAGGCCAACATGCGGAAGATCTTCCCGGACCACTGGTCCTTCATGCTGGGTGAGATCTGCCTCTACAGCTTCATCATCATCATCCTCACGGGTGTGTACCTGACGCTGTTCTTCCACCCGTCGATGAACGAGGTGGAGTACCACGGCAGCTACGTCCCCATGCAGGGCGTGCTGATGAGTGAGGCGTACGCCTCGACGCTGGACATCAGCTTCGACGTGCGCGGTGGTCTGCTCATCCGGCAGATCCACCACTGGGCGGCGATCATCTTCCTCGCCGGCATGTTCGTGCACATGATGCGCGTCTTCTTCACCGGCGCGTTCCGCAAGCCGCGCGAGATCAACTGGCTGTTCGGCTTCCTGCTGTTCGTCCTGGGCATGTTCACCGGTTTCACCGGCTACTCGCTCCCCGACGACCTGCTCTCCGGCACCGGTGTCCGCTTCACGCAGGGCGCGATCCTGTCGATGCCGCTCGTCGGCACCTACATCTCGATGTTCCTGTTCGGCGGGGAGTTCCCCGGCGGCGACTTCGTGGCCAGGTTCTACTCGATCCACATCCTGCTGCTGCCGGGCATCATGCTCGGCCTGGTGGTCGCCCACCTGATCCTGGTCTTCTACCACAAGCACACCCAGTTCGCGGGCCCCGGCCGGACGAACAAGAACGTCGTCGGCATGCCGCTGCTGCCGGTCTACATGGCCAAGGCCGGAGGCTTCTTCTTCCTGGTCTTCGGTCTGGTCGCGGCACTGGCCGCCATCGCGACGATCAACCCGATCTGGGCGCTCGGGCCGTACCGTCCCGACCAGGTGTCCACGGGTGCCCAGCCGGACTGGTACATGGGCTTCGCGGAAGGCCTGATCCGGGCCATGCCCGGCTGGGAGATCAACCTCTGGGGCCACACCCTGGTCCTGGGGGTGCTGATCCCGCTGGTCCTGTTCGGTGTGTTCCTCGCCGCCATCGCGCTGTACCCGTTCATCGAGTCCTGGATCACCGGGGACAAGCGCGAGCACCACATCCTGGACCGCCCGCGCAACGTCCCGACCCGTACCGGACTGGGTGTCGCCTGGGTCACCGCATACATGATCATGCTGATCGGTGGTGGCAACGACATCGTCGCGACCCACTTCGATCTGTCGATCAACGCGGTCACCTGGTTCGTCCGCATCGGGTTCTTCGTCGGACCGGTCGTCGCCTTCGTCGTGACCAAGCGGATCTGCCTGGGTCTGCAGCGGCGCGACAAGGAGAAGGTGCTGCACGGCCGCGAGACCGGCATCATCAAGCGGCTGCCGCACGGTGAGTTCATCGAGGTCCACGAGCCGCTGGCGCAGGACCAGGTGTACACGCTCACCGCTCACGAGCAGTACAAGCCGGTCGAGCTCGGCCCGACGGTCGACGAGAACGGTGTCGAGCGGAAGTTCTCGCGGGGCCAGAAGCTGCGCGCCAAGCTCAGCGGGGGCTACTTCGCGGAGAACAACCAGATCGCGAAGCCGACCGCCGAGGAGCACGAGGAGATCACCAGCGGCCACGGCCACCACTGATCCCTCACGTCGCCACGCACCGAAGGGCCCCGTTCACCTCGTGGACGGGGCCCTTCGCGTTGCGCGCGGACGGATAGGGTGGGGGCAACCCACCCGAGCTATGGACCAGGAGCGACCCATGAGCGCCCAGCCTCCGACCGGATCTGAAAGGGCCACGGCCCTCCCCCAGACTCCTGGCGGGGGTACCCCGACCTGGCCCAGCGTCCTCGAGTCACTGCTGAGCGGGGGCGGCGCGAGCGCCGACGACACCGCGTGGGCGATGGACCGCATCCTGCGCGGCGAGGCCACCGACGCCCAGATCGCCGGGTTCGCGGTGGCGCTACGGGCCAAGGGCGAGACGGTGGAGGAGATCACCGGCCTGGTGCGGACGATGTACGAGCACGCCAATGTCATCGACGTGCCGGGTCCCAGCGTGGACATCGTCGGCACCGGCGGCGACGGCGCCAAGACCGTCAACATCTCCTCGATGTCCGCGATCGTCGTCGCCGGGACGGGTGCGAAGGTCGTCAAGCACGGCAACCGTGCGGCGTCGAGCGCGAGCGGCGCCTCGGACGTCCTGGAGAAGCTCGGCGTCAACCTGGATCTGACCCCGCAGCGGGTCGCCGAGGTCGCCGCCGAGGCCGGCATCACCTTCTGCTTCGCGGTGAAGTTCCACCCCGCCCTGCGCCACGTGGCGGTGGCCCGGCGCGAGCTCGGCATCCGCACGGTCTTCAATTTCCTGGGCCCTCTCACCAACCCGGCCAGGGTCCGTGCGCAGGCGACGGGCGTCGCCGACGCGCGGATGGCCCCGATCGTGGCAGGGGTGCTCGCCGAGCGCGGCTCGTCGGCGCTCGTCTTCCGCGGCGACGACGGGCTGGACGAACTGACGACCACCGCCACCTCCAGGGTGTGGGTGGTGCGTGACGGCTCGGTGCGCGAGGAGTCCTTCGACCCGCGGGACGCCGGCATCGAACTGGTGCCGGTGGAGGCGCTGCGAGGCGCCGACGCCTCCTACAACGCGGACGTGGCCCGCCGGCTGCTGAACGGCGAGACCGGCCCGGTCCGGGACGCGGTGCTGCTCAACTCGGCGGCGGCCCTGGTCGCCCTGGAGCAGACCGGCGCGCCGCTGGCGGACCAGCTGCGCGCGGGCATGGAGAAGGCCGCCGAGTCCATCGACTCGGGCGCCGCCAAGGACGCCCTGGACCGCTGGGTCCGGGCCACCAACGCCTGACGCCCGGTCCCTTCCTCCGCCCCGGCCCGCCGTCACGGCCGCCGGGGCGGGGACCTGGATGCCTTACCGGTTTTGCGGGCGCGCCGCCCTGCTGGCATACTGCGGGGCAGGTCATGAGTGACAGCGACTACGGCCCCGGCCCGCTGTCCGGCAACCCTCCGTCCGTGGCGGGGTGCCCCGGGTGAAGACCGGGCCGCAGGCAGTGAGGTCTGCGGCAAGCGCGGACCCCTTGCAGCCCCTGGGGTCCTGGTCCTCAAGGGAGCAGTCTCGTGGGCAAGCGAATGCGATAGGGCTTCAGAGCCCCTCTCCCCGACACCCCCTCCGCGCGGTGGCGTTCCGCTGTGCGTCGAGGCAACCCCGCGTGCCGCACGGCCGCCGCCCGGCGGCCCCTGCCTCGCGGGTCGTCCGAAGCATTCCGCCTGTCCCACCGGGAGACACCGCCATGTCCGCGTACTCGAACACTCTTTCCGCCGCTGCCCCTGCCCGCGGCGAGCACGACTGCTCCGGCCCGCTGCCGGTGCTCGGCCGCGACGTCCTCGTCCCGCTCGTCACCGGAGGCGAGGTGACGTACGCCGCGCTCGACTACGCCGCGAGCGCTCCCGCCCTCCAGCGGGTCTGGGACGACGTGGCCGCGTACGCGCCGTACTACGGAAGCGTGCACCGCGGCGCGGGCCACCTCTCGCGGCTGTCGACCGAGTTGTTCGAGGAGAGCCGCAGGACCGTCGCCCGGTTCCTCGGCTGCCGCGCCGGCGACCAGGTGGTCTTCACCCGGTCCACGACCGACTCACTGAACCTGCTGGCCACGGTGCTGCCCGCCGGCTGCCGGGTCTTCGTCTTCGAGACGGAGCACCACGCCGCGCTGCTGCCGTGGCGGGACGCCGAGGTCACGTACCTCGACGCGCCGCGCACACCGCGGCAGGCCGTGGAGACGCTGGAGCGGGCGCTCGCCGCGCGCGAGCCGCACGGCCCGGCGCTGGTGTGCGTCACCGGCGCCTCCAACGTGACCGGTGAGCTGTGGCCCGTGCGCGAGCTGGCCGCCGCGGCCCACGCGCACGGCGCCAGGATCGTGCTGGACGCCGCCCAGCTCGCCCCGCACCACCCCGTCTCGCTGCGGGACCTGGACGTGGACTGGGTCGCTTTCTCCGGGCACAAGCTGTACGCCCCCTTCGGGGCCGGGGTCCTGGCCGGGCGCGCCGACTGGCTGACGGAGGCCGAGCCGTATCTGGCGGGCGGCGGCGCCACCCGCACGGTGGCCAGGCGCGCCGACGGAGGCGTCGACGCGCAGTGGCACACCACGGCCGCCCGCCACGAGGCGGGCTCTCCGAACGTGATCGGCGCGTACGCCATCGCCTCCGCGTGCAGGGCCCTCACCGAGGCCGGGTTCGAGGGACTCGTGGCCCGGGAGCGGGAACTCCTGGCGCGGGTCCGGGAGGGACTCGCCGCCGTGCCCGAAGTGCGGGTGCTCTCCCTCTTCGGCGAGGACGCCCCGAGGGTCGGAGTGCTCTCCTTCGTCGTCGACGGCTGGAACAGCTCCCACTTCGCCGCCGCGCTCTCCGCGGAGTACGGCATCGGTGTCCGGGACGGCCTCTTCTGCGCCCACCCGTTGCTGCGCACCCTGCTGGGCGGCGGGCGCGGGACGCGGGAGGAGTGCGGGGCGCCCGGCACAGAGCCGGGCCGGGGCGGCCGGCGCAGCGCGATCCGGGCCAGCTTCGGAGCGGGAACGCCCGACGAGCACGTGGAACGGTTCGTCGCCGCGGTCGCGGAACTCGTACGGGACGGGGCCAAGTGGACGTACCGCGCGGAGGACGGCCGCTGCGTTCCCGAGGTGCCCGCGGCCTGACCGACGGGCGGTCGCCCCGGGCTGCCCCGGGTCCGTTGCCACCGCGCCCTCCGGGACGCCGGGCGGGCGCCGTGCCGGGACGGATCCGCAGTTCTGCGGCGAGGAGCCGCGCCTCGTCGGCGGGCGCCGTGCCGCCGGGGCCCGTGACCACCCGTGCCCCGTCGGACCTGCGCCGGCCGGGCCGCGCGGCTCGTGGTCGCGGACCGCCGGGACGGTGCGGGACCACGCCCGGCCTCCGGGGCCCGCGCCCGGCGGCGCCGGTGGCGGTGCGGGCGGGACGTCCGCCCTGGGGACGCCGGGTGGCCCCGGTGGTCCTGGAACCCCCGGAGACCGGCGGCTGCCGGTGATACCGCCGTGTGCGCATGGGCCCTGGCCGTGATGCCCCGGTGGGCGGCCGTGCCGGCCCGCACGGCAGCCACGCACCGGTGGACCGGCCCGGGAGGCGGCCGACCGCTCCCCCGCCTCCCGGCGCTCGGTCCGGTGGGGGAGCAAGGATGCGGACCAGTGCGGGGATCTCTTGTCCGCCGGCCGCGGGCCGGCCCGCGGTGCCCCGTCCGCCGCACCGCGGCCGGGCGTGCGCCGGCCGTCGCCCCGCGGCCGGGCGCCGACCGGAGCCGGGTGAGGGTCGGCGACGGAGCGGCGGGGCGGTCGGGGTCACCGGCCGAGGGGCGGGGACGGTGCCCGTCCGGCCGGGTCGGCCGTGGATCTCACGGGCCTGCAGGAGCCGGCACGACCGCCCGGAGCCGCCCGGCGCTCAGGCGTCCAGGCCGATGGCGAAGGCCGCCTCCAGGTCGTGCTGAGAGTACGTGCGGAACGCCACGTGCGTGTCCGTTGCCTCCACGCCCGGGATCTTGCTGATCCGGCCCGGGATGACGTCCGCGAGGTCGTCGTGCCGCCTCACCCGCACCATCGCCACCAGGTCGTAGGTGCCGGTGACGGAGTAGACCTCGCTGACGCTGTCCAGCGCCGCGATCTCCTCCGCGATCTCGGGGATCCGGTCCACGCTGGTCTTGATGAGCACGATCGCGGTGATCACGGCTTGCTGTCTCCCTCGGTGGCCGTCGCTGGGGCGCTGCTCACTCTAGCCGGACGCCGGAAGCACCCCCAGGCGAGGACGAAGCCCAGCGTGAAGCCGATGACGTGGGCGAGATACGCCACCCCGGGGCCGCTGGGCGCGGACCGGGCGGCCAGCCACTGCACGGCGAACCAGAACAGCAGCACGACCCAGGCGGGGAAGCGCAGCGGCAGGAAGAAGAGGAACGGGAACAGGCTGGTGACCCTAGCCCGGGGAAAGAGACGGAGAAAGGCACCGAGCACGGCGGAGATCGCCCCGGACGCGCCCACCAGGGTCTGTGAGGACTCCGCGTTGGCGATGGCGTAACCGAGGAGGGCAAGGGCGCCGCAGCACAGGTAGAAGACCAGGTAGCGGACGCGGCCCATCCGCTCCTCGGCCATCGTCCCGAAGACGTAGAGGAAGAGCATGTTGCCCAGCAGATGCAGCCAGCTGCCGTGCACGAAGAGCGCGGTGAACGGGGTGGGTGCGGCCCGCGGCGAGGCGGACAGCAGCTCGGCCGGGATCACCCCCCAGCGCTCGAAGTACTCGGCCTGGGCGGCCGACAGCCGCTCGCCCGTGCCGTACGCGGTGTTCAGCCCGGAGACGGGGCCGAGGACGAACACCAGGGCGCACAGACCGATCAGCCCGTGGGTGACCACCGGGTCTCCGGGCCGGGGCATCCTGCCGGTCCGTCTGGCCGCGCTCCGGGCGGCGTCCCAGCTATTGAGCATGGGCAGATCATGACGTAACGGGCCCAAGCGGAACAGAGCGCCTCGCCGCGCCGCGCGAGGTGGCCGCCAGGCCGTAGGGTTGCGTGCAGTAGATACGTGTCTGGAGTACCAGCAGTCCGAGGAGTGACAGCTCGATGACGGTTCCTCTGCCGACGGCCTCGACCCGGTGGCGCTGCACGCTGTGCGGCAACCTCACCCGGTTCGACGTCACCCGTTCCTCGAAGGTCGTGGAGTACGTGCACCTCGATCTCGCAGGGGAAGCCAAGGTGGAGGAGCGCGAGGTGGTCAGTGAGACCATCGAGTCGGTCCGCTGCCGGTGGTGCAACGCGGTGGACCAGATCGAACTGGTGGAGAGGCCGACAGCGGCCGACTCATGAGCGGGCCGGCCGGAGCGGGCGGGCCGAGGGGCGGTCCGTCGCCCGGCTGGCGGGCGAGCGGAAGAAACGTGTGGGGTGACGGATCGTGGAGCCAGCAAGCGGCGCTGAACCGGCCGGTGCGGCCGGCGGCGGTGCCGCGGAGAGCCTCGACCGACCGCTGCCGGAAGGCGTGCGGCGGCGGGTCGTCGCGCTGGTCTCGGACGCCTTCGGCGGGCTCACGGTCACGGAACTTCCCGCCCAGCTGAGGCAGTACGCCCGCTTCACCCCGACCCGGCGGGCCAAGTTCGCGGGCAACGCCATGGCCTCGGCCCTCGAGAGCGACCCGCTGTTCCGCCAGCGCGTCGGGGAACGGTTCAGGGACGCCCAGCCGGAGCTGGCCGCCGCCCTGGACGCGGGCTCCCCGCCCGCCGCGGCCGATCCGCTGGACGTGGCCGCGGCAGCCTTCGTGCTGCGCCCGGCGGGCTGGTCCAAGCTGGTGACCGCCGCCGGCGAGGAGGCGCAGCGCGCCGACGCCGAACGCGCGGACGAGGCGACCCTGCGGGAGCTGGAACGGCTGCGCGCGGAACTGGCCAGGACCAAGGCGACCGCCAGGGCCGAGCAGGAGCGGATCCGCACCGAGCTGGACGCGGCGCGCAAGGAAGCCGAATCGCTTCAGCGCAAACTGCGCGGGGCGCTGAGCGATGTGAAGCGCGGCGAGGCCGCACTGCGCAAGGCCGCCGCGGAGGCGGAGGCGGCGCGGGCGGAGTCCGCCGCCCAGATCGCCGCGGCGGAGAGCGAGACCCGGCGGCTGAGGACCCGGCTCGGCGAGGCGGAGGCGGCCGTCGAGGCCGGGCGCCGGGCGGCCCGCGAGGGCCGCAGCGTCGAGGACATGCGGCTGCGGCTGCTGCTCGACACGGTGCTGGAGTCCGCGCAGGGACTGCGCCGCGAACTGGCCCTGCCGCCGGTCTCCGTCCGCCCCGCGGACACGGTGGATGCGGTGGAGCCGGGACGGATGAGCCCGAAGGACATCGCGGCCCGGGCCTTGTCGGAGACCGATCCCAAACTGCTCGACCAGTTGCTGGCGCTGCCGCAGGCCCATCTGGTCGTGGACGGCTACAACGTCACCAAGACCGGCTATCCGACGATGCCGCTGGAGAAGCAGCGGCTGCGGTTGCTGGGCGGCCTCTCGGCGCTCGCCGCGCAGAGCGGTGCCGAGGTGACCTGCGTCTTCGACGGGGCGGAGCTGGCGGCGCCGGTGCTGCTCGCACCGCCCCGCGGGGTGCGGGTGCTGTTCAGCAAGCCGGGGGTGACGGCGGACGAGCTGATCCGGCAGCTGGTGCGCGCCGAGCCGCCCGGCCGCCCGCTGGTGGTGGTCTCCTCGGACCGTGAGGTGGCCGACGGGGTGGCGAAGGCCGGGGCCCGGCCGGTCGCGTCCACTCTGCTCCTCAAGCGGCTTTCGCGCGCTTAGTCCGTTTCGCTAATTACCGTAAGGTGCGCCCGAATTGGCGGTTTCGTCGGCGAACGCAGTGTCAATCAGCCCTTACTGCTTGTGTGATGTAGGTAAAGATTAGGGGCTGCCGGTGAGATTTTTCCGATCAGGATTTGAAGTGATCACAGTGAGGTCACTAGGGTCTGGGTCTCGAACCACCGCGCGGTCGATCACCCACCGGGGGTGACAGCGGGGGTCCCCGCCCACCAAGTCATCGGTAGGCGGCCGAAAGATGAAGGAGCTCGCCTTCGTGGCGTCCCACCGTCGACCCAAGCAGCCGAGCCGGGCCCGTGTGACCGTGCTCACCGCGACCGCCGCCGCGGCCGTGGCACTGACCTCCCAGGCCGCCCAGGCCGAGCCGAAGCTGTCGAAGAACGAGGTCAAGGCCAAGGTCGACAAGCTTTACGAAGAGGCGGAGAAGGCCACCGAGAAGTACAACGGGGCCAAGGAGAAGCAGGAAAAGCTCGAGAAGCAGGTCGACGACCTCCAGGACAAGGTCGCCCGCGAGCAGGAGGAGCTCAACGCCCTGCGCGACACCCTCGGTTCGGTCGCGAGCGCCCAGTACCGCAGCGGCAGCATCGACCCCTCCGTGCAGCTCTTCCTCTCCGCCGACCCCGACGACTACCTCGACAAGGCCTCGACGCTCGACCAGTTGAGCACCAAGCAGGCCGACGCGCTCCGTGAGATCCAGGCCAAGCAGCGCACCCTGACGCAGCAGCGGCAGGAGGCCACGCAGAAGCTGGACGACCTCGCCGACACCCGTACGGAACTCGGCAAGAAGAAGAAGGAAGTCCAGGGCAAGCTCGCCGAGGCGCAGAAGCTCCTCAACACCCTGACCGCCAAGGAGAAGGCGGAGCTCGCCGCCGCCGAGCAGGAGCGCGCCACCCGCGCCACCGAGCGCGTCGAACTGGGCAACACGGGCACGGCCTCCGGGCGTGCGGCAGCCGCGTTCTCCGCCGCGCAGAGCAAGATCGGCTCGCCGTACGTGTACGGCGCCTCCGGCCCCAACACCTTCGACTGCTCGGGCCTGACCTCCTGGGCCTTCGCCCAGGCCGGGGTCTCCATACCGCGTACGTCCCAGGCCCAGGCCAACGCCGGTACCCGGATCTACTCGCAGAGCGACCTCAAGGTCGGCGACCTGGTCATCTTCTACGGCGACCTGCACCACGTCGGCTTCTACGCGGGCAACGGCCAGGTGCTGCACGCCCCGCGCACCGGAACCGTCGTGCGCTACGAGTCGATCAACAACATGCCCTTCCAGTTCGGCGTACGAATCTGATCTGCGTACCGGTGTGACGGCCGGCGCCCGATCGGGCGAACTTGCCGCCGTCCTCCAGGACCGAGCGCCCCGCCCCTGACCTGCGTGTCGATGGCGGGGCGTCAGTTTTCGCGTCCCTTCGCGCCGTTGGCCCGTGTCCTCGCGGCGCCGCTACTGTCTGCCGCGCACAGCAGCGGATCAGCGGAAGGGAGTGCGGTTACCAGTGGCGTCCCATCGTCGGCCCGCGCGGTTCGGTCTCACCCAGTCGGCGCGGGTCACCGTGCTGTCCGCCGCCGCGGTCACCGCGGCAGCGGTTGTCGCGGCGGTACCGGCAACCGCGGAACCGGGCAGCCCGCCCGGTCCCCGGGAATCCGTACGGGCCCAGGTCGGCAGGCTCTACGAGGAGGCCGAGCGGGCCACCGAGCGCTTCAACGCCGCCGACGAACGCACCGACCGGCTGCGCAGGCAGGTCGAGCTGGCCAAGGACCGCGCGGCCCGCGACCAGGACCGGGTCAACCGCATGCGGGACGGCCTCGGTTCGCTGGCCGGGGCGCAGTACCGCTCCGGCGGCCTGGACCCCTCGCTGAGGCTGCTGCTCGCCGCGGACCCGGACGAGTTCCTCGAGCGGGCCATGGTCGTCGACCGCGTCACGGACCGCCAGGCCGGGCAGCTGCGCGCCCTCAGGCAGGCGCAGCGGGTGCTGGAGCAGGACCGGGCGAGAGCGCTGCGCAAGCTCGCCGAACTGGAGCGCGGCCGGGCCGTCGTCGCCCGGCACAAGCGTTCCGTCGAGCGCAGACTCGCCGAGGCGCGGCGGCTGCTGAACTCGCTGCGGCCCGACGAGCGTGAGGCGTATGCCAGGGCCGGCCGGTACGGCAGGGACGGCTCGGTTCTGCCGGGCGGTGTCATGGCGGGCGGACCCGGCGCCGCCTCGCCACGGGCCGCGGCGGCCCTGGCGGCGGCCCGCGGGGCCGTCGGCCGCCCGTACGTCTGGGGCGCCAGCGGCCCGGGCGCGTTCGACTGCTCGGGGCTGATGCAGTGGGCCTACGGGCAGGCCGGGGTCGCGCTGCCCCGCACCTCGCAGGCGCAGCGGTACGCGGGCCGGCAGGTGCCGCTCTCCGAGGCACGACCGGGTGATCTCGTGACGTACCGCAGCGATGCCAGCCATGTCGCCATGTACGCGGGCAACGGGCAGGTGGTGCACGCCCCGCATCCGGGGGCGCGGGTGCGCTACGACCCGGTGAACATGATGCCGGGCCTGACCGTCACCAGGATCTGAGCGTGCCGGGGACGGGCCCGGCCGCGCGGGGGAGGGGCGCGCACGCGGGAGCGGTGACCGCCGGTTCCGGCGGTCACCGCTCCGCCGTGCCGGACGGATGCGGTACGGGGCTCAGCGGAGGCCGGCGCAGCCCGTACGATCGGCAGGGTGGCGGGTCAAGGGCGCGGCTGGGGCGCGCGGCGATGGGCGGCGGGAGTGTGCGCCGCGGCGCTGGTTCTCACCGTGCCGGGCTGTGGGACACGGATCGGCGCGAGCGACGGCGTCCGGGAGGTGCGGCGGCTCCTCGACCGCAGGGCCGACGCCGTCCTCGACCGCGACGAGGACCGCTACCTCGCCACCGTCGACCCCCGGGCCGCCCGCCGGGTCCTCGCCGAGGAACGCACCGAGTTCGGCAACCTGCGGCAGTTGCCGCTCGACACCTGGGACTACCGGCTGACCGGGCTGCGGGCCCCGGGCGACGGCATGGCGACCGCCACGGTCGAACTGCGCTACCGCGTCGACGGGTACGACGGCGCACCCGTCACCGCCGCCCGTGACCTGGCCCTGACGGAGCGCGGCGGCCGCTGGTACGTCTCGGCGGACCGCCCCGGCGCGGACAGCGCCGAGCAGCTGTGGGAGCAGGGTGAGATCACCGCCGTGCACGGCGCGGCCAGCCTGGTGCTGGGCGTCGGCAGGAGCCGCCGTGAGCTGCGCTCCGTCGCCGCCGTCGCGGATCGCGCCGTGCCCCTGGTCTCCCGGGCCTGGCCGGAGAAGTGGGCGGAGCGTGTGGTGGTCGTGGTGCCCGGCTCGCTCGACGGCATGGCCGGGCTGCTCGGCTCGCCCGCCGCCGGCTACCGGGGGATAGCCGCCGTGACCACCGGCGAGGTCGGGGGCGCCGCGACCGCGCCCGCGGACCGGGTGATCGTCAACCCCGAGGCGTACGACATGCTCGGCGACCTCGGGCGGCGGATCGTCATCACCCACGAGACCGCCCATGTGGCGACCCGCCGGGCCACCTCGGCGGCCACCCCGCTCTGGCTCTCGGAGGGGTTCGCCGACTGGGTCGCGTACCGGGGCAGCGGCCGCACGGCGGCTCAGGCGGCACCGGAACTGCTGCGGGCGGTCCGCGGCGGCCGGATCCCGGAGCGGCTGCCCGCTGACGAGGACTTCCGCTTCGGCGAGGAACCCGGGCAGCTGGCGAGGTCGTACGAGAGCGGGTGGCTCGCCTGCCGGATGATCGCGCTGTACTGGGGCGAGGCGAAACTCGTCGAGTTCTACCGCGCGGTGGGGGAGCACCCGCGGCGGGAGGGCGCGGTCGAGCGGGCATTGCGGGACGTGCTGGGCACCTCGCACGGGAAGTTCACCGCGCACTGGCGGGCCTACCTGCGCGCCCAGCTCCTCGGC
>NZ_JAAAXQ010000749.1 GCF_009916105.1 Streptomyces sp. GC420 | reverse complement strand
GGCGGGGTGGGAGAGAATGGGCGCATGGAGATGCCGAGGAACGAACGGTCGCAGTCGCAGGAGAGCAGTCCGCACATCCTTGTCGTGGGGCAGGACGGCATGGCGCTCGGCGGAGCCGGCACGGGCGACGACGAGTCCCGCGAGGTCCCGGTGACGGAGATGGTCGAGCAGCCCGCGAAGGTCATGCGCATCGGCAGCATGATCAAGCAGCTCCTGGAGGAGGTCAGGGCGGCGCCTCTCGACGAGGCCAGCCGGGTCCGGCTCAAGGAGATCCACGCCAGCTCGCTCAAGGAACTGGAGGACGGGCTCGCCCCCGAGCTGGTCGAGGAGCTGGAGCGGATCTCCCTGCCCTTCACCGACGAGACCATTCCCACCGAGGCCGAACTTCGCATCGCGCAGGCGCAGTTGGTGGGATGGCTGGAAGGGCTGTTCCACGGGATCCAGACGGCGCTCTTCGCCCAGCAGATGGCCGCGCGGGCCCAGTTGGAGCAGATGCGCAGGGCGTTGCCGCCGGGTGCGATGGGCGGCCAGGACGAGCAGGACGAGCGCGGCCAGGGCGCCATCCGCTCCGGTCCCTATCTCTGAGTTTCCGCGGCCGCGGTCCCGAGAGCCGACGGCTGACACGCAGTTGGACGCGGAGGGGTCCGGCACGACAGTGCCGGACCCCTTCCACATGTGCTCGGGCATCGAGAGGGCCAGCGTGCCCTTGGACTGGACTACTCCGGATCGCCGGTGGAGATGTCCAGCTCGAACCTGGCACCCTCGGGATCGATGGGCTCACCGGCGGCGGGGTACTGCCGCATCACCGTGCCCTCGCCGTAGACGTTCTCGTCGACGTCGATCTCCTTGCTGATCGTCCAGCCGGCGGCCTGGATGCATGCCTTCACCGACTCGATGTTCTTGTACTCGAAGTTCGGCGCGGTGACCTTCGTCTCGTCGCTGTAGTGCTCGTCGGCCTCCGTGCACTCGGCCTCTTCGATGGTCCGCGTCTTGTCGGGGCCCTTGTGGCCGGCGACGTCGTCGCCCCCGTCGTCGCCCGTGTCCGCCGACGTGCTTGCGCTTGCGCTCGCGCCCGCCTGCGTGCCGCCGGTCTGGTTGCCCTTGTCCTCGTCCCCGTTCATCGACATCAGGGCGATCAGGCCGCCGACGGCGAGCAGCGCGACGACGATCGCACCCACGACCACCGGCATGTTCCTGCCGCCGCCGCTTCCGCCGCTTCCGCGCAGGACCTCGGCGTGCCGACGTGGGTCGGTGTGCTGATGATCCTCGGCATGCTCGCCTGCTCACTGGCGCTGTCGGCGGCCTTCCTCGCACTGGTCCCGGCCCGTCGCACCTGGTTCACCGC
>NZ_JAAAXQ010000748.1 GCF_009916105.1 Streptomyces sp. GC420 | reverse complement strand
CGCCGGACCAGTTCCGTCGGCAGGATCACCGCCGAGGGCGCCTCGCCACCGATCTGCGCGAGCAGCACCCGCACCATCTCGGCGCTGATCCGGTCCCACGGCTGCCGGATGGTGGTCAGGTCCGGCCTGGTCCCGACCGCCGCGGGGGAGTCGTCGAATCCGCCGACCGCGATGTCCTCCGGCACCCGCAGCCCGGCCCGCTGCAGGGCCGTCAGCACACCTTGCGCCATGAGGTCGGAGGCGACGAACACGGCGTCCATGTCCGTTTCCCGGCGCAGCAGTTCCTCGGCGGCCGCCTCCCCGCCGGCCCGGCTGTAGTCACCGGAGACGACGAGCCGCTCGTCCTCCTCGATACCCGCCTCGGCGAGGATCTCCCGGTAGCCGGCGAGCCGCTCGACGCCGCCGGGGGTGTCCAGCGGGCCCGTGACCGTCGCGATGCGACGGCGCCCGGCCCCGATCAGGTGACGCACCATGTCACGGGCGCCGTCCCGGTCGTCGGCGGCCACGTAACTCACCTTCGAGCCCAGCCCTATGGGCTTGCCGCAGGCGACCAGCGGCACCCCGGCGTCCCGCAGGCGCTCCGCGACCGGGTCGCCCGAGTGGCTGGAGACCAGCAGCACCCCGTCGACGTGGCCGGCCGTGATGTACCGCGTGATGCGGCGCCGCTCGTCTTCCGTCCCGGCGATCATCAGAAGCAGCGGGATGTCGTGGTCGGCGAGAGCCTGGGTGCAGCCGCGCAGCAGCACATTGAAGTTGGGGTCCTCGAAGAACCGCTCCTGCGGCTCGGTGAGCAGGAACGCCACGGAGTCCGAGCGGCCCGTGATCAGCGACCGGGCGTGCCGGTTCACTACGTAACCCGTCTTGCGGATGGCGGCGTTGACGGCGTCCTGCGCCGCCGGGCTGACATAGTGCCCGCCGTTGAGCACGCGGGAGACCGTGCCGCGCGAGACACCGGCCTCGCGCGCCACGTCGTGGATCGTCGGCGGCCTGCGGCGCTGTCCCGGACCTGCCCCCGGACCCGGAGAGTTGCTCATGTTCAAGACTTTACGGCGCCGGACAGCAGGTCGAGCGACCAGAAGCGCTGGACGACCAGGAACAGGGCGATGAGCGGGATGATCGCCAGCAGGGCGCCGGTGATGACGAGGGTGTAGAGCGCGGGCTGGTTGCTGCCCTGGGCGAGCAGCGTGTAGAGGCCCAGGGTCATCGGGAACTTCTCGTCGTCGCTGAGCATGATGTACGGCAGCAGGAAGTTGTTCCAGATCGCCACGAACTGGAAGAGGAAGACGGTCACCAGTCCCGGCACCATCATCGGCAGAGCGATCCTGGTGAAGATCCGCCACTCGCCCGCCC
>NZ_JAAAXQ010000747.1 GCF_009916105.1 Streptomyces sp. GC420 | reverse complement strand
CCCCTGCCCCCTCCCCGCCTCCGGTCCCAGTTCCGCCAGCAGCTCCCGCAGCTCCTCGGCAGCCTCGGGATCGGCCCTCAGCAGGTGGCGCAGCCGCATCCGCCAGCCCGCCTCGACGTCCGCGGCGGCCAGTTCGTCGCCCGCCTCCCTGGCCGCCACCAACTCCGCCCTCGACGCGCCGAGTTCCTCCTCCGCCGGGCCTTCGCCGGCGCCGCGCGCGAAGAACCGCGCCACCCGGTCCCGCGTCTGCGTCCAGGTCTCCGACACCATCAGTCCGACCAGGGTCGTCGCTCCCGACGCCGCCAGGGCCGCCAGCTCCGCATCCATTGAGCCTCCTCGAGTTCCGCCGTCCGCCGTCCGCCGTGCGCCGACCCGATGCCTGCCCGCCGTGGCCCAAGGATGTGCCACGCTCCGCCGGTACACAGCCCGGAGGAACCCACCTTCGCATCACGAAGGCGGACGTACAGGCAGTTCGCCGTCAGTACTCAGCGGGACACTCGAAGGGGAACTGCCACCACGAAGGCGTGGAATCCGCACCCGAAACCCCCTCTCCACGCATTCAGAATTGCTAATCTTGGCAATTAGTCAGGTCATCATGTCTCCGCGGGGCCGAGGACACCTCTTCGGGCGATTATGCGAGCGGCAAAGTAGCGTAAATTTTGGCAAAACGTATCAAGAAGGTCGTAACTCCAGCCGCGGAGTCGTCCGTTAGCCACCCGCGGAAGAGTCCTCACCAGCACCGGGAGGGGCGTTCATGGGCCTGCTGCGCAAGGTTCTCGACACCGGACGAGTGGCCGAACCCGCTCCACCGCCGCCCGCGCGGGAACCCCTGCCGGCGGTCGCGGAGTTCGGCGGGTCGGTGCAGGTGCGCTGCGTGGACGCCGGTTCCTGCAACGGGTGCGAGATCGAGATCGCGGCGGCCTTCGGCCCGGTGTACGACGCGGACCGGTACGGCGCCCGGCTGGTCGCCTCGCCGCGGCACGCCGACGTGGCACTGGTGACCGGGCCGGTGACCCGGAACATGGCCGAGCCCCTGCGGCGCACGGTGGCGGCCATGCCCGAGCCGCGCCTGGTGGTCGCGGTCGGGGACTGCGCGGTCGACTGCGGCGAGTTCGCCGGAGGGTACGGCGTCGAGGGCGCGGTCGCCGATGTCGTACGGGTCGATCTCGAGGTACCGGGATGCCCGCCCGCACCCGCGGACATCGTGGCGGCGCTGCGGCGGGTGACCGGCCGGTGAGCATGATCGCCGCCGGCCTCGGTGCGGCCGTCGCCCTCGGCGTGGCGGGAGCCGCGGCGGGGGCCGGGCTGCCGGTCCGCGCGCGCGTCCCGGTGGCGGGCGTGTGCACGGCGGGGGTGGGAG
>NZ_JAAAXQ010000746.1 GCF_009916105.1 Streptomyces sp. GC420 | reverse complement strand
GGCCGGCAGCGCCCCCCGCAGCAGCGACAGCGCGGCGACCGCGGACACCACCAGCACCAGCCGAGGCGCCGAGGCGCCCGACAGCTGCTCGATCCCGGCCGCCAGCACGGTCGGCACGAGCGCCGGAACCGCCTCGCCCGCGATCCTGCGCGGTGACCACAGCGCGGGCCGCGCCAGCACCTCCCGTGACCGCCGCCAGGCCTCGCGGCTCACCCGAATCGCATCCACGCACCGACCCTAGGGACCGCCCGCGCACCCGCGCGTGCGCCTTTCGTCTCAGGCACGCGCGACGAAGGTCGTATCCGGCAGGCCGCCCGCCCTCACCCCACAGTTGTCTTCGTCACATCCGTCTTCGTCACATCGCGACATCACGCGGGCGCGCACGAGGAAGGCACCGGACCGGCCCCGGGACGTGCGAGAGCCCCGCAGATCCGAAGATCTGCGGGGCTCTCGGTCTGTGCGCGAGGGGGGAGTTGAACCCCCACGCCCTTTCGGGCACTGGAACCTGAATCCAGCGCGTCTGCCTATTCCGCCACCCGCGCATGGGTGCTGCCCTCGGGCTCCGCCCCCTGCGGTGCGGCGCCTTCCGACATGCAGAAGATTAGCACGGTGGGAAGGGTGCGTTCACATCCCTATTCGCGGGCACGCACTTGAGCGGAACGGCAGCGGGAGCCGAACCGGGACAGGACCGGAACCCCGCGGGGACCGGACAGCGCGCCGGTTGCGGGACACTGACTTGAGGGGGCCTCTACGATCCGTACGAACGATTCGTGTGAGGGGCAACACCCATCCACTGGGCAGACAAGGGGAACCAGCCGATTTCCCGACGCGTGGATACGATCAGTAAGCAGTACCAGGACGACGACGAGCACAGCAGCGACGGAGGAGGTGCCCCATGGGAGTGCTGAAGCGCTTCGAGCAGCGACTTGAAGGTCTGGTCAACGGCACCTTCGCCAAAGTCTTCAAGTCGGAGGTCCAGCCCGTAGAGATCGCCGGCGCCCTCCAGCGCGAGTGCGACAACAACGCTCAGATCTGGAACCGCGACCGCACGGTCGTGCCCAACGACTTCATCGTCGAACTGAGCACGGGCGACTACGAGCGTCTGAGCCCCTACTCGGGCCAGCTCGGCGACGAGCTGTCCGGCATGGTCCGCGACTACGCCAAGCAGCAGCGCTACACGTTCATGGGCCCGATCAAGGTCCACCTGGAGAAGGCCGAGGACCTCGACACCGGGCTGTACCGCGTGCGCAGCCGCACGCTCGCCTCCAGCGAGTCCCAGGGCCCCGCCGCCCAGGCCTTCGCGCCCGGCCGTGCCGCCTCGCCCCGCGAGGCCTGGGGCGGACGCCCCGCCGCCGGAGGACCGGCCGCCCCGCCC
>NZ_JAAAXQ010000745.1 GCF_009916105.1 Streptomyces sp. GC420 | reverse complement strand
GCAGCTGCGCCGGCACCGGGCGACCGGGTTCGGCCTGGAGGCGAAGAAGCCGTACACGGACGGTGTGATCACCGGCTGGGGCACGGTGGAGGGCCGTACGGTCTTCGTGTACGCGCACGACTTCCGGATCTTCGGCGGTGCGCTGGGCGAGGCCCACGCCACCAAGATCCACAAGATCATGGACATGGCCATCGCGGCGGGGGCGCCGCTGGTGTCCCTGAACGACGGGGCGGGCGCCCGGATCCAGGAGGGCGTCTCGGCGCTGGCCGGCTACGGCGGCATCTTCCAGCGCAACACCAGGGCGTCCGGCGTCATCCCGCAGATCAGTGTGATGCTCGGCCCCTGTGCGGGCGGTGCGGCCTACAGTCCGGCGCTGACGGACTTCGTGTTCATGGTCCGTGAGACCTCGCAGATGTTCATCACCGGCCCCGACGTGGTCAAGGCGGTCACCGGCGAGGAGATCACCCAGAACGGGCTCGGCGGCGCGGACGTGCACGCCGAGACCTCCGGCGTCGCGCACTTCGCGTACGACGACGAGGAGACCTGCATCGCCGAGGTCCGCTACCTGATCTCCATGCTCCCGTCCAACAACCGGGAGAACCCGCCCGCTCACCCGAGTGAGGACCCGGCCGGCCGCCGCGGTGACGTCCTGCTCGACCTGGTTCCCGCGGACGGCAACCGCCCCTACGACATGCACCGGGTCATCGAGGAGATCGTCGACGACGGCGACTTCCTCGAGGTCCACGAGCGCTGGGCGCGCAACATCGTCTGCGCGCTGGCCCGCATGGACGGCCAGGTGGTGGGCATCGTCGCCAACCAGCCGCAGTCCCTGGCCGGTGTGCTGGACATCGAGGCCTCCGAGAAGGCCGCGCGCTTCGTGCAGATGTGCGACGCCTTCAACATTCCGATCATCACTCTTCTGGACGTGCCCGGCTTCCTGCCCGGGGTCGACCAGGAGCACGGTGGGATCATCCGCCACGGCGCGAAGCTGCTGTACGCGTACTGCAACGCGACCGTGCCCCGGATCTCGCTGATCCTCCGGAAGGCCTACGGCGGCGCCTACATCGTCATGGACTCCCAGTCCATCGGGGCGGACCTCACCTACGCCTGGCCGACCAACGAGATCGCGGTGATGGGCGCCGAGGGCGCCGCCAACGTCATCTTCCGCAGGCAGATCGCCCAGGCCGAGGACCCCGAGGCCATGCGCACGCGCATGGTCAAGGAGTACAAGGCCGAGCTGATGCACCCCTACTACGCGGCCGAACGCGGCCTCGTCGACGACGTCATCGACCCCGCCGAGACCCGCGACGTGCTCATCCGCTCCCTGGAGATGCTCCGGACCAAGCACGCCGACCTGCCCTCCCGCAAGCACGGCAACCC
>NZ_JAAAXQ010000744.1 GCF_009916105.1 Streptomyces sp. GC420 | reverse complement strand
CCCCCGTGACCGTCCCACCGCCCGTCCAGGAGACCTCATGAGAGTCCGAACCACCGGCGAGGCCGACGTGGACATACGCCTGGGGCTGCGGGCCAATCTCGCCCAGTTCAGCCTGCTCGTCCTCGTCAACGCGCTGGTCGGCGGCATGCTGGGCCAGGAGCGCACGGTCCTGCCGCTGCTCGCCGACGACGTCTTCCACCTGTCGGCCTACACCTCCGCGCTGACGTACATCCTGGCGTTCGGCGCGACCAAGGCCGTCACCAACTTCTTCGCGGGCACGTGGTCGGACCGCTTCGGACGCAAACCCGTACTGATCAGCGGATGGCTCGTCGCGCTGCCGGTGCCCGCGATGCTCGCCTGGGGGCCGTCCTGGGGCTGGATCGTCGCAGCCAACGTCCTGCTCGGCGTCAACCAGGGCCTGACCTGGTCCACGACCGTGGTGATGAAGATCGACCTGGTCGGACCGGAGCGCCGCGGCCTGGCCATGGGCTTCAACGAAGCCGCCGGCTATGTCGCCGTCGCCGCCACCGCGATGGCCACCGGGGTCATCGCCGAACACGCCGGGCTGCGCCCGGAGCCGTTCCTTCTCGGCGCCGCCTACCTCGTCCTCGCCCTGGGGCTGTCCGTCTTCGCCGTGCGCGAGACGCGCGGGCACGCGCGTCTCGAAGCCGCCAGACACCACACGCCCGAGGGCAGCGCCCACCACGGCGAGCTGACCACCCGGCAGGTCGCCCGGATCACCAGCCTGAGCGACCGGGCGCTCTCGGCGGCCAGCCAGGCGGGGATGGTCAACAATCTCAACGACGCGCTGGCCTGGGGTGTCTTTCCGCTGCTCTTCGCCGCGCAAGGGCTGTCCGTGGGGCAGATCGGGGCGCTGGCCGCCCTCTATCCGGCCGTGTGGGGAGCGGGCCAGATGCTCACCGGCTGGTGGTCCGACCATATCGGCCGCAAGCACCTCATCACCGCGGGCATGCTGCTCCAGGCGGCGGCCATCGCCGTGGTCGCGTCGGGTTCCACGTTCGGTGTCTGGGCCGCTGCCCAGGTCGTCCTCGGCATCGGCACCGCCATGGTCTACCCGACCCTGCTCGCCGTCGTCGGCGACGTCGCCCATCCCGCCTGGCGCGCCCGCGCCGTCGGCGTCTACCGCCTGTGGCGCGACGGCGGTTTCGCCGTCGGCGCCCTCCTCGCCGGAATACTCGCCGACGTCTTCGGCCTGACCACCGCGATCTGGGCGGTCGCCGCGCTCACTGCCGCCTCCGGCGCGCTCGTGGTCGTCGCCCTCGTCACGCAGGGGGTGTTCACCGCCCTCATGGTGCTGGTCGTCGTCCTCGGCGTGCAGCAGCTGGAGGGCCACGTCCTCCAGCCCTTCATCCTGGGGCGGGCCGTGCGCGTC
>NZ_JAAAXQ010000743.1 GCF_009916105.1 Streptomyces sp. GC420 | reverse complement strand
CAACACAGTGGACGCGAGCAACTGAGGACAAGCCCTCGGCCTATTAGTACCGGTCAACTCCACCAGTTACCTGGCTTCCATATCCGGCCTATCAACCCAGTCGTCTACTGGGAGCCTTACCCCATCAAGTGGGTGGGAGTCCTCATCTCGAAGCAGGCTTCCCGCTTAGATGCTTTCAGCGGTTATCCCTCCCGAACGTAGCCAACCAGCCATGCCCTTGGCAGGACAACTGGCACACCAGAGGTTCGTCCGTCCCGGTCCTCTCGTACTAGGGACAGCCCTTCTCAAGACTCCTACGCGCACAGCGGATAGGGACCGAACTGTCTCACGACGTTCTAAACCCAGCTCGCGTACCGCTTTAATGGGCGAACAGCCCAACCCTTGGGACCGACTCCAGCCCCAGGATGCGACGAGCCGACATCGAGGTGCCAAACCATCCCGTCGATATGGACTCTTGGGGAAGATCAGCCTGTTATCCCCGGGGTACCTTTTATCCGTTGAGCGACGGCGCTTCCACAAGCCACCGCCGGATCACTAGTCCCGACTTTCGTCCCTGCTCGACCCGTCGGTCTCACAGTCAAGCTCCCTTGTGCACTTACACTCAACACCTGATTGCCAACCAGGCTGAGGGAACCTTTGGGCGCCTCCGTTACCCTTTAGGAGGCAACCGCCCCAGTTAAACTACCCATCAGACACTGTCCCTGATCCGGATCACGGACCCAGGTTAGACATCCAGCACGACCAGAGTGGTATTTCAACGACGACTCCACCCAAGCTGGCGCTTGAGCTTCAAAGTCTCCCACCTATCCTACACAAGCCGAACCGAACACCAATATCAAACTGTAGTAAAGGTCCCGGGGTCTTTCCGTCCTGCTGCGCGAAACGAGCATCTTTACTCGTAGTGCAATTTCACCGGGCCTATGGTTGAGACAGTCGAGAAGTCGTTACGCCATTCGTGCAGGTCGGAACTTACCCGACAAGGAATTTCGCTACCTTAGGATGGTTATAGTTACCACCGCCGTTTACTGGCGCTTAAGTTCTCAGCTTCGCCACCCCGAAGAGTGACTAACCGGTCCCCTTAACGTTCCAGCACCGGGCAGGCGTCAGTCCGTATACATCGCCTTACGGCTTCGCACGGACCTGTGTTTTTAGTAAACAGTCGCTTCTCGCTGGTCTCTGCGGCCACCCCCAGCTCAGAGCGCGAAGCTCATCACCGGACGTGGCCCCCCTTCTCCCGAAGTTACGGGGGCATTTTGCCGAGTTCCTTAACCATAGTTCACCCGAACGCCTCGGTATTCTCTACCTGACCACCTGAGTCGGTTTAGGGTACGGGCCGCCATGAAACTCGCTAGAGGCTTTTCTCGACAGCATAGGATCATCCACTTCACCACAATCGGCTCGGCATCAGGTCTCACCC
>NZ_JAAAXQ010000742.1 GCF_009916105.1 Streptomyces sp. GC420 | reverse complement strand
CACTCGCAGCACCCACACCGCACACCCGTCTGCCCTCCGAAGGGACAAACCATCATGAGACCACGCATATCCCTGATCGGCTGCTCGCTCGCCCTCGCCCTCGGCGCCACCGCCTGCGGAGGCGGCCCCACCACCCCGGCGGGTGAGGGAAAGAAGGAGCTCTCCGGACAGACGGTGACCGTGGCGGGCGTCTGGACCGGCACCGAGCAGAAGAACTTCCAGAAGGTGCTCGACGCCTTCTCCGCCGAGACCGGCGCCAAGACGGAGTTCGTCTCCACCGGCGACAGCCTCTCCACCGTCGTCGGCAGCAAGATCGAGGGCGGTGACGCCCCCGACGTGGTGATGGTCCCGCAGGTGGGCGTCCTCAAGCAGTTCGCCGAGAGCGGCTGGCTGGAGCCGCTCTCGGCGAAGACGCGGAAGGAGGCCGCCACCAACTTCGCCGAGGTCTGGCAGGAGTACGGCACCGTCGACGACACCCTCTACGGCCTGTACTTCAAGGCCGCCCACAAGTCCACCGTCTGGTACGCCCCCGACACCTTCGAACAGGCGGGCGTCGAGCCGCCGAAGAGCTACGAGGAGATGCTGGAGACCGGCCGCACCGTCGCCGACTCCGGCCTGCCCGCCTTCGCCGTCGCCGGGGAGGACGGCTGGACCCTCACCGACTGGTTCGAGAACATCTACCTCTCCCAGGCGGGTCCCGAACGGTACGACAGCCTCGCCGCCCACGAGATCCCGTGGACCGACGACACCGTGGTCAAGGCGCTCACCACCCTCGGCGAGCTCTTCGCCGACAAGGAACTCGTCGCGGGCGGCGGCTCGGGCGCGCTGCGCACCGACTTCCCCACCTCCATCGAGAAGGTCTTCGGCTCCGACCCCGAGGCCGGCATGGTCTACGAGGGCGACTTCGTCGGCGCCGTCGCCAAGGAGCAGCACGGCAAGAAGATCGGCGAGGACGCGCTGTTCTTCCCGTTCCCGGCCGTCGAGGGCGGCGGGGCACCGGTGGTCAGCGGCGGTGACGCCGCCGTGGTCCTCAAGGACGGCAGGAACAAGAAGGCCGGGATGAAGCTCCTGGAGTACCTGGCCACCCCGGAGGCCGCCGAGGTGTGGGCCGCCGAGGGCGGCTTCCTTTCCCCCAACACCCGGCTGGACATGAGCAGCTACGGCGACGACACCGCCCGCGCGACCGCCGAGTCGCTGATCGAGGCGGGGGACTCGGTCCGCTTCGACATGTCCGACCAGGCCCCGGCCGCCTTCGGCGGCACCAAGGGCGTGGGCGAGTGGAAGATCCTCCAGGACTTCCTGCGCGACCCCTCCGACCCGAAGGCCACCGCGGTCAGGCTCGAAGCCGCGGCAGCCAAGGCGTACAAGGGCTGAGGGGCGGGGACATGGCACACCACCCCGGAGGATCCCCCCGGATC
>NZ_JAAAXQ010000741.1 GCF_009916105.1 Streptomyces sp. GC420 | reverse complement strand
GGGCGGGGAGCTTGTTCCGGGACAGGGGGATCACCGCGAGCCCTCGCTCGGCGGCGGAGAGGGCGTGGGCGAGGGCCAGGGTGGTGACGTGCCGGTCGGTGGTGGCCATACCCATATGTTCGTACAGATGTTCGAGTAAGGGAAGGGGGCTGTTCGCGTTGATGGGTGGCCGTTGTGCGGGGCTTGCTCCTTCCCTGAGGCTGATCAGGGCTTTCTCAGGGGATGGGGAAGGTTTATCCCTTGTTCATCATGCTTGAGAGGGAATCAAGGCCTCCAGTGCGGTTCGCCCCGGACTCGGTGGGCAACTCTGGATTCGCGACGTCGAAGAAGTACGGCGATTCCGGGGTGGTCGGCCAACCTCCCCGGTGACGGCAGTAGTTGAACTCTCTGGAGGCATTCACATGGGAAGCATCCGTACCGCCCGCGTCCTCGCGGCAGCAGCCGCGCTCCCGCTCGCGGCCGCACTCTTCGGCGGGGTGGCTCACGCCGACAACGGGGCCATCGCGGACTTCGGATCGAACGCGAGCGTGGCCAGCATTGTCGGCAGCGGTGTCGCCGGCGGGAATCTCGGCAACTCGTCCACCTCGCAGCAGGTGGCGACCGGGCCCGGCGCCTCCAGTCAGGGCAATACGGCTCAGGTGGACGGCTCCGCCTTCACCGCGATCGACCAGCGGAACGTCGCCGTCAACTTCGGCCAGCTCTGGTGAGCCAGGGCCCTTGACGGGGCGGGACGGCAAGGCAGGGGTGCGGGCACGCGCCCGCTCGGCGGCACGGAGGGTTTGCCGTCGGGCGGGCGCGGCTCCCCTTCTTGACAGGGGAGTTGTATCTGACGGACAGTCAGAAAACCTGCACCGAGGCCCGAGGAGGGGTGAGGGGGGATGAGCATGACGAGCGTCGGTCCCGAGAAGCCGTACGGATCCGATGAGCTCTACGACGTGCTGCGGGCGTACGAGGGCCGGCCCGCCGCCGTCTCGGGTGTCGGCAAGGATCCCGTCAACGAGCCGATGATCAGGCACTGGTGCGAGGCGATGGGGGACACCTGCACCGCCTATACGGGGCCCGGTGCCGTGGCGCCCCCGACGATGCTCCAGGCATGGACGATGGGCGGGCTCTCCGGACACGGGCAGGCGGGGCGCTCGCAGGCGTTCGACGAGCTGCTCGGGCTGCTCGACGCGGCGGGCTGCACCGCGGTCGTCGCGACCGACTGCGAGCAGGACTATCTGCGGCCCCTGCGTCCGGGGAACCGGATCACCTTCGACGCGGTGATCGAATCCGTCTCCACCCGCAAGACCACCCGGCTGGGCACGGGCTACTTCGTCACGACGCGGATGGACGTGCGTGCGGACGGGGAGCCGGCGGGCATCCACCGGTTCCGCATCCTGAAGTACGCGCCGCACGGGACGCGGGGGCGGGGGGCCGGACGGGACTCGGT
>NZ_JAAAXQ010000740.1 GCF_009916105.1 Streptomyces sp. GC420 | reverse complement strand
GGGGAGGGCGGAGGGGTCCGCGGGGACGGCCGCGGCGCCGGGCAGCAGAGCGGGAACGGTCATGGCGGGACCACCGAATCGGGCTCGGAGGGCAGGTAAGGCTTACCTTATCCGATCGGGTCCGGGTTTGAACTCCGCCGTGACCCGCCTATGGTTCACACGGGCGTCCGGGCCGGCGGACGGTCCGGACGCGACGCGGCAGGAGGAACAGGTGGAGCGGATACGCACGCGCGGCGCGGCGCAGCCCGCCGCGCCCCAGTACCCCGCGCGCCCCGCGCCGGGCGCCGACACGTCGTCGACACCGACCCCCTCACCGTCACCGGCACCGTCACCGGCCTCGTCACCGGCCTCGTCACCGACCGCACGGGTGCCCGGGCAGCTGCGGGGCGAGGAGCGGGCGCGCGGGGAGCACACCCACAGCGAACCGCCCCCTCCGGCCGCCCCCGTCGTACCCCGGCCCGCGGCCGGGCCGGACCGGCCGCGGGCCGGGGTGCCGTCGCACACGGACCCGGACGCCGGAGAGGGACTCGAGGGCCTGCCGCGCCGCAGGCCGCTGCAGCGCCACTCCGTGCGCGGCCAGATCCTCGACGCGCTGCGCGCCGCGCTCGTGGGCGGCGAACTCGCCCCCGGCGAGGTCTACTCCGCGCCCGCGCTCGGCGAACGCTTCGGCGTCTCCGCCACCCCGGTCCGCGAGGCCATGCAGCAGCTCGCCCTCGAGGGGGCCGTGGAGGTCGTGCCCAACCGGGGCTTCCGGGTCATCGTGCGCGGTGCCCGGGAACTGGCCGAACTGGCCGAGGTACGGGCCATGCTGGAGGTGCCGGTGATGGTGCGCCTCGCCCGTACCGTCCCCTCCGCGCACTGGGCCGAACTGCGGCCCTTCGCCGAGGCGACCGTCACGGCGGCGGCCCGCGGCGACCTCGCCGGGTACGCGGACGCCGACCGCGCCTTCCACCGGGCGGTGCTCTCCCTGGCGGGCAACCAGCAGATCGTCGTCGTCGCCGACGATCTGCACCGGCGCTCCCAGTGGCCGCTCGTCGGCGCCCCCGCACCACGGCGCGCGGACCTCCTGGCCGACGCCTCCGAGCACGCCGCGCTGCTGGACGCCCTGGCCGCGCAGGACCCGCGGCGCGTCGAGGCACTGCTGCGCGGGCACCTCAGGGGCACGGAGCGCTGACCGCGGTGCACCTCGGGCACTGACCGCAGCACCGCGTCGGCCGGGCGGTGCTCGGCGAACAGGTCCGCGATGACTGTCCGGGCCCAGGCGTCCACGGCCGCCCGCAGCCGCCCGGGGTCCGCGCCGCCGGGCTCCCGGCGGATGGCGAGCAGCCGGGTGCCCGCGGCGCGGGCGATGTGGCCGGCGAGCGGGTGGCCGACGAGCGGGTGGTCGTCGAGTGCGTCGGCGGTGGAGAGGGCGGGGGTTCCGGTGGCGCGGTGTCCTCGGCGGTCCGTGTGGTCC
>NZ_JAAAXQ010000073.1 GCF_009916105.1 Streptomyces sp. GC420 | reverse complement strand
GTCGCACGAGGGGGTGGCGGTCACATGAGGGGGGTCAGGAAGCGGCGGAGCCGTTCCTCGTAGGCGGCCGGGTCGGCGTTCCACATGGCGGAGTGCGGGGCGTTGCGCACGGTGTGGAGGGTGACGAGATCCGGCCGCAGTCCGGCGAGCCGCCGGGAGTCCTCCCAGGGGGCCAGGACGTCGTCGGGGCCGTGGACGAGCAGGGTCGGCACCTGGAGTGCCCGGTGGTCGGCGGCCTCCGCGAGCCGGTCGGGGTGGGCTCCGGTACTGCCCTGGGCGGCTCTGACGGCGAGCGGAATCACCGGGCGAGGGGTGCGGTTGGCGGCGGCCAGGGCCCGCAGGGTGACCTGCCAGTCGAGCACCGGCGAGTCCAGGACCAGTCCGGCGATCCGGTGGCGCTGCGCGGAGTTGGCGGCGGCGTGCAGCGCCATGCTGGCGCCGGTGGACCAGCCGTGGAGGACGACGCGTTCGGCGCCGTACCGCACGGCGTAGCGGATCGCCGCGTCCAGGTCGCGCCATTCGCTGTCGCCGAGGTGTCCGAGGCCGTCGGGCGAGCGGGGCGCGCCGAGGTCGCCGCGGTAGGCCAGGTCGAGCACGGGGAACCGGAGGCGGTGCAGGAAGGGCATCACCACCATGGGGTGCTCCCGGGTGGTGCCCAGGCCGTGGACGGTGATCATCCAGGTGTCGCGTGCCTGGGGCACGAACCAGGCCGGCAGGGTGCCGAGTTCGCCGGGGATGTCGACGTCGGCGTGGTCGAGGCCGAGTGCGGAGCGCGGGTCGCCGAGGTGCACCTGGGGGGTGAGCCACAGTCTGTCGCCGGGCCGGAGTTCGCCGTGCGTGACCCGTTCCAGGCGGCGTACGACGGTGTCGGGGCCGGGTGCGGCGCCTTCGACGAGCGGGCCGATGACGGCATGGCTGTGGCGGGAGGTGAGGCCGTAGGTGCCGGGGCGCTGCGAGGCCAGGGAACGGGTCAGGGTGATCCGGCCGGCGGCGACGGAGTGGACGGTGAGCTCGGGCTCGATGGGCAGCGGACGTCCCGGGACGTTCTTCAGGGCGGCGCCGCTCGCGAGCCGGCCGGCCGCGATCACGGCCGCGCCGGCCCCCAGGACGGTGGTGGCGGCGAGTGCCGCCGCTCTGCCGGTGCGCATCCGTTCCAGTGTGGGCGGGCGGCGGGCGCACGGCCAGTGGCCGGAGCCGCCCGGGTGACGGTTCGGGCCCCTGCGATTTCGGCGCCGGCGGCGCGGGTGTGTCAGCGCAGGTGTGTCAGCGCGGGCGCGCGGCGCGGGTGTGTCAGCGCGGCTGCCCGTAGCCGCGCAGCCGCCGCTGGGCCTCGTCCAGCTGATCGGGGGTCAGCAGGCTGGGTTCGAGACCGGGTACGGAGCGGGCGGCGAGCCAGACCCGGCACATCCACTCCAGCTGCGCGGTGCGGTCGTACGCCTGGTCGAGGGTATCGCCGTAGGTGAGTGTGCCGTGGTTCTGGAGCAGGCAGCCGCTGCGGTCCCGAAGTGCGTCCGTCATGTTGCGGGCGAGTTCCTCGGTGCCGTACGTCGCGTAGCGGGCGACGCGGACCGGTCCGCCGAGCATGCCGGCCATGTAGTGGATGAGCGGCAGCTCGGTGACGAGGGTGGAGACCGCGGTGGCGTGCACGGCGTGGGTGTGCACGACGGCGCGGGCATCGGTGTGCCGGTACACGGCGAGGTGCATGGGCAGTTCGCTGGTCGGTGCGAGTTCGCCGCGGACCCGGGTGCCGTCGAGGTCGACGGCCAGCAGGTCCCCCGGGCCGAGCCGGTCGTAGGGCACTCCGGTGGGCGTGACGAGGACCAGGTCCCCGACGCGTGCCGACACGTTCCCCGACGTACCGACGACGAGGCCCTCGGCGGTCGTCCTGCGGGCGGTGGCGACGAGCGCGGTCCAGGCGGCGTCTTCTGCGTCGGTCATGCGCGCGATCCTGCCACGCCGCCGGGCGGCGGGGCCCTCGACAGAGGCCCGGGGCACCGGCCGGCGGGCACGGTCGCCTTCCCCGAGGGCGGCGGCCGACACCTGTGACCAGGATCACGTCGGCGGCCGGATGTCCGGAGAAGCGTTCACCCGGGCCCGAACGGGACCTCCACCGGCCTCCCCGGGGCCCCCGCAGGGGGGCGGTTTCCAGCCGTTCCAGGCCACCCAAGCCCCGGGGAGTCCCTTCCCGGGACCCCTCGGGGGTGACGTGCGACACTTCACGGAGACTCGCGGGACACCGCAAGGCCCGTCGCAGTTCACCTTCCGTTCACTCAGGTTACGTACGTTCAACGCGCCAATGACCTCGAAAGATTGCCTGGGTAAATGGAAAACTTCTCGCTGATCCTCGCGATTGTGGTGGTAACCGCACTCGCGTTCGATTTCACGAACGGTTTCCACGACACCGCCAACGCGATGGCCACCACCATCTCGACCGGCGCAATGAAGCCCAAGGTCGCGGTGGCCATGTCCGCCGTGCTGAACCTTGTCGGCGCCTTTCTCTCCGTGGAGGTCGCCAACACGATCTCCAAGGGTCTCGTCAACGAAGACGGCATACGTCCCGAGGTCATTTTCGCGGCGCTCGTCGGCGCCATCCTCTGGAATCTGCTGACCTGGCTCGTCGGACTCCCCTCCAGCTCCTCGCACGCCCTCATGGGCGGTCTGATCGGAGCCGCCATCGCCTCGGCCGGCTTCGGAGCCGTCCATGGCGACGTGCTCGTCACCAAGGTGCTCATCCCGGCCGTCGCGGCCCCGCTGGTCGCGGGTATCGCCGCGATGCTGGCCACCCGGCTGACCTACCGGCTCGGCAGGAACGTCGACGAGAAGACCTCCCACACGGGCTACAAGGCCGGCCAGATCGCCTCCGCCGGCCTGGTCTCCCTCGCCCACGGCACCAACGACGCCCAGAAGACGATGGGCATCATCACCCTGGCCCTGGTCGCCGGCGGCGCCATCGCCCCCGATTCCGACCCGCCGGTCTGGGTGATCCTCTCCGCCGGTGTCGCGATCGCACTCGGCACCTACCTGGGCGGCTGGCGCATCATCCGCACCATGGGCCGCGGTCTGACCGACCTCCAGCCGCAGCAGGGCTTCACCGCCCAGACCAGCGCGGCCACGGTCATCCTGGCCTCCTCCCACCTGGGCTTCTCCCTGTCCACCACGCACTCCGTGTCCGGTTCGGTGATGGGCGCGGGCCTCGGCCGCAAGGGCGGCGTGGTCCGCTGGTCCACGGCGACTCGGATGTTCGTCGCCTGGGGCCTCACCCTCCCGGCCGCCGCGCTCGTCGCGGCGCTCGCCGAGTACCTGACGTCCTTCGGCACCTGGGGCACCGCACTCGTCGCCGTGTTCCTCATCGCCTCCAGTGCCGCGATCTGGATCGTCTCCCGGCGCGAGGTGGTCGACCACAGCAACGTCAACGAGACCGAGGAGCCGCCCGGCGTGGTCAC
Organism: Streptomyces sp. GC420; assembly: GCF_009916105.1. Taxonomy (GTDB): domain Bacteria; phylum Actinomycetota; class Actinomycetes; order Streptomycetales; family Streptomycetaceae; genus Streptomyces. Next base: position 22,468 of record NZ_JAAAXQ010000073.1, on the reverse strand, counting down.
CGCCGCGATGGCCGCCGTCACCCCTCCCCCGGCCGGTCACCAGGCCACCGCCGAGGAGCTCGCGGCCACCATCCCGGCCCCGCCCGCGACGGCCACCACCCAGGCCGAGTCCACGACACGGCCCACCACGGTCTGAGCCCGAAGGAAGAAGCAGCAAGATGAAGATCGACTGGGCAGCTCTCGGCTCCGTCTTCGGAGTCAGTCTCGTGGTCACCGTGGCCCTCGTCGGCCTGTTCACCCTCGGCATCGTCGGCCTCTCCAGGCGGCGGGCGGCCACCGCCGAGGGCGGCTCCTCCGGAGCCGCGGCCCTGGCCGGTGCCGGCGCGTACGCGTGCTTCGCGCTGTGCGCGGCGGCCGTGGGCTACGGCATCCACCTGATCATGGCCTGAAGGCCGCGCAACGCATCCGCCACGCCCCGCCCGGCCCCGAAAGGGTCCGGGCGGGGCACAGCCGTTCCCGGGCCGGGCGGAGCCGTTCCCGCCCCGGGTACGGCGCGCCCCTGCCCGCGGCGGACGCCCCCTGCCCGCGCCGGTGCGCCCCGCGATGTGGGCCTCGGCACAATGCGGCTTCGCAGGTCAAGGGCGAGTTGACGGGCCTTCGCGGGGCGTGGTGGACTGCCCGAGCCATATACGGCGGCAGGAGAGGAAGCCGGTGCGAATCCGGCGCGGTCCCGCCACTGTCACCGGGGAGCGGTCCCCCAACACCGGAACGTCACGGCTCGCGCGAGCGGGCTGGAAGGCCGGGGGCACCGCGGATCCGGGAGCCAGGAGACTCTCACCGCCGGTCACGTCGACTTCGGGGCGCGGACCCCGAGTGAGGACATATCGCCATGCCCGGCTGCCGTACCGCGAAACCAGCACCCCCGCGCACCAGTGAGGTCCCTGACGGCACCTCGGCGGGCTGAGCCGTGCGTGCCGATCACGTCTACGCGTACGGCGCCACGGCCGGAGTCCTCGGCGATCTGCTGCTCGGCGATCCCCGCAGGGGCCACCCCGTCGCGGGCTTCGGACGCGTCGCAGGCGCCCTGGAGCGGCGGCTGTGGCGCGACCACCGGGGCGCTGGAGCGCTGTACACCGCGCTGTGCGTCGGCGGGGCCGCCGCCGGAGCGGGCATCGCCGCGCGCGCCGCGCGCCGCAGCCCCGGCACCGCGCTCGCGCTGACCGCCGCCACCACCTGGGCCGTCGTGGGCGGGACCTCGCTCGGCCGGGAGGCGCGCGCCGTGGGCGGGGCGCTGGCCGCCGGGGACGCGGAGACGGCACGGGAGCGGCTGCCGCATCTGTGCGGCCGGGATCCGCAGGCGCTCGACGAGCCGGGCATCGCCCGGGCGGTGGTCGAGTCCGTGGCCGAGAACACCTCCGACGCCGTGGTGGGAGCCCTGGTGTGGGGGGCGCTCGGTGGTGTGCCGGGGCTCGTGGGGTTCCGCGCCGTCAACACCCTCGACGCGATGGTCGGGCACAGATCGGCCAGGTACCGCCGCTTCGGATGGGCCTCGGCCCGGCTGGACGACGTGGCGGGCTGGCCCGGAGCCCGGCTGACGGCCGTTCTCGCCACCGCGCTGGGTCCCGATCCGCGCGGTGCCGTACGGGCCTGGCGCACCGACGCCGCGAAGCACCCCAGCCCCAACGCGGGCCGCGCCGAAGCGGCCTTCGCGGGGGCTCTCGGGGTGCGGCTCGGCGGAACGCTCAGCTACGGCGGGCGGGTGGAGCACCGTCCGGTGCTGAACGCCGCGGGCCGGCCCGTCCTGGCGGGGGACATCGAGCGCGCGGTACGGCTCTCGCGGCGCGTCACCGCCGGAGCCCTCGCCGTCTGTGTGGCGGGGCGGCTCTTCACCGGGGCACTGCTGAGGAGAGGGCGGGCATGAGCGGGCTGCTGGTCGCGGGAACGACCTCGGACGCGGGCAAGAGCGTCGTCACGGCGGGGATCTGCCGCTGGCTGGTGCGGCGCGGCGTCAAGGTGGCGCCCTTCAAGGCGCAGAACATGTCCCTCAATTCGTACGTCACCCGGGAGGGCGCCGAGATCGGCCGCGCCCAGGCCATGCAGGCGCAGGCCGCCCGGGTCGAGCCGACGGCGCTGATGAACCCGGTGCTGCTCAAGCCCGGCGGCGACCGGACCAGCCAGGTGGTGCTGCTGGGCAGGCCGGTGGGCGAGATGAGCGCCAGGGGTTACCACTCCGGCCGGCAGGAGGCGCTGCTCGGCACGGTGGTGGAGTGCCTCCAGGAGCTGCGGGGCACGTATGACGCGGTGATCTGCGAGGGGGCCGGCAGTCCGGCGGAGATCAATCTGCGGCGCACGGACATCGTGAACATGGGGCTCGCCCGGGCCGCGCGGCTGCCGGTCGTGGTGGTCGGGGACATCGACCGGGGCGGGGTGTTCGCGTCCTTCTTCGGTACGACGGCCCTGCTCTCGCCGGAGGACCAGGCGCTGGTCTCCGGGTACATCGTGAACAAGTTCCGCGGCGACGTCTCGCTGCTGGAGCCGGGCCTCGACATGCTGCGCGGCCTCACCGGGCGGGAGGTCTTCGGCGTACTGCCCCACCGGCACGGGCTCGGCATCGACGAGGAGGACGGGCTGCGGGTCTCGCTGCGCGGCACGGTCCGCGAGTCGAACACCGCGCCGCCGTACGGCGAGGACGTCCTGCGCGTCGCCGTCTGCGCGGTGCCGCTGATGTCCAACTTCACCGACGTGGACGCGCTCGCCGCGGAACCCGGCGTCGTGGTGCGGTTCGTGAACCGTCCCGAGGAGGCCGCCGATGCCGACCTGGTGGTGGTCCCCGGCACCCGCGGCACGGTCGGCGCGCTCCAGTGGCTGCGCCGGCGCGGCCTCGCGGACCTCCTGGCGCGGCGCGCCGCCGAGGACCGCCCCGTGCTGGGCGTCTGCGGCGGCTACCAGGTGCTCGGCGAGCGGATCGAGGACGAGGTCGAGTCCCGGGCCGGCGAGGTCGAGGGGCTGGGACTGCTGCCGGTGCGGGTGCGTTTCGCCCGCGAGAAGACCCTCGCCCGGCCGGTGGGAGAGGCGCTGGGAGAGCGCGTGGAGGGCTACGAGATCCACCACGGCGTCGCCGAGGTGTTCGGCGGTGAGGCGTTCGTGTCCGACGGCTCGGGGCGGGGCCTGGACGGCTGCCGCGTCGGGCAGGTCTGGGGCACCCACTGGCACGGCGCGCTGGAGAGCGACGCGTTCCGCCGCCGGTTCCTGACCGAGGTGGCCAGGGCGGCGGGCCGGCGTTTCGTGCCGGCGCCCGACACCCGGTTCGGCGCGTTGCGGGAGGAACAGCTGGACCGGCTCGGCGACCTCGTCGAGGAGCACGCCGACACGGACGGGCTGCTGAGGCTGATAGAGGACGGGCCCCGGCCGGGGCTGCCGTTCATCCCGCCGGGCGCACCGTGACCGGCGGAAGCGCCGTCACCGACGTGAGCGCCGGCCGTGCGGACGGCGCGGACCGACGGAACGGCGCGGACCGTACAGACAGTACGGACTGTACGAAGAACACCGATCGGGTGACGAGCACCGATCGTCAGGAGAAGACCGCGGACCGTGGAACAACAAGGAAGTTGGGGCCTTTCGTGAGCACCGTGCTGTTGCTGTCCACCGCCGACACGGATCTGCTGGCGGCGCGCGCCTCCGGCGCCCCGTACCTGATCGGCAATCCCTCCCGGATCGACGCGGGCACCGAGCTGCCCGCGCTGCTCGAGGGCGCGGACATCGCCGTCGTACGCCTGCTGGGCGGCAGGCGCGCCTGGGAGGACGGGCTCGCCGCGCTCGGGGCCGCCGGGATCCCGACCGTGCTGCTGGGCGGCGAGGCGGTGCCGGACGCCGAGCTGATGGCTCAGTCCTCGGCCCCGGCCGGGGTCGTCGCCCAGGCGCTGCGCTACCTGGTCGAGGGCGGGCCGGAGAACCTGGCGCAGCTCGCGGCCTTCCTCTCCGACACCCTGCTGCTGACCGGGCTCGGCTTCGAGGAGCCGCGGAAGCTGCCCGGGTACGGCGTGCACGGGGCACGCCCGTACACCGAGGGGCGGCCGACCGTCGGGGTGCTGTTCTACCGGGCGCACGAGCTGTCCGGGAACACGGCCTTCGTCGACACGCTGTGCGAGGCGATCGAGGGGCAGGGCGCCAACGCGCTGCCCGTGTACTGCGGTTCGCTGCGCGGCGCGGACCCGGGCCTGTACGCGCTGCTGGGGCGGGCCGACGCGCTCGTCGCGACCGTCCTCGCGGCCGGCGGCACGGTCGCCGGTGACGCGAGCGCCGGCGGCGACGAGGAGGCCTGGGACGTCGGGGCGCTCGCCGGGCTGGACGTCCCGGTGCTCCAGGGGCTGTGCCTGACCTCGTCGCGGGCCGCGTGGGAGGAGTCGGCCGCCGCGCTGTCCCCCATGGACGCGGCGATGCAGGTGGCGATCCCCGAGTTCGACGGGCGGCTCGTCACCGTTCCCTTCTCCTTCAAGGAGCAGGGCCCCGACGACGTACCGGTGTACGAGGCCGACCCGGAGCGGGCCGCGCGGGTCGCCGGGATCGCCGTGCGGCATGCCCGGCTGAAGCACAAGCCGAACGCGGAGAAGAAGCTCGCGCTCGTGTTCACGGCGTACCCGACGAAGCACTCGCGGGTCGGCAACGCGGTGGGCCTGGACACGCCCGCCTCGGCGGTGCGGGTGCTGGACGCCCTGCGGGACGCCGGGTACGCGGTCGAGGGGTACCCCCCGGGCGGGGACGAACTGATCCACCGCCTCATCGAGGCCGGCGGCCACGACGTGGAGTGGCTGACGGAGGAGCAGCTTTCCGCCGCGCCCGCCCGGGTGCCCCTGGCCGACTACCGGGCCTGGTTCGGCACGCTGGACGCGGATCTGCGGCAGGGGATGCTGGACGCGTGGGGCGAGCCGCCGGGCTCGCTGTACGTGGACGGCGAGGACATCGTGCTCGCGTCCCTGCGCTTCGGGAACGTCGTCGTGATGATCCAGCCGCCGCGCGGTTTCGGGGAGAACCCGATCGCGATCTACCACGACCCGGACATGCCGCCCTCGCACCACTACCTCGCGGCGTACCGCTGGCTGGAGAACAGTTTCGGCGCCGACGCGATCGTGCACATGGGCAAGCACGGCACGATGGAGTGGCTGCCGGGCAAGGGCCTCGGCCTGAGCCGCGGCTGCGCCCCGGACGCGGTCCTGGGCGATCTGCCGCTCGTCTACCCCTTCATCGTCAACGACCCCGGTGAGGGCACCCAGGCCAAGCGGCGCGGGCACGCCACGGTGGTCGACCACCTGGTGCCGCCGATGGCACGCGCCGACACCTACGGCGACCTGGCGAAACTGGAGCAGCTTCTCGACGAGTACGCGCTGGTCAGCGATCTGGACCCGGCGAAGGCACCGGCGGTGCGCGCGCAGATCTGGACGCTGGTGAAGGCCGCGGAACTCCACCACGACCTGCACGTCGACGAGCAGCCGGACGAGGGCGAGTTCGACGAGTTCGTCATGCACATCGACGGCTACCTGTGCGAGATCAAGGACGTGCAGATCCGGGACGGCCTGCACGTCCTGGGCGGCGGTCCCGAAGGGGACGCCCGGGTCAACCTGGTGCTGGCCGTGCTGCGCGCCTCGCAGGTGTGGGGCGGGAGGGCGAACGCCCTGCCCGGGCTGCGGGCCTCGCTGGCCGCGCACTTCGGACTCGACGAGAAGGCGCTGCTGGCCGAACCCGGGGCCGCGGTCAAGGTCCCCGAGGCGCTGACGGTGCTGGTGGACGGGCCGGCGAGGACCGGCGCCGACGCGATCGACCTGCTGGAGCGGCTGTGCCGGCGGCTCGCCGAGGGCATGGAGGCGCGCGGCTGGGAGGCGGCCGGGGTCCCGGACCTCGTACGGGAGGTGCTGGACGGCGCCGTGCCCTCCGGGGACACGCCTCCCGGACCCACCTGCCGGGACGCCGTAGCCGTGCTGGAGTTCGCCTGCCGTGAGGTGGTGCCGCGGCTGGCGCGTACGACGGACGAGATCGACCACATCCTGCGCGCCCTGGACGGCGGTTACGTCCCGGCGGGCCCCTCCGGCTCCCCGACGCGCGGGCTGGTCAACGTCCTGCCGACCGGCCGCAACTTCTACTCCGTCGATCCGAAGGCGATTCCGTCCCGGCTGTCGTGGGAGGTCGGCCAGGCGCTCGCCGACTCCCTGGTGGCCCGCTACCTCGCGGACACGGGCGACTACCCGAAGTCCGTGGGGCTGACGGTGTGGGGCACGTCGGCCATGCGGACGCAGGGCGACGACATCGCCGAGATCCTGGCGCTGCTCGGCTGCCGCCCGGTCTGGGACGACGCCTCGCGGCGCGTCACCGGCTTCGAGGTGGTGCCGCCGGACGAGCTGGGCCGGCCGCGCATCGACGTGACGGTCCGCATCTCCGGCTTCTTCCGGGACGCCTTCCCGCACGTGGTCGCGCTGATCGACGACGCGGTACGGGCGGTGGCCGCGCTGGACGAGCCGGACGAGGTGAACTTCGTACGGGCCCATGTGGAGGAGGACACGGCGTCGCACGGAGACCGGCGCCGGGCCACGGCCCGGATCTTCGGCTCCAAGCCGGGGGCGTACGGGGCGGGCCTGCTGCCGCTGATCGACGCGCGGAACTGGCGCAGCGACGCGGACCTCGCCGAGGTGTACGCGGTGTGGGGCGGCTACGCCTACGGGCGCGGACTGGACGGGCGCGCGGCGCGCGGTGACATGGAGACGGCGTTCCGGCGGATCCAGGTCGCGGCGAAGAACGTCGACACCAGGGAGCACGACCTCGTCGACGCCGACGACTACTTCCAGTACCACGGCGGGATGGTGGCGATGGTCCGTCACCTGACGGGCACGGGGCCCGAGGCGTACGTGGGCGATTCGGCGACGCCGGACCAGGTGAGGACGCGCACGCTCGGCGAGGAGACCCACCGGGTGTTCCGCGCGCGGGTGGTCAACCCCCGCTGGATGGCGGCCATGCGCAGGCACGGCTACAAGGGCGCCTTCGAGATGGCGGCGACCGTCGACTACCTCTTCGGCTACGACGCGACGGCGGGCGTCGTGGACGACTGGATGTACGAGAAGCTCTCGGCCGAGTACGTCTTCGCCCCGGAGAACCGCGACTTCATGCGGAAGTCCAACCCGTGGGCGCTGCGCGGCATCACCGAGCGGCTGCTGGAGGCGGCCGACCGCGGACTGTGGGCGGAGCCGGAACAGGACACCCTGGACCGGCTCCGGGAGACCTACCTCGAACTCGAGGGCGATCTGGAGGGCGGCGAGTGATCTTCCCGGCGCACCGGGAGCCCGCTCCCCCCGAACGACTGATCACCGCCGGCTCCACGGACCAGGAGGTCTTCGCGTGAGCGTCCCCTACCCCTTCACCGCGATCGTCGGGCAGGACGACCTGCGGCTGGCACTGCTGCTGAACGCGGTGTCGCCGCGGGTCGGCGGCGTGCTGGTGCGCGGCGAGAAGGGCACCGCGAAATCGACCGCCGTGCGGGCACTGGCGGCCCTGGTGCCGGAGGTGGAGGTCGTCTCGGGGTGCCGGTTCTCCTGCGCCCCCGCCGGGCCCGATCCGCTGTGCCCGGACGGCCCGCACGAGGAGACCCCCGGGGTGTCGCGGCCCGCACGGATGGTGGAGCTGCCCGTCGGGGCGTCCGAGGACCGGCTCGTCGGGGCGCTCGACATCGAGCGGGCCCTCTCGGAGGGCGTGAAGAGCTTCGAGCCGGGGCTGCTCGCGGCCGCACACCGGGGGATCCTCTACGTCGACGAGGTCAACCTTCTGCACGACCACCTGGTGGACCTCCTGCTGGACGCCGCCGCGATGGGCGCCTCGTACGTCGAACGCGAGGGTGTCTCCGTCCGGCACGCCGCACGGTTCCTGCTGGTCGGGACCATGAATCCCGAGGAGGGGGAGCTCAGGCCCCAGCTCCTCGACCGATTCGGCCTGACCGTCGAGGTCGCGGCCTCCCGCGAGCCCGGGCAGCGTGTGGAGGTCGTGCGGCGGCGACTGGCCTACGAGGACGACCCGGCCGGCTTCGCCGCCCGGTGGGCCGACGAGGAGGCCGCCCTGCGCGGGCGCATCGCCGCCGCGCGGGAACTGGTGTCCTCCGTGCGGCTGGGCGACGGCGCGCTGCGGCAGATCGCCGCGACATGCGCGGCCTTCGAGGTGGACGGCATGCGCGCGGACATCGTGATGGCGCGTACGGCCACGGCGCTGGCGGCCTGGGCGGGCCGTACGGAGGTGCTCGCCGAGGACGTGCGGCAGGCGGCGCTGCTGGCGCTGCCGCACCGCAGGCGGCGCAATCCCTTCGACGCGCCCGGCCTGGACGAGGACAAGCTCGACGAGACCCTGGAGGAGTTCGGCGGCGACGCGGACGACGAGGGCGACGACGACCCCGGCCCGGACGGTCCGGGCGGCGGGGGCGGACGGCCGCCGCAGGACGGGCCCGGCGGGCCCGGCGACGCCCCCGCGCGGGAGACGGACGCGGCCGGCGCACCCCAGGCGCCCGACGCGTCCCCGGCCGGGCAGGCGCAGGCCGCACGGGCGGGCCAGGGCGAGGGCGCCGGGCAGGGCGGATCCGCGCCCGAGCAGACCGCCGTACGCCCCGCCGACCCCTTCCGCACCCGCGTCCTGACCGTGCCCGGGCTCGGTGAGGGCGCGGCGGGCCGCAGGTCGCGGGCGCGTACGGAGCACGGGCGGACCACGGGGGCGCGGCGGCCCAGGGGCGCGCTGACCAAGCTGCACCTGGCGGCGACGGTACTGGCGGCCGCCCCGCACCAGCGGGCGCGCGGACGGAGCGGCCCGGGGCTGGTGGTGCGGCGCGGCGATCTGCGGCAGGCCGACCGGGAGGGCCGTGAGGGCAACCTGGTGCTCTTCGTCGTGGACGCCTCCGGGTCGATGGCGGCGCGGCAGCGTATGGGCGCCGTGAAGGGTGCCGTGCTCTCGCTGCTGCTCGACGCGTACCAGCGGCGCGACAAGGTCGGTCTTGTCACCTTCCGCGGCAGGGAGGCGGCGCTCGCACTGCCGCCGACGTCCTCGGTGGACGCGGCGGCGGCCCGGCTGGAGTCGCTGCCGACGGGCGGCCGTACGCCGCTCGCCGCCGGGCTGCTGAAGGCCCACGAGGTGCTGCGCGTGGAGCGGCTGAGGGACCCGGCGCGCCGGCCGCTGCTCGTCGTGGTGACGGACGGCCGGGCGACCTCGGCGGCAGGCCGCGGTGAAAGCGGCGGGAGCGGCGCGGCGGGAGCGGCCGGGTCCGGGGACCCGCTCGCGCTCGCCACCCGCGCGGCGCGCCTGTTCGCCGCCGGCGGCACGGCCTCGGTCGTCGTGGACTGCGAGGCCGGGCCGGTGCGGCTGGGGCTGGCGGGCCGGCTCGCGGCGGACCTCGGCGGCACGGCCGTGGCCCTGGACGAGTTGCGGGCGGACAGCATCGCCGGGCTGGTGCGCGACGTGCGCGACGTACAGGACGCCCGCGGGACGACGCGGGGAACGACGACGGGGAGGGCAGCGTAATGCCGCAGGGACAGCCGAGTGCCGTACCGGACGACGGACTGACGACCCGTCAGCGCCGTAACCGTCCGCTGGTCGTCGTCCACACGGGCGTCGGCAAGGGCAAGTCGACGGCGGCGTTCGGGCTCGCGCTGCGCGCCTGGAACCAGGGCTGGCCGATCGGGGTGTTCCAGTTCGTCAAGTCCGCCAAGTGGAAGGTCGGCGAGGAGCGGGCGCTGCGCGTGCTCGGTGCGAGCGGCGAGGGCGGGAGCGTCGCCTGGCACAAGATGGGCGAGGGCTGGTCCTGGGTGCAGCGGGACATCGCCACGAGCGAGGAGGCGGCCCGGGAGGGCTGGGAGCAGGTCAAGCGCGACCTGGCGGCCGAGACGTACCGGCTGTACGTGCTCGACGAGTTCGCGTACCCGATGCACTGGGGCTGGGTCGACACCGACGAGGTGGTCGCCGTGCTGCGCGACCGCCCCGGCACCCAGCACGTCGTCGTCACGGGCCGCAACGCCCCGGAGAAGCTGGTGGACCTAGCCGATCTGGTCACCGACATGTCGAAGGTGAAGCACCCCATGGACGTGGGCCAGAAGGGCCAGAGGGGCATCGAGTGGTGAACTCCGCGCCCCGCCCGTCCGCCCCGGCGCGCCTCGTGATCGCCGCACCCGCCTCCGGGAGCGGCAAGACCACCGTCGCGACGGGACTGATGGCCGCCTTCGCCTCGCGCGGCCTCGCCGTGTCCCCGCACAAGGTCGGCCCCGACTACATCGACCCCGGGTACCACGCGCTGGCCACCGGCCGCCCGGGCCGGAACCTCGACGCGTACCTGTGCGGGGAGGAACTGCTGGCGCCGCTGTTCCTGCACGGGGCCGCCGGCTGCGACCTGGCGGTCGTGGAGGGCGTGATGGGGCTGTACGACGGTGCGGCCGGGCAGGGCGAGCTGGCGTCGACGGCGCAGGTGGCGAAGGCGCTGCGGGCGCCGGTGGTGCTGGTCGTGGACGCCTCGTCGCAGTCGAGGTCGGTGGCGGCGCTGGTGCACGGCTTCGCGTCCTGGGACCCGCTGGTGCGGATCGGGGGCGTGATCCTCAACAAGGTGGCGTCCGACCGGCACGAGGAACTGCTGCGGGCGGCGCTCGAAGAGGCAGGGGTGCCGGTACTGGGGGTGCTGCGACGGGACGCGGACGTCGGCACGCCGTCGCGTCACCTGGGTCTGGTGCCGGTGGCCGAACGGCGGCGCGAGGCGGTCGAGTCGGTGGCCGCGCTGGCCGAACGGGTGCGGGCCGGGTGCGACCTGGACGCGCTGTACGCGCTGGCGCGCAGTGCCCCGCCGCTGCCGGACGCCCCGTGGGACCCCGCGGCCGGCATGGCCGGGAAACCGGGACGACGCCCGGGACCGCGGCCCGTCGTCGCGGTCGCGGGCGGGCCCGCGTTCACGTTCTCGTACGCGGAGAACACCGAACTGCTGGCCGCCGCCGGGGCGGAGGTCGTCGTCTTCGACCCGGCCGGCGACAAGGAACTGCCCGAGGGCACGGCCGCGCTGGTGATCGGCGGCGGCTTCCCCGAGGTGTACGCGCCCGAGCTGTCGGAGAACGAGCCCCTGCGGCGGGCGGTCGCGGAACTGGCCGCCTCCGGCGCCCCGGTGGCCGCCGAGTGCGCCGGGCTGCTGTATCTGTCGCGCTCGCTGGACGGCATGCCGATGTGCGGGGTGCTGGAGGCGGACGCGCGGATGTCGGAGCGGCTGACGCTGGGCTACCGGGACGCGGTCGCGGTCGCGGACAGCGTGCTGGCCGACGCCGGCACCAGGATCCGGGGCCACGAGTTCCACCGCACGGTGACGGAGCCGGGCAGCGGGACGATCGGCGCGGTGGGCGGCGGGGCGACGCCCGCGTGGGGCTTCACCCGGCCCGAGCGCCGTGTCGAGGGCTTCGTACTCGGTGGCGTGCACGCCAGTTATCTGCATCTGCACTGGGCCGCCGCACCGTCGGTGGCGCGGCGCCTGGTCGACAGGGCCGCCGGCCCGGCGGCCACCTTCGGACGAGGAGCGACACCATCATGACGACCGCCACATATCGCCTCATCGGGGTCGGGATGGGGCCCGGCGACCCCGAACTGGTGACCGTCAAGGGCGTGGGCGCCCTGCGCGCCGCGGGTGTCGTCGTCGTACCCGTGATGGATACGGGCGAGCGCGGGCGGGCCGAAGCCACGGTGCTGCACCACATCGCCCCGGACAGGATCGTGCGGGTGGTGTTCGCGCTCAACGAGCGCAGTGACCGGGCCCGGCGCGAGACCGCGTGGGACGCGGCCGGCGCGCGCGTGGCGGAACTGCTGCGGGAGCACGGCACGGTGGCGTTCGCGACGATCGGCGACCCCAATGTGTACTCCACGTTCACGTACCTGGCGCAGACCGTCGCCCGTCTGGTGCCACAGACCGCGGTGGAGACGGTGCCCGGCATCACGGCGATGCAGGACCTGGCGGCCCGCAGCGGGGCGGTGCTCACCGAGGGCACCGAGCCGCTGACCCTCGTACCGGTGACGGCCGGCCGGGCGGTGCTGAAGGAGGCGCTGGAGGGCCCGGGCACGGTCGTGGCGTACAAGTTCGGGCGGCAGGCGCGTGAGGTGGCGGCGATGCTGCGGGCCACGGGCCGGGCCGAGGGCGCGGTGTGGGGGTCGTCGCTGGGGCTGCCCGGCGAGTCGATCCACGGCGCCGAGGAGCTGGCGGACGGGCCGCTGCCGTACCTGTCGACGCTGATCGCGCCCGCGCGGCGCGAGGGCGGACGCGGGGGCAAGCTGTGACCGGCGTGCGATCGCGCTCCGCGCGGGGCGCCGGCACGGAAACCGGATCAGGCCCCGTTCCGCGCACGGGTGGCCGCGGCGCCGCGACCGGCGCGGAGCCGCACCCGGGCGACCCGGGAGCGGGACCACTCGGTGCGGAAGCGCCCGCGTGCCCGGCCCACGGGACGGAACCCGGCACCCGCCAAGACACCGGCACGGATCCGCAGGCGGGCCGAGACACCGGCACGGCCCCGCACGCCGACGAGAGCACCGACGCCGAGCCGCACGCGGGCCAAGCCCCCGGAGCGCGGGCACGCACCGGCGAAGGCACCGGCACGGATCCGCACGCGGGCCAAGCCCCCGGAGCGCGGGCACGCACGGGCGAAGGCACCAGCGCCGAGCCGCACGCAGCCGGCCCCGGTGCGGGGCCGTGCACCGGCGGGAGCACCGGGGGCCGGCCGCACGCGGGCCGTGGCCCGGCCGCGGGCTCCGTGGTGGGCACGCGCATATCCGATCCGTCCGCACGACCACCATCCGAGAGGACCACCACCATGGCCGCAGCCGCATCCGAGGACCCCGAGGGGACCACCGGCAAAGTGACCTTCGTCGGCGCCGGGCCCGGCGCGGCCGACCTGCTGACCTTCCGGGCCGCACGGGCCATCGCCGACGCGGACGTGGTCATCTGGGCCGCCTCCCTCGTGCAGGCCGAGGTGCTGGAACACGCCCGGGACGGCGCCGAGGTCCTCGACTCGGCGAAGCTGTCGCTGGAGGACGTCGTCGCCGTGTACGAGCGCGCGGCCCGGGACGGGCTGCGCGTCGCCAGGGTGCACTCGGGCGACCCGGCGCTGTGGGGCGGCACCCAGGAGCAGTTGGACCGGTGCGCGGCGCTCGGCCTGGAGGTCGAGATCGTGCCGGGTGTCTCGTCGTTCTCGGCCGTGGCCGCGATCGCGCAGCGCGAGCTGACGGTCCCCGAGGTGGCGCAGTCCGTGATCCTGACCCGGCTCGGCGGTGGCAAGACGCCCATGCCGCCGGGCGAGGAGGTCAGGGAGTTCGCCCGGCACGGCACCACGATGGCGGTGTTCCTGTCCGCCGCCCGCTCCGGGCAGCTGACCCAGGAACTCCTGGAGGGCGGCTATCCGACCTCGACGCCGGTGGTCGTCGCCTACCAGGCGACCTGGCCGGACGAACTGGTGCTGCGCTGCACGATCGGCACGCTGGAGGAGACCGTCAAGGAACACAGGCTCTGGAAGCACACGCTGTTCCTGGTCGGCCCGGCGCTGTCCGCGTCCGGCACGCGGTCGCACCTCTACCACCCGGGCCACTTCCACGGCTTCCGCCGGGCCGACCCGGCGGCCCGCAAGTCCCTGCGCGAAGGAGCGAAGCAGCTGTGATCGGCCTGATTTCCGCCACGGCGGCGGGTGCGGCGGCCCGCGACCGGCTGGCCGCGGCCTGGCCCGGCCGGACGAAGGTGTACGACGGTCCGGTACGGGAGTCCGTCGAGCGGGCCTTCGCGGAGTGCGAGCGGCTGGTGTGCTTCCTGGCGACCGGGGCCGTCGTACGGATCGTCGCGCCCCTGCTCGCGGGCAAGGAGCTGGACCCCGGCGTCGTCTGCGTCGACGACGCGGGACGCCACGCCGTCGCGCTGCTGGGCGGCCACGGCGGCGGGGCGAACGCGCTGGCGCGCGAGGTGTCGGAGGTGCTGGGCTGCGAGCCGGTCGTCACGACGGCGACGGACGCACGGGGCATCCCCGGGCTCGACACCCTCGGCCTCCCGGTCGAGGGTGCGACCGCGGCCGTGACCCGCGCGATCCTGGACGGCGAGCGGGTCGCCCTGCACGCGGACGCGGCCTGGCCGCTGCCCGCGCTCCCGCCGAACGTACGTCCCGACCCGGCCGGTCACGTCCCCGGGACCGCGGACGCCGAGCCCGGCCCGGCCGGTGTCCCCGCGTCTCCCCCCGCGTCGGCCGGTCTCGCCTCCGACGCCGCGCACGGCTCGGCGTCGCGCCTGGTGTCCGCTGCCGGCCGCGCGGCGGGGCAGGGGGCCGGTGCTCACGCATCGGGCACACCCCACCGGCCCCACCCGGCCGGCGTCGCCGCCGGGGAGACGGCCGGGCCGGCGGACGGGGCCGGGGCGGTCCGCCCGGCGGACGCCGGTGTCACGGGCGATCCCACTCGGACGGGCAGCCGCGCCGGACACCGGGACGACGAGCCGTCCGGCCGCGCCGGCGGGAGTCCGCTGGGGCGGCAGGAAACGGCCGTCACGGACGCGCGGCCGCGGCCGGCCGGCGCCCCGGACCCGGCGGACGGGGGCAGCGGTGCGGAGTACCGCCTCGTCGTCACCGACCGGATCGTGGCACTCGGCGGAGGAACCGCCGTCCTGCGGCCGCCCTCGCTCGTGGTCGGGGTCGGCGCCAGCAAGGGTGCTCCGGTGGACGAGGTGCTGGGGCTGGTCGAGGAGACACTGGCCTCGGCCGGGCTGTCGGTGAGGTCCGTGGCCGAGGTGGCGACCGTCGAGGCGAAGGCCGGGGAGCCGGGCATCGTCGGCGCCGCGCGGGCGCTCGGGGTCCCGCTCCGGGTGTACGGGGCCGGGGAACTGGCCGGGATCGAGGTGCCGAATCCGTCGCGGGCACCGCTCGACGCCGTGGGCACGCCGTCCGTCGCGGAGGCGGCGGCGCTGGCCGGCAGCGGGGGCGGCGAACTGCTGGTTCCCAAGCGGAAGTCGGCGCCGCCGGGCCGTGCGGCGATGGCGACGTGCGCGGTGGCCCGGCGGCGGCCGCGCGGGCGGCTCGCCGTTGTCGGGCTCGGGCCCGGAGCCCGGGACCTGCTGACGCCGCGGGCCCGCGCGGAGCTGCGCCGGGCCTCCGTCGTGGTCGGCCTCGACCAGTACGTCGACCAGATCCGGGACCTGCTGCTGCCGGGCACCCGCATCCTGGAGTCCGGACTGGGCGCCGAGGAGGAGAGGGCGCGTACCGCCGTCGCCGAGGCCCGTGCCGGGCACGCGGTGGCCCTCATCGGGAGCGGGGACGCGGGCGTGTACGCGATGGCCTCGCCCGCCCTCGCCGAGGCCTCCGCGGACATCGACGTCGTGGGCGTCCCGGGTGTGACGGCCGCGCTCGCGGCCGCCGCGATCCTGGGGGCGCCGCTCGGCCACGACCATGTCTCGATCAGCCTGTCCGACCTGCACACGCCGTGGGAGGTCATCGAACGGCGGGTACGGGCGGCGGCCGAGGCCGACATCGTCGTGACGTTCTACAACCCGCGCAGCCGGGGCCGTGACTGGCAGTTGCCGAAGGCCCTCGGCATCCTCGCCGAGCACCGCGCGCCCCGCACCCCCGTCGGCGTCGTACGCAACGCGTCCCGCCCGGACGAGAGCAGCCGCCTCACGACGCTGGCCGCGCTGGACCCGGCGACGGTCGACATGATGACCGTCGTGACGGTCGGGAACACCGCCACCCGCGAGGTCGCGGGCCGGATGGTGACCCCGCGCGGCTACCGCTGGCAGAGCACCGCCACACCTACCGAGGAGAACCTGTGACCACCCCGCCCGCCCTGCTCATCGCCGGCCACGGCACCCGTGACGAAGCGGGGGCCGGGGCGTTCCGGGACTTCGTACGGGCGCTGGGCGAGCGCCGTCCCGGACTGCCCGTTGCCGGCGGGTTCATCGAGCTGTCGCCGCCGCCGCTCGGGGAGGCCGTCACCGAGCTGGTGGAGCGCGGGGTGCGGCGTTTCGCCGCGGTCCCGCTGATGCTGGTGTCGGCCGGGCACGCGAAGGGCGACATCCCGGCGGCACTGGCCCGGGAGAAGGAACGGCACCCGGGCATTTCCTACACCTACGGCCGTCCGCTGGGCCCTCATCCGGCGCTGCTGTCCGTGCTGGAGCGGCGGGTCGACGAGGCGCTCGGCGGCGGACCGGCCGGCGGGGCGGCGTGGGACCGTGCCGACGTGACCGTGCTGCTGGTGGGCCGCGGTTCCACCGACCCGGACGCCAACGCCGAGGTGCACAAGGCGGCGCGGCTGCTGTGGGAGGGCCGGGGCTACGCGGGCGTGGAGACGGCGTTCGTGTCGCTGGCCGCACCCGATGTGCCGGCCGGTCTCGACCGCTGCGCCCGGCTCGGCGCGAGCCGTGTCGTGGTGCTGCCGTACTTCCTGTTCACCGGCATCCTGCCGGACCGGGTGCGGCGGCAGACCGCCGACTGGGCAGCGGCGCACCCGGAGACTCAGGTGCGGTCGGCGGATGTCATCGGCCCCACGGAGGAGCTGATGTCCCTGGTGCTGGAGCGCTACGAGGAGGCGGTGAAGGGCGACCTGCGGATGAACTGCGACGCGTGCGTGTACCGGATAGCGCTGCCCGGCTTCGAGGACAGGGTCGGGGCTCCGCAGCAGCCGCACTTCCACCCGGACGACGACGGCCACCACCACGGTCACCACCACGGCGACGGTCAGGGCACCGGACACGGACACCAGCACGGCGGCCACGCCCATGCCCACTGATCCCTGCGACCTGCGGCACCACGGGGACGCGGAGGTCAGGGGCGGCGCCGGGCTGGTCGACCTCGCGGTGAACGTGCGTGCCGGTACGCCGCCCCAATGGCTCAGGGAGCGGATCGCCGCCTCCCTGGACGCTCTGGCCGCCTACCCGGACGGCTCGGCGGCCCGGGCGGCGGTCGCGCACCGCCATGGCCTCCCGCCGTCCCGGGTGCTGCTGACGGCCGGGGCCGCGGAGGCCTTCGTGCTGCTCGCCCGCGCCCTGACGTTCCGTCACCCGGTCGTCGTGCACCCGCAGTTCACCGAGCCCGAGGCCGCGCTGCGGGACGCCGGGCACGAGGTGCGGCGGGTCGTGCTGAGCGCCGGGAACGGGTTCCGGCTGGATCCGGACGCCGTTCCCGACGAGGCGGACCTGGTGGTCATCGGCAACCCGACCAACCCCACGTCCGTGCTGCACCCGGCCGGGCTGATCGAACGGCTCGCGCGCCCCGGGCGGACGCTGGTCGTCGACGAGGCGTTCATGGACGCGGTGCCCGGCGAGCGCGAGGCACTCGCCCCGCGCACCGACGTACCGGGCCTGGTGGTGCTGCGCAGCCTCACCAAGACCTGGGGGCTGGCGGGCCTGCGCATCGGCTACGTCCTGGCGGACCCGGCCACGATCGCGGTCCTCGAGCGCGCCCAGCCACTGTGGCCGGTCTCCTCCCCCGCCCTGGTCGCGGCCGAGGCGTGCACCGCGCCCCCGGCACTGGCGGAGGCGGAGGCGGCCGCCCGGGCGATCGCCGCCGACCGTGGCCATCTGCTGGCCGGGCTGGCCGCGTTCGACGAGGTGTGGACACCGCCGGACCCCGAGGCGTCCTTCGTGCTGATCCGGGTCCCCGGAGCAGACCGGGTCCGGGAGCGGCTGCGCGACCTGGGCTTCGCGGCCCGCCGCGGCGACACCTTCCCCGGCCTCGGCCCCGACTGGCTCCGCCTCGCCGTACGGGACCGGGCGACCACGGACGTCTTCCTGCCGGCTCTGGGCAAGGCCCTGGACGGCTGAGCGGTCCGGGGAGGCGGTTCTTTCGCCTCCTCGGACCGCTCACCGGGGTGGGAGGGAGGGCGGCGTGGGAGCTCGCCGCCCTCCCGGCCGGTGGGCCCGCCCAACGGGCCAGTCCTGAAGGGCCATTCGCGAGGGGCGCGTCGCGGCCGTCAGCCGCGGCGGCGGGAGCGGGCCAGGGCCACGGCTCCGGCGCCCGAGGCGACGAGGGCGAAGGCGCCGCCCGCCAGGTACGGGGTGAGGGAACTGCCGCCGGTCTCGGCGAGGTTCGCCCTGCCGGGTTCGCCCGCCGACTGCGCGGCGATGCCCGGCGTGTCGCCGGAGGCCTCCTCCGCGGCCTCGCCCTCCGGCTCCGCCGCGGTCTCCGTCTCCGGCGCGGCCTCATTCCCCGAACCGGACCCCGGCCCGGAGGCCGGGCTCGAGGGCGAGGTGCAGGTGGCCTGGGCCAGCGTGACCGTGCCCTCCACCTCCGCCACGTTCAGCTCCAGCGGGTCGACGGACACCTTGAGTTCCAGGGCGGTCGCCGCCGCCGTCGTGCTCGTGGTCTCCTCGCGGGACAGGTCGAGCCGGACCTCGCCCACCCCCGGCACCGCGACCCGTGTCGTGCCGCCGGTCGACAGGGTGACCTTCTTGCCGAGGGCGGTGACAGAACCCAGCAGGTTGGACTCGGCGACCGGCTGCCTGCCGGCCTCGCAGACCGCCTTCGAGGTGACCTTCTCGACCTCGATCAGGGACAGCAGCGGCAGTCCGGGAACGTGCACCCTCGCCTTCACCAGGTTCGACTCCGCCTCGGCGCGGCCCTCGGTGACGTCCGCCCTGGCGGTGGCCACGTCGGCGCGCAGGATCTGTACGGGCCTGCCCTTGTCGACGCCGTCCACGGTCACGGCCAGCGCCGTCTTGTCGGCGGCCGCCTCGGGGGCCCGCACCTCGTTGAGCGAGGCGCGCAGCGGGATCCGGACCGACTTGTCGAGCAGCGAGACGTCGAGTCCGGTGCGCAGCACGACGGCGCTCGCGTTTCCGCCGCCCTTCTCGTCGGTGGCGTGCGCCGGTACGGCGGTGACGAGTGCCGTGCCGACGGAGAGCAGGGCGGCGGTGCTGCGTACGAGAACGGACATGGTGAAGGAACCCTCACAGGTGTGGAGACAGGGGACATCGAGCCGCCGCGCCCCGCCATGGGGGACATCGCGGGTGGTGCCGGCGGTCTCGGTCCACGAATCCTTACGCACTGAGGGTGAACGGTCAGCAACCCAGCGCCACTTCACCCCAACGGGTGGTTACCGCTTGTCCGTTCGACATCAGGGGCGGGCGGGCCCGCCCCTCCCGTCAGCCGACGACCCGGCCCTTCAGCACGATCCGTCGCGGAGCCGCCAGTACCCGGACGTCCGCCCGCGGGTCCGTCTCGTACACCACCAGGTCCGCGGGCGCGCCCTCCTCCAGCGAGGGCCTGCCCAGCCAGGCACGGGCGCCCCAGGCCGTGGCGGACAGCGCGTCGACCGGCGGGATGCCCGCCTTGACGAGTTCCGCCACCTCGGCGGCGACCAGTCCGTGCGCGAGCGAACCGCCGGCGTCCGTGCCGACGTACACCGCGATGCCCGCGTCGTAGGCCGCGCGCACGGTGTCGTACCGGCGCTCGTGCAGCCGCCGCATACGGGCCGACCAGCGGGGGAACTTGCGCTCCCCGCCCTCGGCGAGCCGGGGGAAGGTCGCGATGTTGACCAGCGTCGGAACGATGGCGACACCATGTTCGGCGAAGAGCGGAATGGTCTCCTCGGTGAGCCCGGTCGCATGCTCGACACAGTCGATGCCGGCCTCGACGAGCGGGGCGAGCGACTCCTCGGCGAAGCAGTGCGCGGTGACGCGGGCGCCGAGCCGGTGGGCCTCGGCGATGGCGGCCTCGACCGTCTCGCGAGTCCAGCAGAAGGTGAGGTCCCCGGTGTCCCGGTCGATCCAGTCGCCGACGAGCTTGACCCAGCCGTCCCCGCGCCTCGCCTCCCGGGCGACGTACGCGACCAGTTCCTCCGGCTCGATCTCATGGGCGTAGTTGCGGATGTAGCGCCGGGTACGGGCGATGTGCCGGCCCGCGCGGACGATGCGCGGCAGGTCCTCGCGCTCGTCGATCCAGTGGGTGTCCACCGGCGATCCGGCGTCGCGGATCAGCAGCGTGCCCGCATCCCGGTCGGTGAGGGCCTGCTTCTCCGCGACGTCCTCGGGCACCGCTCCGTCCGGGCCGAGGCCCACGTGGCAGTGCGCGTCGACGAGACCGGGCAGCGCCCACCCCTCGACGGTGGTGACGTCCCCGGGCCCGGCACCGGCGGGGCGCTCGTACGTGATGCGGCCGCCGACGACCCACACCTCGTCCCGCACCTCCTCGGGACCGGTGAGCACCCGCCCCTTCACATGCAGCACCTCGTCATCGCTCATGCCCGCACCATAGAACAGCGCCGGAACGGCGCGGCAGCGGCCCTGGGGAGGGTTCGGCAAGGTCGGGAGCGTTCGCGGAGGCTCACGGTGGTTCACGGAGGTTCCGGAGCGCCCGGGAAGGCACGCGCGCGGCGGGGGACGCGGCCCGGGTCCGGCCGGGCGGCGGCCCGCGGGCGCGGGGAAACCGCCCTCCGGGCCCCGTCGTACGGCCTCCTATGCTCGGGCGAAGCACGCATTACTGGGTCATTCTCGAAAAGGGCACTCCCGTGACACATCCGCATCCCCACCCGCTCCTCGACCTTCCTCCGCTCACCGCCGCGCGCTTCGCGGCCATCGAGCGGCGGGTGGCGGCGCTGCTCGGCACCCGGCAGGACGTCGTGATCACCCAGGGTGAGGCGCTGCTGCCGCTGGAGGGCTGCATCCGCTCGGCGGCACGGCCCGGCTCGACCGCGCTGAATGTGATCACCGGCCCCTACGGGCAGACCTTCGGGGGCTGGCTGCGCGACGCGGGCGCCGAGGTGGTGGACCTGGAGGTGCCGTACCACACCGCGGTGACCGCCGAGCAGGTCGGCCGGGCGCTCGCCGGGCACCCGGCGATCGACTTCGTCTCG
Organism: Streptomyces sp. GC420; assembly: GCF_009916105.1. Classification (GTDB taxonomy): domain Bacteria; phylum Actinomycetota; class Actinomycetes; order Streptomycetales; family Streptomycetaceae; genus Streptomyces. The sequence goes on along the minus strand of NZ_JAAAXQ010000073.1, from coordinate 1,690 downwards.
CTGGTCCACGCGGAGGCGGCGACCGGCAACACCAACCCGGTCGCGGAGATCGGCGAGGTCGTGCGGGGGCACGGGGCGCTGTTCATGCTGGACGCCGTCGCCTCGGTCGGCGCGGAGCCGCTCCTGCCCGACGAATGGGGCGTGGATCTGTGCGTGATCGGCGCGCAGAAGGCGATGGGCGGGCCCGCGGGAGTCTCGGCCGTGTCCGTGAGCGCCCGCGCCTGGGAGCGGATGGCGGCCAATCCCGCGGCGCCGCGCCGCTCGTACCTCTCCCTCCTCGACTGGAAGGAGCGCTGGATCGACGGCGGACGGAAGGCACTGCTGCACGCGCCCGCGCAGCTGGAGATGCTGGCACTGGAGGCCTGCCTGGCGCGGATCGAGGAGGACGGCGCGGAGACCGTGATGCGCCGGCACCGGGCGGCCGCGGCGGCGACCCGGGCGGGCGCCCTGGCGCTGGGCGGCGGCCTGGGGCCGTACGTGCGCGAGGCGCGGGAGGCGGCGCCGGTCGCGACGACGCTGCGCACGCCCGGCGGCACGGACGCCTCCGAGCTGGTGGCGGCGGCCCTGACGGCGGACGGGTCCCTGCCGCTGGTCGCGGGTGGCGGCGCGCTGGCCGGGGAGATGATCCGGGTCAACCATTACGGGGCGGACGCGACGCCGGACGTGGTTCTGGCGTCGCTGACCGGTCTCGGGCGGGCCCTGCGCGAGAAGGGCGTTCAGGCGAATACGGAGGAAGCGCTGGAGACCGCGAACGAGACCTGGAAATCATTCATCTCCTGAGCGAATACAGGGGGACCGGGCCCGATTTCACCGGGGGTAGCTCCCCGCATTCGCCTGCCCGGTTTCCCCGGCCTCAAACGCCTCGGTTCCGCTGACATCCATTCGCGATGACAGGCGTGTGACACACTCCACAGACCACCCGTTTTATACGGATTCATCACCCCAATTACCCCCGAGAATCCAGGGTCTGCGCACGCGCACCCACGCGCGTGATAACACGTGTCCCAGCGCGGTGGAACCTCGTACGGAAATGCAATTCAAGATCTCCCTCGGTAAATTCGGGCCGCATGAATGTCCCCCCGAGCACTCTGGACAATTCGAGATCTCCGAACATTCCCAGCAGTCAGCGCATTGCGAGCACTCCGGTCATCGGCACGCCGCGCGTCGAGGACGGTGCGGCGATCTGGCGGATCGCCCGCGACTCCCGGGCCCTGGACCTCAACTCCTCGTACAGCTATCTGCTGTGGTGCCGCGACTTCGCCGCTACCTCTCTGGTGGCACGGGACGCCGGTGGTGAGCCGATCGCCTTCGTCACCGGCTACCTGCGGCCCGAGAGCCCGAGGACCCTGGTCGTCTGGCAGATCGCCGTGGACGCAGCACACCGCGGCCGGGGGCTGGCGGGGGTACTGCTCGACGCGCTGACCGTGAAGACCGCGGACGCGCACGGCGTACGGGCCGTCGAGACGACCGTGACCCCGGACAACACCGCCTCCGACCGGCTGTTCACCTCCTACGCCGAGCGGCACGGGGCCCCGCTGACGCGTGAGGTCCTCTTCCACGGAGGGCTGTTCCCTGACGGGGCGCACGAACCGGAGGTGCTCTACCGGATCGGCCCGCTCACCGCCTGCCGCCCGGCCGGGCCCAGAGCGTCGTCCGCCGCAAGACCCGGCTGGTCCACCTCGCCCTGCCC